>NZ_JBMSDU010000030.1:0-40037 GCF_049445835.1 Ancylobacter sp. VNQ12 | reverse complement strand
TCGTATCCACGCCCTTCATCCCCAGCCCGCCCGTCGCAACCAAACGACGGACCATGAGCCAAGAGGGGGGTCAAAATTACACGCCGATCCCCCTCACAACGGGGTCAATCTTCCATGCCGAAACACACCTTCGACGCGATCGACTGGGTGACCAGCCGCATAACCCTTGCTGGCAAGGTCCGGCGGGAAGAGCGCCTGCCGCTGACCCAAGAGATCGGCGACGCCATCCTCGCCTATATCGAGCGGGCGCGGCCACGCATCGCGACGACGCGGGTGTTCCTGACGGACACGGCGCCTGTCCACCCGTTGAGCCGCATCGCCGTGAAGTGCATCGTGCGCCGCGCCCTCGACCGCGCCCAGATCCGGAGCGTTCATCGTGGCGCCCATGTCCTGCGCCACTCCGCAGCGACGGCGATGCTGCGGAGCGGCGCGAGCCTTGCCGGCGTCGGCGCCGTGCTGCGGCACCGCTCGCCATCGGTCACCGCGCTCTATGCCAAGGTGGACATCGGCCTCCTGTCGGAGATCGCGCAGCCCTGGGGCGGGAGGCTGCCATGCTGAGCGACGATGCCAACCGCTACATCACTTTGCGCCGCACTCTTGGCTACAAGCTGGTCAAGGCCGAACGGCATCTTCGCGCCTTCGCGCGCTTCGCCGCCGGGCGGGGCGAAGCGCATATCCGCACGGCATCCGTTCTCGCCTGGCTGGCAACAGTCGCCCGGACGCCGGGCGCCCGTGAGCGGCGCCTGACGGACCTCATCCTGTTTGCGCGCTTCCTCCATGCTGAAGATCCTCGGCATGAGATCCCGCGCGCCGACCTCGCGCCAAGCCGGAAAGCGCGGCCGATCCCCTATATCTACACGCCCGACGAGATCGCCCGCGTCCTCGATGCCGCCGGCAGGCTCCGGCGTCAGAAACCCAATCCCCTGCGGCGCCAGCTCTACGTCATGCTGTTCGGGCTGATCGCCGCCACGGGATTGCGCATCTCGGAGGCCCTTGCGCTCAGGCTCGACGACATTGGGCCTGATGGTGTGCTGCACATCCGCGAGACCAAGTTCCGCAAGAGCCGGCTCGTGCCGCTGCACGCGACGGTCATCGAGGCGCTCGAACGCTATCTCGATGTCCGCCGCCAACGCGCCGGCGAAAGCGACTGGTTGTTCCCATCCGTCCAGCACAGGCAGCTGTGCCCGACGACTGTGAACTATACCTTCCGTTGCATCCTGCGCCGGGCGGGGATCGCGCCCGAGCGAAGCCGGCAGCCTCGCATCCATGATCTTCGCCATACCTTCGCAACCCGCGTGCTGGAACAATGCGGCGCCGAGCGTGGTGTGGTCGCCCGGCACTTCGTCGCCCTGTCGACCTATCTGGGCCATGCCGATATCCGGAACACCTACTGGTATCTTGAGGCGACGCCGGAAATGATGGCGGATATCGCCTCGGCTGCAGAAATGCTGGTCGGGGAGAGCGTCGCATGACGAAGCTCGCCCCTCTCATCACCGCCTTCCTGCGCGATTACATGCCTCGCCAGAGAGGCTACAGTTTACAGAGCTGCGAGACATATGCGTTCAGCTTCAAGCTGCTGTTCGACTTCGCCGCGAAACGGCTGGGCACCCGACCATCACGGCTGACCATCGAAGACCTCGACGCGCCGATGATCGTGGCCTTCCTCGCCCATATCGAACAGGAGCGCGGCAACGGCGCTTCCACACGCAACCTACGGCTCGCCGCCATCAAGACGTTCATGCGTTATGTGGAGCACAAGGTCCCCTCCGCCCTGGAGCAGATCGGCCGGATCCATGCGATCCCGGCCAAGCGCCATGACCAGAAGCTCATCCGTCATCTGACGATGGAAGAGGTCCGCGCGATCCTCAACGCCCCCGATCCTGCGACACGATCCGGTGTGCGCGACCGGGCCATGATGCACCTGTGCTTCGCCGGGGGCTTGCGGGTCTCTGAGCTGGTCGGCGTTCTGACCGAAAACCTGTCGCTCCAGCACGGCGCAAGCGTGATGATCCGGGGCAAGGGCCGCAAGGAGCGCTGCCTGCCGCTCTGGAAGGAGACGGCGCGGGATCTTCGCGCCTGGCTGAGCGTCAGGGGCGCGGTCCGCGTGCCGGAGCTCTTCGTCAATGCGCAGGGTGAGTCGATGACCCGTGCAGGGTTCGAGTATGTGCTCGACAAGCACGTCCGCAAGGCGGCCGAGACCTGCGCATCGCTGCGCGATCGGAGGGTCTCGCCACATCAGCTCCGACACAGCTGCGCGGTCATCATGCTGCAGGCCACCCACGACATCCGGAAGGTCGCCCTGTGGCTTGGTCATGCCGATATCCGCACGACGGAAATCTATCTTCGCATGGACCCCTCCGAAAAGCTGGAAGCGATCGAGGCGGTCGTCCTGCCGGAGCTCAGGCGTGGCCGGTTCAAGGCACCGGATGCGCTGATCGCGTCCTTGCTCTCGGACCTGGAGGCACCGGCCTGATCGGAACGGTCCTGCACCGGCATCGTGTTCGACACGGCCTGTGCCGTGTGGGGCGGGGCATGTGTCGTTGGGCCGGAGGCAGGTGGCCGTGACCGCGGGAGGGTGACGCACCGGCGGCGCTGAGCATGCTGATGAGGCGCCGACCGCCAGCGTCGATCTCTGTCGATCATGCGACGAAGCCCCCAGGCGGCCTCTCTTCTGGGCTGGTCTGGCGCCGGCCCGGCCTTGGCCTGCAACGGCTCCGCCGACCTTCTTCCCCTGACCGCAAGCGGTCATTCCTCGCGGGACAACAAGCTCGGCTGCCGCCGTCCTCCGCTGCCGCTGCGGCCCCGAGAACCACCCCATCGCGCAAGCGCGCCGGGGACCCCGGTGGGTGCAGCCGTCCGGTCCGTCGCCTCTCGACCGCCATCGAGGCCGCATCGGGCGGCTTCGGGCAAAGCTCAGGAGATACGACAATGGCTCAGATCGGCACCTTCACCCGCGACGAGAACGGCGCCTACGCCGGGACGATCAAGACCCTCACCCTCAACGTCAAGGCCACCATCAAGCCCTGCGACCGCGACAACGACAAGGCGCCCGACTACCGCGTCACCGCCAACGGCGTCGAGTTCGGCGCCGGCTGGAGCCGGACCGCCCGCGAGACGGGCGCCGAATACCTCTCGCTCAAGCTCGACGATCCGTCCTTCACGGCCCCGGTCTACGCCTCCCTGGTCCAGGGCGACAAGGGCGAGCACAAGCTCATCTGGTCGCGATGACCGGCCAAGGGCGCTCCGCTTCCCGCGGGGCGTCCGCCTTCCACCCTCGCAATTATGCGGAGCAGAACCCTGCCGAAACCGGCGCCAACACAGACCTCACAGACCAGCGCTCCGCATAATCCCCCTCTCCGCATAATCGACGTTATGTGGAGCTCCACATAACGCCGAGCTCGGCGCGGCCTGGCAGCGGACCGCCGAGGAGACCGGCCGTGACTACCTCTCGGTCAAGCTCGACGATCCGTCCTTCCGCGAGCCCCTCTATGCCACCCTGGTCGAGGTCGACGGCGAGGAAGGCCTGCAGCTGATCTGGTCCCGGCCGCGGCGGGATTGATCGCAGCGACGCGAGGGCTCCGCCGCAAGGCGGGGCCTTCGTCCTTTCCGGCACACGAGGAGACCCCGATGACGCGATCCTACTCATCACAGCGCCGACACCCGCATCCCGACGACATCGTTCTCTGGCCCGACGGCACCTGGGCCACACTTCAGGACGTGCGGAACGGCGATTTCGACTGGATGTTGGACGACTATGAAATCATCGACCACATGGACGACGCCCGGCTGAAGGCGGCCGGTGTCATCGACGAGACCATGTGACGCCTCCTGGCCGGCAGCGCTTCGCTTGCCGGCCATTCTTGTGGGGACGGTTCAATCCGCGTCGCGGTAGCCCCGCCGCCGCTTGCTGCGCTCGAGGCGGCTCAGCGCATCATCCGCTTCGTCCGGCCGGTCGAAGGTCTGCATCATGGCCTGGCCGTTCGATCCAATCCGGCCCCAGTTGCGGATGACCGAAGCGCCGCCGAACAGCGTCGGCTGGATCGCCAGCGCGTAGAAGCGCCGCATGTTCTGCGTCGGGTCGATGCGGCGAAGATGGACGGGTCGGCTGCCCTTCTGGGTCATGCCGGGAGTCTCGCCGCCGCCGCATGCGGCGTCCAACGCGTTTTTCGAATCGGTCCGGCTCGACCGATTCATTGAGCTGATGCCTCAGTCGCACCAGCTACGCCGGCCGCCGTCCCAGCACCGGACAAGCCCTTCGGCGACCAGGCGCTCGCCGATCGAGCGTCCCGCACGCAGCACCGTGCGCAGCTTGCGGCCGAACGGGTCTTCGTCCCGCGAGCCCGCGAGCAGTGAAAACGGCCCGGCGTTCAGCCGCGCCCGCAGCCTGTGCTTCGCAGCCTCGCCCAGCTCCCTCTCATGTGCGCAGCGTGGCGGCGTGAGTTCCTGAGCGTCGATGTCGGCGATCCGGATCTTTTGTCGTCCGAGCCAGAATGTGTCGCCGTCGACCACGCAGTCGAACCGCCGGGCGCTGCCACAGATGGAGAACGAGGCCGTCACGGTATCGGAAATCGCACCCCGCGTCGGCTCAGCATGTCCGCGACATGGCCAATGAAGCGCGGCGAGGGCGAGCGCGGCGACGAGAGCGCCTCTGATAGGGAGAACAACAATTCTGCGGGAGCGCTGCTCAGACCGCCCGGCCGAACCGAGCTGCGATGCTGTCGTTCCGAACGGAAGGATATGGTCAATGCGGTGTGTCTTTCTCCGATCGAAACCGGGGCAGGCCGGACGACCCGGGTGGCGTTTGGCATCAGAATAGCCAGCCCGGCAAGACATGCGGCCACCTGCAAGGAGATCTGGGCGAGCCGCCTGCGGCGGACTGGCTCTACTCGCGCCGCTGCGCACCGCTCCCGGAGCCCGCGATGCGGTCTCCGCCCATGCGGGTGACGATCCATCTCGCTGGACGAGGTCGCCCGGATCGACCGGGCGCCCTGTCGCGAGGGCGACCCTCGCGCACCCTGCCGGCTGGTCGCCGGATGCGGGCACGGCGCCCGGCGGGCGCCGTGGCTTTCCTCTCTCTCTGACGTCCGATCATACACCCGCCGCTCCGGCGTCAAGGACATCGCGGTTCCCCCAATTTTCCGCCGCCGCCCGGGAGGCGCCGCCGGAAAATCGGCACCCCCGCTCGCCGCCGCAGGCGGTCGCTTCGCGATCCCTGACTCCTCGCGCCTACGGTGCAGCCGCCTTTCGTCAGAACGAAAGGAGACACCCCATGTCCGACATCGACTACCTCTCGCTGTTCACGCGCCTCAACGGCTTCAGGTTCATAGCCAGGATCAGTCGCGTCGGTTGCGACAATGATCTCGCGCGCAGCGCACACGACCGGCTCGTCGCCAAGCTCGGCGAGCTGATCGAGCTGATGATACGCGCGGTGGAGGCGCAGCGGTGCGCGCGAGACGGCGCCGACCCGGCGCGCGCCGAGCAGGCCGCCGAAGACCTCTATTGGATCGAGGCGGAATTCGAACACCGCTGGATCGCGCAGCCGCAGCCGCTCCTCGATCATCTCGACATCGACCTCGCGACGCAGGAGATATTCGATCCCCGCACGAGGCGCTGGTACGCGCTCGCCGAATGCGGCCCGTCGCTGCGCGAGGTGAGTGACCGCAGCCTCTGCGGTCTGCGCCAGATCATCGACCAGATCGCCTGCGAGACCGGCGTGAGCTTCCATGCCCGCCGCATCGTCTACGGGCCCGCAGAGCTGGCGCCGAGCGGCCGCTGAGCCGCAGGCGAGAGGCGGTCCGGCCGCCTCTCGCTCTCGCATGGAAGCCACCTCCGACCACGTCATGCCGGAAGCTCCGGCATGGCTCCGTCGCTGATGTTCCAGGTCCACGACGCGATGCCGCTCTCGGCGATCAGCTCGTCGAGCTTTTCCCGATAGTCGGCCTCGGCGCCGTCGGGCACGATATACATGCCGAGCGGTGCGGCGCCGTCCTGCCACAGAACAACGCAGGCCATCGGGTGCGCGGCCGGCAGGTTGTAGCGCAGGCTCTTGACGAAGCTCGCGCTGCGCTTCGCCAGCGCGTCGATCAATGCCGCCTCATAGCGGTTCTCGAATGGGATCCAGCGATCGGTGACGACCATGAGCGCGATCGCCTCGATCGAGGCGATGCCGGCGGCATCGATACCGAAGGTGGCGATCGCGATCAGATGCGAATCCGCCGTCGCGTTCCACAGCGCCAGCTCGTGGGCGAACACCGCGTTGATCCGCCGATGCACATCCTCATTCAGCATGAAGGGAAAGCGCGGCAGATGCTTGATCACGACGCGGTGGCCGAAGCGCGCCGGTGCGATCTCCTTGACCTCGCCGATCAGCATGGCGAGCGAGCGGCGCTTGCCCTCGGCCTTCAACGCGCGGCTGAGGAACGTCTCGCGCCGCTGCCCGATCGCGGCGTCGCGATCGGCGTCGAACATCTCGGGAATGAACAGGACGTCCGCGAGCGCCTTGCCCTTCGCGGTCTTGCCCTCGGCCGCCTCGAGCAGGAACTTGCGCAGCACCGCCCAGTTGCGCCGTCCGGTCATCGCCGGACGCCAGCGATTGAACTCGGCCTGCTCCCACAGATAGTGCAGCAGGGCGCGCAGCGAGAGGCGCGAGCCGTCGGTTTTCACCGCGCCGGCATCGGTCGCTTCTCGCGGCGCCGGCGCCGTCCGACCGGCCTGCTTCGACAGGCTGAAATCGAGCTTCAGCAGGGTGACGCCGTCCTCGGCGTTCTCGACGATCGCCTCGCCGTCGACGGTTCCGCGGCCGGACAGCGCATGCGGCGGCTCATAGGAATCGCAGTCGGGATCGTGCCGCGGTCCGCTGCCCGGCATCCGCTTCAGCACATGGCGCCCGCCCGCGCGCGCGACATACATCGGCACGCCCTCCGGCTGGCACAGGCACAGCGGATGCTCGCGCCGCGCAAAGGCGTCCGCCAGCCGCACCGCGATGTCGCCGGCTGTATCCTCCACCTCGCTGTCGCCGATGCGCAGCCGTCTCAAAGCGCTCCTCCCTGCACCGCCTCTTTCCGGTGGAACCTGTTTTCGCCGACGCAGCTTCTCATGTCCTCGCGGCGGAACCAGATGGCCCGCCCGCAGCGCAGCGGCGGATTGCCGGCCGTGAACACGATCTGCTCGTCGGCGCGCATGCGCAGCACCTCGTGCGGCAGGATCAGCGGGCGGCGCGCCAGCTGCTTCGAGCGCGTGCGCGACGATCCCGACATTTGCGAGGAGCGGCTGAGCTGGTCGACCTCGACCGTGGTGTCGCCGCAGCGCTTGGAGATGTAGTCGGCAGTTTCCGGATCGTTGATCGCCGCGAAGCTGATCCAGGACGCCGACTCGAACCATTTCGACGTGGAGTCGCGACCGCCATAGGCCTCGCGCATCTGGCCGATCGACTGGAACAGCAGCGTCATGGTGATGCCGTATTTCCGGCCGGCGTCGCGGGCGGTTTCGAGGATGCGCAGGAAGCCGAGCCGGGCCACCTCATCGAGCAGGAACAGGGTGCGATCCTTCACCTCGCCATTGCGGTTGTAGATCGCGTTCATCAGCGCGCCGATGATGACGCGGGCAAGACCCGGATGCGCCTCCAGCACCTTCAGGTCGAGCGCGATGAAGATGTCGGTCCCGCCGTCGGCGAGCTCGTCGGTGGTGAAGCTGTCGCCGGAGACCAGGGCCGCATAGTTCGGATAGGACAGCCAATGCGTCTCCTTCACCGCATTGGCGTAGACGCCGGAAAAGGTCTCCGGCGTCATGTTGACGAACACCGCGACATTCTCCTTCACGAAGTCCGATCCCGACTGCTCGTAGATCCTCGTCAGCCGCTCGCGCAGCTTCGGCTCCGGCTCCGAGAGGTTGGCGCGGACCTGCCGGAGCGTCTGGTCCTTCTTTTCCGTATGACCCGACAGGCAGACATCCGCGATCAGCGCCGTCAGAAGCTGCATCGCGGAGGCGCGAAAGAAGTCGTCGCGCGCCGAGACCTGGCGCGCGTTGTCGGTCATCACCCAGGTCGCGACCGCGACGATGTCCTCTTCCTTCGTTCCGCCGAAACGGCCGATCCAGTCGAGCGCGTTGAAGCCGGCGGCGACGTCGGCCGGATCGAGCACCACCACCTTGCGGCCCGCCTTGCGCCGATGGCCGATCACCATCGGCGCCACCTCGGATGAGGGGTCGAGCACCACGAGGCCGCCGCCCCATTTCAACGCCGAGGGAATCGTCGCCGACGTGGTCTTGAAGCCGCCGGAGCCGGCGAAGACGATGCCGTGCGACGAGCCGAACGAGCCGTCGAAGCAGAGCAGCGGCGAGCGGCCGCCGCTGCCCCAGCTGTCGCGGCTGTCGGCGCGGAACGCGATGCCGGCGACGGAATCGCGATCGACCCGGTAGCGCTCCCCGATGACGATGCCGCCAGCATCGCCGAACAGCTTGCCGGCGGCCTCCATCTTCATCCAGTCGGTCTCGCCATGGATCGCGCGCCGACCCTTGATCCGGCGCGGCGTCGCTGCTGCGAAGGCGGCATTTCCCTTGATGGCGACGCGTAGCGCGAACATCGCGCAAATGAATGCGATCGCCGCCCCGACGCTCGTTCCCGGATCGGCATAGGCAAGCACGGATTGCCCCGCCGGCACGCGGGCCGCCAAGGCCGCGAGGCGCATGCCCTCGCGGATGACGGCGATGCCGATGACGACGGCGCTCCCGGTCACGACGCCCCATCCGACCGCCCTGATCGCGATCGCGCCGGCCGCGGCGAAGAGCAGGATCAATCCGATCCCGCCAGCCAGGGCATAGGGCAGCGCGAGCCCGGCACGGCCGAGCATCAGGCGCGCGGCCTCGGTCTTGCCAAGGCCCGCCAGCCAGCGCTCGGCGCCGGTCGTCGTGACCGCCACGGCGATCATGATCGCCGCCTGCAGCCCGGCCAGCAGCACCCTATTCATGATCGCGCCCGAAGGCCTCCGCGCCGATGGCGCTGAGCCGCGTTCGCTCGGCCTCGTCCTCGCTGGCGCGGCGCTGCCCGTCGATCAGCAAGCCGAGCAGCAGCGCGCGCTTCTCGTAGCGCAGGCCCGCCTTCACGATCAGGCCGCCGAGCTCGATCTTCTCGCGCGTTTCCTTCTTGCGTGCGTCCGATGAGCTCGACCGGCGCATGCGCTCAAGCCTCGCGATCGCCGCCCTGAGCCGCGCTAGCCGCGAGCGTCGTGGACGCCCCGCCATTTGGCTGCCGGCCTGCGCCGCCCTTTCTTCCGCTCGATGCGCCGCCGTCGTCGCGAAACCGTTTCGCCACCTCCTCGAAAGCCGAGAGCAGCGCCGTCTCCTCGATCTCGATCTCGCCGATCCCAGCCTTCAGCGCGATCCGGCCGATGCGTTCGGCCTCGCGTGTCTCGGCCTGCCGCAGCTGGTCCTGCAGCCTGGCGATTTCCTCCCTGATCTGTCGCGACGGCTTCTTCATTCCGGTTGACCCTTCCGCTGTCCGGTATCCGCTGGGTTGAGGCCCAGCTTTCCCCGGATGAGCGCCAGCGGCGACTAGTAAAAAAGCTAGTCGGCGAAGCCGACGCCGCTTGAGATCATCCCGGCCGTTCCGAAGGAGCGGCATCCAAGGGCGCAGTAATACGTCGCTGCCGCGACGTGCTGCGCCGGCCCTGGCGGGGCCGGCCTCTCCCGACGAACACGCCGTTCGAGACCTCGAGGGGAGACGCCGTCACCGTGGCGATCACGCATTTCACGCCCCAGCTCATCGGCCGCGGCAATGGCCGCAGCGCCGTGCTGTCGGCGGCGTATCGCCATTGCGCGCGGATGGAATACGAGGCCGAGGGGCGGACGGTCGACTATTCCAACAAGCGCAATCTCGCCCATGAGGAGTTCATGCTGCCGGCCGACGCGCCGGAATGGGCGAGGGCGCTGATCGCCGACCGCTCGGTCGCGGGCGCCGTGGAGGCGTTCTGGAACAGGGTCGAGGCGTTCGAGAAGCGCGAGGACGCGCAGTTCGCCCGCGAATTCATCATCGCGCTGCCGGTCGAGCTGTCCAAGGAGCAGAACGTCGCGCTGATGCGGCAGTTCGTGCTCGAGCAGGTCCTGGCGCGCGGGCAGGTGGCCGACTGGGTGTATCACGACGAGCCGGGCAATCCGCACGTCCACCTGATGACGACGTTGCGGCCACTCACCGAAGATGGGTTCGGTCCGAAGCGCATCCCTGTCATCGGCGACGACGGCGAGGTGCTGCGCAACAAGGCCGGCAAGATCGTCTACCGGCTCTGGTCGGGCGAGAAGGCCGAGTTCCTGGAGCAGCGCAATGGCTGGCTCGACCTGCAGAACCAGCATCTTGCGCTCGCCGGCCTGGATATCCGCGTCGACGGGCGCTCCTATGCCGAGCGCGGCATCGACCTGGTGCCGACCACGCATATCGGCGTCGGCGCCAAGGCGATCCAGCGCAAGTCGGCGCGCGAGGGCGAGGCGGTCGATCTCGAACGACTGAAGCTGTTCGAGGCGCAGCGCACCGAAAACCGCCGGCGAATCCTGAACCGTCCGGAGATCGTGCTCGACCTGCTGACGTCGGAGAAGAGCGTCTTCGACAGCCGAGACATCGCCAAGGTGCTGCACCGCTATGTCGACGATGCCGGCACCTTCCAGCAGCTGATGGCGCGCATCCTCCAGAGCCCGGACCTCCTACGCATCGAGCGCGAAAGCGTCGACTTCGCGACCGGCGAGAGAATGCCGGCGCGCTACACGACGCGCGAGCTCATCCGTGTCGAGGCCGGCATGGCGAGGCAGGCGATCTGGCTGTCGGAGCGCGGGTCGCATGGCGTTCGCGAGCGCGCTCTGGAGCAGGTGTTCGCCCGCCATGATCGGCTGTCGGACGAGCAGCGCACGGCGATCGAGCATGTGACGAAACCGGGCGGGATCGCGGCCGTCGTCGGCCGCGCCGGCGCCGGCAAGACGACCATGATGAAGGCGGCGCGGGAAGCCTGGGAGCTCGCCGGCTGCCGCGTGGTCGGCGCGGCGCTCGCGGGCAAGGCCGCCGAGGGTCTGGAGAAGGAGGCGGGCATCCAGAGCCGCACGCTGGCGTCCTGGGAGCTTCGCTGGAAGCAGGGCAGGGACATGCTCGACGCCCGCACCGTCCTCGTGCTCGACGAGGCCGGCATGGTCGCCTCCAAGCAGATGGCGCGCTTCGTCGAAGCGGCCGTGAGGGCCGGCGCGAAGCTGGTGCTGGTCGGCGATCCCGAGCAGCTGCAGCCGATCGAGGCGGGCGCCGCATTCCGCGCCATCGTCGAGCGCATCGGCTATGCCGAACTCGAGACGATCTATCGGCAGCGCGAGCAATGGATGCGCGCCGCCTCGATGGACCTGGCGCGCGGCCGGATCGCGGAGGCGCTCTCCGCCTATCAGCAGCAGGGCCGGGTGCTCGGCTCGGTTCTGAAGGCCGAAGCCGTCGCCAGACTGATCGCGGACTGGAACCGGGACTACGATCCCGCCAGGAGCTCGCTGATCCTCGCGCATCTGCGCCGCGACGTGCGCATGCTCAACACGATGGCGCGCGAGAAGCTGGTCGACCGCGGCCTCGTGGGTGAGGGTCACGCGTTCCGCACCGAGGACGGCGCCCGCAAGTTCGATGCGGGGGACCAGATCGTCTTCCTGAAGAACGACAGCGCCCTCGGCGTGAAGAACGGCATGTTCGGCAAGGTGGTCGAGGCCGTACCGAACCGCATCGTCGCGGCGATCGGCGAGGGCGAGCAGCGCCGTCAGGTGACGGTCGACCAGCACCTCTATCGCAATGTCGACCACGGCTATGCCACCACCATCCACAAGGCCCAGGGCGCCACCGTCGACCGCGTGAAAGTGCTCGCCTCGCTCTCGCTCGACCGCCACCTGACCTATGTCGCGCTGACCCGGCACCGCGAGGACATGGCGCTCTACTACGGGCGCCGCTCCTTCGGCTTCCATGGCGGGCTGGCAAAGGTCCTGTCGCGACGCAACGCCAAGGAGACCACGCTCGATTATGAGCGCGGGACGCTCTACCGGCAGGCGCTTCGCTTCGCCGAGAACCGCGGCCTGCACATCGTCAAGGTCGCCCGCACGCTGCTGCGCGATCGCGTCGACTGGACGGTCCGGCAGAAACAGAAGCTCACCGATCTCACTCAGCGCCTGCGCGGCATCGGCGCGCGTCTCGGCCTGTTCGATCCCCGTCAGACACATAGCCCGAAGGAGGCCGCAGCGATGGTCGCCGGCGTTACCCTGTTCACCAAATCGATCCAGGACACGGTCGAGGAGAAGCTGCGTGCGGATCCTGCCGTTACCAAGCAATGGGACGAGGTTTCGACCCGCTTCCGCTATGTCTTCGCCGATCCGGAGACGGCGTTCCGCGCCATGAATTTCGACGCGGTCCTGTCGGATCCCGCTGCGGCGAAGACGACGCTGGATCGGCTGGTCGCAGAACCGCAGGCGCTCGGCCCCCTCAAGGGCAGGATCGGGCTTCTCGCCGGCAAAGCCGATCGCGAGGACCGCCGCGTCGCCGAGCTCAATGTCCCGGCGCTGAAGCGGGACATCGAACGCTATCTCAACCTGCGCGAGGCCGCCGTGCAGAAGCTCCAGGCCGACGAGCAGGCGATGCGCCATCGCGTCTCGATCGACATCCCGGCCTTGTCCCCGGCGGCGCATCGCGTGCTCGAGCGGGTCCGCGACGCCATCGACCGCAACGACCTGCCGGCCGCCCTCGGCTACGCGATCTCGAACCGCGAGGCGAAGACCGAGATCGACGCATTCAACAAGGCCGTCGCGGAGCGGTTCGGCGAGCGCACGCTGCTGACCAATACCGCGCGCGACCCCTCCGGCAGGATCTTCGACAAGGCGGCCGACGGGCTCGCTCCAGGCGAGCGGCAGAAGCTCGCCGAGGCCTGGCCGACCATGCGGACCGCGCAGCAGCTCGCCGCCCACGAGCGCACCGCCGCGACCCTGAAGCAGTCGGAGAACCTCCGCCAGTCGCAGCGGCAGACGCCGGTGATGAAGCAGTGAGGCGGCCTGGCATCCTCATTGTGCCGGGCGCGGCGGCGTCTCTCATCCTGCTTGCCGGCATCGCCTGGTTCGGCGGCCTGCGCCTCAATCTCACGCGCAGCTATCCACTCGGGCTCTGGCGGATCGAGCCGCTCGACCGGCCGCCGGCCGCGGGCGATCTCGTCTTCATCTGCCCGCCCGACAGCGCCGCGTTCCGCATGGCGCGCGAGCGCGGCTATCTCGGCGGCGGCCTCTGCCCAGGCTGGTTCAGCCCGCTGATCAAGACGGTCGTGGCGACCGAAGGGCAGGCGACCGAAATCGGCGCCGGTGTCTCTGTCGATGGGCGGCCGATTCCCCATTCCGATCTTCGGCCGACCGACGCCGCGGGCAGGGCGCTCACGGCCTTTTCGGGTGGGCCGGTTTCGCCCGGTTCCCTGTTCCTCCACTCCGATTTCGCGGGCTCCTATGACTCACGGTATTTCGGGCCGATCCCGGCCAGCGGTGTGCTCGGCCGCGCGCACCCGCTCCTCACCTTCGAGCCGTGACATGACGCGGGATCTGGTGCTGATCCTGATCGCCGCGCTGGTCGGCGTCATCGGCTGGAGCGGCGAGCCGCTGGCGCTGCCGCTCGCGATGCTGTTCCCGGCGCTATGGGCCTTCGCGCGCAGCCGCTTCGTCGCAGCGCTGGTCGCGGCAGCCTATTTTCTGGCGGCGTCTCGCGGCCTGCCGCAGGGGGTCGCGAACTTCTATGGCTCGGACATCTGGCCCGGCCTGTTCCTCTGGCTCGTCGCGTCGCTCGCCTTCGTAGCCGTCCACGGGTTGCTCTGGACGACCCGGCCCGGAGGAGGCAGGGCGGCGAAGTTTGGGCTGGCGGCTGCTTTGATGGCGGTGCCGCCCTTCGGTATCGTGGGTTGGGCGCATCCGCTGACGGCCGCCGGCGTGCTGTTTCCCGGATGGGGCTGGCTGGGACTTGCGGCCGCCGTGGTCGGCCTCATGGCGATGACGACGCGAGCCTCGCCGATCGCGGCGATCGCGCTCGGCGGGTTCTGGCTGTGGTCGGTCGCGACATGGACGCCGCCGCCGCTCCCGGAAGGATTCCGGGGCGTCGACCTCGATATGGGCCAGAGCCTCGGGCGCGACAGTACGCTCGAGCGCCAGCGCGACCTGATCACTTCGGTCATGCGGGATGGAGAGCAGGGCGCCAGGATCGTGGTGCTCCCGGAAAGCGCGCTCGGGTTCTGGACGCCGAGCGTCGAGCAGCTGTGGCGTGACGCGCTCTCAAGCGGCGACATCGCGGTGATCGCTGGCGCTGCCGTCATCGATCCGCAGGGCTACGACAACGTGCTGGTCGCGATCTCGGCGGACAAGGCCAGCATCCTTTATCGCGAGCGCATGCCGGTTCCGGTCTCGATGTGGCAGCCCTGGCGCCGCCTGGTCGGGCGGGCGGGCGGCGCAAGGGCGCATCTTTTCGCCAACCCGGCGGTCGAGCTCGGCGGCCAGCGGATCGCGCCGCTGATCTGTTACGAGCAGCTCGTCGTCTGGCCCATCCTGCAGTCGATGCTGCGCCGGCCGGACGCGATCGTCGCCACCGGCAATGGCTGGTGGACCGTCGGCACCTCGATCATCGACATCCAGAACGCCAGCACGATCGCCTGGGCGAGGCTGTTCGGCGTGCCGCTCGTCACCGCCTTCAACCGATGAACAGGGAGTTCTCATGGTCGACGCCGCCCTCATCCAGCAATGCGCTGATCCCGGCCTGAAGCCGGCGATCGTCGAGAAGTTCATCGCGAAGGCGGGCTCGCCCGATCCGCTGGCGGTCACCGTCCGATCCGGCCAGCGCGTCGTGTTGGTGCCGCGGCCGGGCACGGCGGAGGAGGCCATGGCTCTCGTCCGCCAGCATGTCGGCAAGGCCGTCGTGCGGGTCGGCGTCACCCAATATCCGGCGGGGCTCGGCGTGAGCGACGTCTCGGAGCTGAAGCCCGATCTGGTCGACGCCTGCGCCAACATCCGGATGGGCACGAGGCTCTTCGCCAAGGTCTACCGGATCGTCACCAAATGGTACGGCAACGCCGTTGACGAGGCCTTCGACGATGCGATCGACGCCTGGAAGACGGGGAGTTTCGAGGGAAAGGCGATATTCAGCGAGCCCGATCCCGGCGACGTGAGACTCGCGGTGCCGGCTCCGGCGGAAGCAGATCGGAGCGAAGCGGCCCCAACCGAAGCCGCGGGACCGGTTCGCCCCGAACCCGTCGATCCGAACAAGGCGGGGATCCGCATCGATTTGTCCGGTATCGGCGGCAGCCGGCCAAAGTCCGATTGATGAATTGTCGTCGCGCATAGCCTATATTGGTCCAAGGCAAGATCGGGCGATGGAGCAAGCCATGCGCAGGATGTCGATTGTCGCTGCTGGTCTGGCGGCCCTGACGCTGATGACGCAGGCAGCCACCGCATCGGTCCAGGTCACGTTCGTAAATCCGCAGAATTACAACGATCGAGATTTTCGCAGCTCGGGCACGCGGGACGGGGTCATTGCTGAGTTTCAGCGTTACTTCGGTCGACTGGGCTCGCGATACTTGAAGGACGGACAGTCGGTGCGGATCGAGGTAATCGACGCCAGGCTCGCCGGCGAATATGGGCCGTGGCGGCCGCGCTTCAACGACGTTCGCATTCTGCGCGACATCACCCCGCCGCGCTTCAAGCTCCGCTACACGCTCACGCAGGGAAAGAGGGTCCTCGCCAAGGGCGAGGAGACCGTCTCCGACATCAACTATCTCTGGAATCCGTCCGCCCAGAATTCCAGTGAGCGCTTTGCCTATGAGAAAGACATGCTGCGCGACTGGTTTCGCAAGCGCTTCGTGGAGCTGAAGGCGCCGCGTGCGAGCTGACGCGCGACCGGGGTGTCATCGGACCGACGCCGGTGCAGGCCAACGCGAGAGGTTTCGGAGATAGTGCCGCCATCAATCGTCGGGGAGGGCATAGCGGACGATACGCAGCGCTTCCTCGTCCTCGAGCGTCACTTCGAGGACCTGGTTGACAAGATCATCGTCGTGATCGAGCTCGAGCAGGGCCTGTTCGAAGAGTTCGATCTGCATGTCGAGGTCCATACCGGGCGGACCGTTCAGGCAGATGAGACCCGCATGGATGGCGACGTCCGAATATTGTCCTCGGGAGCCGGGCCTATCTTTCGGTCCCCTGAAATCAACCGAGTTCTTGGTCACGAAAGTCCAGTCACCACCGAGAATGATGGGCTTCAACTCCCAGTCCTTGAGCCCGGCCAGTCCCAGCCACACGACATGGCTGGCTTCCCCATGTCCTTTCTCGTGCGCGATCTTGACGAGCTCCGGACTGAGGCATTCGTCGATCAGGAACTTCATCCCGCCTTCCTGAGGCGAGGGACCCGACGATCGGTGACGACGACGGAGCCCTCCGGAAGGGTGCCGCTCGCGCGTGGCCGCCCGCGCACCGGGTTAGCCTCCGCATAAATCGTCGCGAGGCGAACCTTCTCGGCATCGAGGCTCGGATAGGCCGCCAGGATGCGATCGAGCGAATGGCCGGCCGCCACCGATGCGGCGACGTCGTAGACGGGGACGCGGGTGCCGCGGAAGACCGGCGAGCCGCCGAGAACATCGTCGGACGACATGACCATCTCGCGGGCGGCCTCTAGGTCGGAGAGCCGCTCACTCGTGCGCTTCAGAAAAGGGATGAGATCAATCGTCAGGAAGTCATGACGCACGGTCCAGTCCTCGCGCAGGAGTGCCGCCCATGCGAGTTTTCGGGAGCGGGCAAGCCTGGGCGCAATTGCGCGGATCGCGGCGAGGCGCTCTTCCGACGTGAGATGCGCCGCAGCCTCGAAGTAGAAGCTGATAAAGGAGCAGGCGCCGGCGAAGACGAGCCGGCCATTATCTTTCGAAATGAACGCATCGGGCAAGATGTGCTCATCAATCGCGCGATTGACGTCGCGCGCGCTGACCCGCGACACAACGGCGGCTTCCGTGACCTTCAGCATTTCTGCGACCGCTGACATGATGCGCTCCTAATAAATCGTCCGACGTATCGGAGCATATACGGTCGGACACCCGGTTTCAACCGGTGACCTGATCAGGGCGCGTGCTGAAGCCCAAGGGCGATCAACCTTGGAGCCCCGATTGCGAGTCGCATAAGCTTAATTATGGAAACTAACGCATTGTTATTAAAAGTGAAATCTCTCGGATGTCCCGCCGCCAATCGACCGCGCAAGCTCCGGATCATCATCGCCGCCGCGGCCTCGGAAACCATTACATCTATACGGCGTTGAGGTTCACCGGACGGGGCCGGAAGACTGTGCCGGGAGGTGTATCTCGTTCCGCACAGCGTTGGTAGGTCCGATGCGCACGCGATGAGAGTTCGCGGCGGGTGAGCAGGACGCTTCTCTCTAGCGATCCCGGTATCTTCACTTTATAAGAGCTGCTGGGGCGGTACGCGCCGCCCCGGGGCTTGGAAACCCCGAATACAGCGGCTGATGTCGGCCGAAATGACATCGGATCCTCTGGCCTTATGGCCGGGGGCCTGTGACGTATGTCCAGGTGCCTCGGCGCTAAAGGTCATGGGGACCGGCTGTGTTCGGTTTTCCAACCCCCGGCTAGGGGTCAAAGGATAGGGTCGGCGGAGGCGCATCGCCGACGATTTTTGAAGAAGAGTACGGATGGGCACCGACACAAACGGCGATGTGCTGCCGGAGCACAAGGTTACCCTGAGGCCGGTTGTCGGCTTGACCGAGAATCTTCCCAGGCGGGACCTTGAGCAGATTACGATACAAGCCATCAAGATCCATCGCAGCCTTCGCGACGCGGCCGATGCCAGATATGAGGAGTGGCGCAAGTCTCCTCCCGTGACGGGTTGCGAGACCGTGGGACCCAGCCGCATCGCCTATGTGACGGCAATGATCGACATGCATGCACAGCAAACGGTGCTTTCAACTCTGCTGGACGTGCTCGGGCACGTCCCGCCAGTGTCCGTGGATTGACGGCATCTGCGAGCGTCAGATCAATTTCAGCTTCGTCGCGAGAGCGGTCGCCTGTGCCAGGCTTCCCGCATCAAGCGTCCGGCGCGCATTGTTCAGGTGGAAATTTACCGTCGCGAACGACATGCCCTCGATCGCGGCGATATCCTTCATCGTCTTTCCTTCAGCCGACCATCTCAGGCACAACGCCTGCTTGGCCGTCAACTCGACCTGAACATTCGCCGTCGGCTCGGCATCCTGCTGCTCAAGCTTTGCATGGAGCTGTGCGACGGCCGTCACTGCCGCGATCTGGTCAATATCCTTCTCCACCGCCAGCGACAGCTTGTGCGACGCCAGGGTCAGCATCGACATATGTCCGAACGCCGTCCTGACCGGGATGGAGATTCCTGATCGGATGCCGAAATCCCCTGCCTCGGAATAGAAGTGCCGGAGCCGTTTCGGCAGCGAACGCGACGCGTCGGCCATCCATGTGAAAGCCCTCATCTGTTCCTTTGCGATGGCGACGACGGGATCGATCTTCGCATAGCCTTGCGCGAGGTAGCGGGCTTGCCACTCCGATGCGTAGTTGGAGACGGCGAAGACGCGCACCGGCTGCACGTTCAGATAAGCGTAGCAGTCGAAGCCAAGCTCCTGCACCAGCTCAGCCAGCATCTCCTTCAGCATGTGCTCGGAACGCGCCAGGGATGAGACATCGCTTAGCCTCTGGAACCAAGTTGCCAATACTCGACCTCCCTATCGCGGTTCTCCGTTGCAGTCGGTCATGCATATTCTCTGCTCGAAGAGTTTACTCACAGAGGCTCTCCTCGCTCACATCCGCTCCACGATAGCCCTCCCAGCTTGCGGTAGATGAAAGTATTAACCAACGAGTGGGTGGGTCGCAATCTCAATTAAATGGAATGAATCTAAGGAGTTCCAGAAATACAAATCGACTCGTTGTAGTAGAAGATTATTCTTCAGGCCTATATATCAAATTTTTGCGATTAGCCCTATATTTGCAGTTAGCCCTATATTTGCAGTGGGGCAGCCTACTCAAAAACTGCAGTGCTTCCGTCCCGGCATTCGTGCGAGGTTGCTGCGTGAAAATGCAGCCTCTATCACATTTTACCGGTGACCGCGAGCGTCAAGGGATCTTGAAGTGGGACGTCTGACAGCTAGCCGCGATGCGACGGTCCAGCAAGACCATCGCGACGCTGGCGAGACGCATCGCCTTGGGTGAATGGGCTCCAGCCTGAATAGCTGGCGCCTATCGACTTGCTTCTCAGTGGGATTGCACGATCTGTGCCCCCGGAGTGCATCTACCCACGATAGATTCCGGGAAAGATGATGTCCTGATCGACAAGAATGTTGAACTTGTAGCCGGGTCGGATTTCTAGCGTCGGCTGGACGTCGAGGTTCTTGTTGATGGTTCGCTCCGCGACCCGACCGAAGGTTTCCGCGAAATTCCGCCGCGCGGCGTCCTCGGCGCTGTTTCCATTGTCGAACGGATTGTTGTTTTGCGGAATCGCCATGTCCATGCCAGCGCCGATGACGGCGAGCAGGATCGCGGACCCAAACGTCTTCAGATAGTGGTTGTTCACCTTGTCATTGAAGCCGCCATAGCCCTCGGCATCGGTCCCGGCCATACCGCCGATCTGCAGCGTCGATCCGTTCGGGAAGATGATGTCAGTCCAGACGACGAGCACGCGGGACTGGCCGAACGAGACCTTGCTGTCATAGCGACCGAACAGCTTCGTCCCCTGCGGGATGAGCAGGCGGTGCCCGGTCGCGCTGTCGTAGACGTTCTGGCTGACCTGCGCTGTGATGCGGCCGGGAAGGTCTGAGTTGATGCCGGTGATGAGCGTCGCCGGGATCACCGAGCCGCGCTTGAGCTCATACAGGGAGCGCTGCGGCACGACCTGGTTGGGGAGATAGCCGAGCTCCTTGATGTCGGCATTGAAGAAGTCCTCCTTCGTCCGTTGGGCGTTCGGGTCGAGGTTCTGGCCGGTGAGGCCGGCGCGAAGCGCGGCGCCGTAGAGATCCGCTGCCGCGCCGGCGCCCGTGGCGCTGGCGCCAGCGGGCCGCGAGGCCGCGGGATCGCTCCGCGCGTTGCTGCGCAGCTTGTCGACGTTGACGGCGATCGGTGAGTCATAGGCCGTGTCGTTGGCCTGCATCCGCGCCATGCGTTGGCGTTGCAACTCGCGATAATATTGCTCATCGGCCTCTCGCTTGAGCCGAGCGCGCCAAACAGCGTCCGGCTCGCCTTCCGCCGTCGCGCGCTCAGGCTGGACGATGGCGGGCTTTGGCGCGGCCGCCGGCTCGGTTCGTTCCGGAGGCGTCGGCTGAAACACCGGCGCCTCCGCAGGATCGCCGATGATCCCGTCCGAGACGCCACGCTTCAATTGGTCGGCATAGGTCGACGCGGGGGCACCACCGGCCTGCTCGATCGACGGGTTGCGCGAGAAATACAGTCCGCGCGAGCTTAGCCCGTAAATGATCACGGCGAGGAAGGCGACGATAAGAACGATTGCGATCACGATCGGCAGGCGATTGATCCGCCGGATCTTCGGTTCGGCCGCTTCGCCGCCGAGCTTGAGGGATTGAACCATGTTCCCCTCCCCTCACCCGCGCTGCATGACTGACAACGGACTTGTTGGCGTCGCGCCGGCCGCGGTCGCGGTGTAGGCGCGGCCAAGATCCAGCGAGCCGGTCGAGAGGCGCGCAAGCACCTGGCCGTCATAGCTGCCGATCACATAGGCGAGCGGGATGAGCTTCTCGCCTTCGGCCTTCTGGTCGCTGACCACGGCATAGCCCCAGGCCTTCAGTGAGGCCTCGAGCGCGCCGCCGAACGGCGAGCCATCGGCCTTCAATAGGATCGTCCCGGTTCCTGGTCCGACATGTTCGGCAAAGCGGCTGACCATGTCGCCGGCGATGGCGCTGGCGGCCGGACCCGAAATCTCTTGCGGCGCAGAGCTGGCTACGAGACCTTCCGCTCCGAAGGTTTGGCAGCCCGCGAGCATCGCGGCGGCCAGGGCGACGGCAAGAAGCCGGGGGAAGAGGTGTCGCGCGCTCATCGCCTACCCTCCCCTGCTGATGGTGATCTTGTCCTGGTGCCAGCCGACGCCAGAGACGAGGACGGCGCGATCGACATGATAGTCGACCACCATCATGTTGCCCTTCATGCGGTAGTTGACGATGCGGTTCTGTCCGCCGGAGACGACGAAGAGCACCGGGGCGTCCTGTCCGGACATCGAGCGCGGAAACTGAATGTAGGTCTTCTGCCCGTCCGAATAGACGCGGGTCGGCCGCCAGCCGGCATTGCCGCTGACGCTGTACTGGAAGTTCAGCTGCTCGGCCGGCACGCCGGCGCCCGGGATTGTGCTCGCCTCGAGCCTCGCATTGATGTCGGAGAGACGGGTCGACACGTCCTCGGGATATTCGAAGCCGACGCGCGCCATGTACTGACTCTGATGGGACTTGAGCTGGATGTGGTAGGTGCGCCGCGACGTCGTCACCACCATCGAGGTGACCAGCCCCGGCTCGGCCGGCTTGACGATCAGATGGATCGCCTGCCCGCCCACGGCTCCGGATGTCGCCGGCTCGACCTTCCAGCGGACGGTGTCGCCGACCAGTACGTCGCGCACCACCTCGCCGGCCTGCAGCTCGATATCGCAGACCTGCAGGGGCGAGCACACGACCGAGGGCTGGATCTCGCCATAGAGGAAGATCACCTTCCCGTCCGCCCCTCTGGTGACCAGCCCGCGAGAACCGCGCCATTGTCCGGAGATATTGGTGCCGCGGGCCTCGTTCGCGCTCATCCCCTGCGCGGCGGCCGGCGCTGCGACGAGACTCATCGCCATGACAGCCGACAGCACGAGCAGCGTGGCGGCAATGATCGTTCCTTCTCTGGTCATCGGAATGCGCGGGCCTTTCACAGCTGGGCGGTCCATTCGAAGTCCCGCAGATAGAGACCGATCGGATTGAGGCGGATGACGCCCTCGTCCTGCGGCGGGGTCAGTGTCACGGTGGCGATGCCCCGGAACCGGCGCACCGCGGTCTCCTTGCCCTTCCGGTCGCGCTCATATTCGGTCCAGTCGATCTGGTAGCTCTGGTTGGAGAGCGGCACGACGTTGTTGACCTCGATCGCGACGGTCGCGTTCTTCGCCTTTTCGAAGGGGGAATTGCCGCGAAACCAGGCGTTGATCTTCTCGGTCGCCGGATCGGAGGTGCGCAGCAGCGCGTAGGTGCGGTCGATATATTGCTTCTGCACCACGGCGTCGGGCGTCACGCTGCGGAAGTTCGAGACGAAGGTGCCGAGCGTCGCGCGGACGACGCGAGGATCGGCATATTCGATCTGCTGGGGGAAGCCGGCTGTTACCGCGGTGCCGAGGCGATCGACCTCGACGATGTAGGGAACGAGCTTGACCTGCGTGCTCTGATAGAGCGCGTAGCTGAAGCCGACCACGGCCATCAGCATGCCGGTGATGCCGACGAGCCGCCACGCGGCCGCCGCCTTCACATAGGAGCCGTAGCGCTCGTTCCATTCCTGGCGAGCGGCGATATAGGGATTGTCGGGCTGACTGGCGGCCATGCTGAAGCGCGTCTCCCCTCACTTGTCTTCGATCGGCGGTGGCGGCGGTGGCGCCGGCGATTTCTGCCGCGACTGATCGAGCTTGGCGTTCGCCAGTCCGAGCAGCGATCCGGCATAGGCGCCCGGCGCCGCGATCGCCTTTTCCTTGGCCGCCGAGCCGGCTGCCCATCCGGCATTGCCGATGCCGGCCGCCATGCCGCGCAGCGCTGCTCCCGCCATCGAGGAGCCACCAGCTCGCGCGCTCCTCGCTGCCGACGCGCCGGACATTGCCGCGCTCGCCCCGAGGAAGGCGCCGCCGGCAGCAAAGGTCGCTGCCTGGCCGCCATGGCGGATCGCTTCCATGCCGCCGGAGATCGAGGCCCCCTGCACGACGCCCTGTACGATCGGCGGCACATACATGGCGATGATGAACACGACGACGGAGATGCCGGCGATCGCGAGCGTCGTGATGAACTGGTCGGATGTGGCCGTCGGCGCCTCGGCGAGGCCGAGCAGCACCTCCGAGCCGATGCGTGCGATCATGACCAGCGCCATCAGCTTCATGCCGACCGAGAAGGCATAGACGAGGTATCGGACGGCGAAGTCCTTGGTGAAGGACGAACCTCCGAGGCCGAGCATGATCATGCCGGCGAGCAAGCCGACATACATCTCGACCATCACCGCAATGAAGATCGCCGCGACAAGGCTGAAGGCGATGACGACGATGACCATGGCGAAGACAGCGGCAATGGCGAGTGCATTGTCTTCAAAGAGACCGAACTTCGCCTGCTCCGACATCTTGGAGGCGACACGGATGCCGGCGTCAAAGATGTTCGCCGGCGAGGCCGAGCCGCCATTGGCGCCGATCTGAAACAGGCTGTCGACGACCGCCTTGGCGAAGCTCGGTCCCCTGTCGAGGATGAAGGCGAACAGGCCGATGAACATGATCCGGCGCACGAGCTCGGCGAACCAGGCATCGAGAGAGGCTGCCTGCAGGGCGAGCCACACCGCGGCGATGCCGACCTCGATGCCCGCAAGGATCCAGAACAGGGAGCGCGCCGCATTCATGACCGTCGTCTCCCAGCCTTTCGCGGCCGTCGAGACCTGGTTCTCGAGCGTGGTCAACACGCTCCCCTGCTGGGCGAGCGCCGGTGCGCTGGCGAGCAGGACGAGGGCAATGATGATGAAGCTGATCTCGAGCGCGCGGGACGGACGGGTGACTACCATCGTGGTTTCATCTCCTGCCCGCCGCGCACCGGGCGATCGGGATCGCCGCCGAGGAAGTCCTCGGCGCGCTGGCGCTGCTCCTGCACCGACGGCGCTGTGGTCTCCAGCCGGGGCGTGACGACGAACCAGATCACCGTGAGGCCGACGAGCGCGAGGACCGCCGCCAGCGCTGCCATGACGACCGGCCGGCTCACCAGCGCGGCTCCATCGTCTGCCCGCCACGGACACCTGGCGTCGTCGCGTTGAAGAACTGCTCGCGCCGGGCCTGCGCGAGATCCTTGTCCGCTTGCTCGGACTGGAGCCATGTACCCATCATCGTCGTCTGCTGGGAGACCAGACCGCGAAGCTTCTGGAACTGCGCCACCTGCTGCGCCGCGATCTGATGGCCGACCTGCAGCGCCTTCATCTGCCCGTCGGCGGACTGCGACATCGTGCGCAGCGAGCTCATCGTCGACTCTTCCGACGAGAACTGCTCGGCGGTGAGACCGGCCGCCTTGAGCGTGCCGGCGATCGTGTCGCGATTGGTCGTCGACCAGTTCTGATAGGTCGAGGCGAAGGTCGCTCCGTTGGGGAGGTTGGTCTTGAAGTCGGCATAGCTCTGGAAGCGCTGCTTCAACACGTCGTCGGCATTGCTCATCGAGAAGGCGATGCCCTGCCCTTGAGCGGCAAGGCTGCGCAGCCGGTTGAGATCGTTCTCCACCTGCCCCCAGATGTGGTTCGGCAGCTGGGCGGTGTTCTGCAGCATGTTCTCGTAAATGCGCAGCTGGTTCTGGATCTGCTCCGCGAGTTGGGTGATCTGCGTGACTTGATTGTTGATCTGTTCGGTTGACTTAGTCACCATCGTCACGAGCTCGCCGTTGTTCAAGAGCTGCGTCCATTCGGTGGCGCCGCCGGCCGCCGATCCCGAGAGGGCTGGCGAGACATGAGCCATCGTCGCCACGAGGGCCATCGACGCGGCAAGACTAGCTTTGGTGAAGAAGGGCTTCCGCATCGCCTATTCCTCTCTGTTGGAGCCAACGCGCCGGCCAGCTGTCGCCATGCTCGGCCTTCAGCGCGGCAATCTGCTTGAGGTCTTCCTTGCCGGAGGCGCCCGCGAAGGAGAGCGCGATCGGGCCGAGCGCCATGTCGAACAGGCGCCGGCCTTCGGGCGAAGCGACGTAGTATTCCCGTTTCGGGAGCGCGGTCGCGACGATCTCGATCTGGCGCTCGTTGAAGCCGATGCGCTCGTAGAACTCGCGCGTACCGGGCTCTCGCGCCGCCCCGTTGGGAAGACAGATTTTCGTGGGGCAGGATTCCTTCAACACGTCGATGATGCCGGAGCGCTCGGCATCCGAGATCGACTGCGTCGCCAGGATCACCGCGCAGTTGGCCTTGCGCAGCACTTTCAGCCATTCGCGGATCTTGTCCCTGAAGGTCGGGTGACCGAGCATCAGCCAGGCCTCGTCGAGCACGATGAGGCTCGGCGCGCCGGTCAGCCGCTTCTCGATCCGGCGGAACAGATAGAGCAGGACGGGCACGAGGCTTCGCTCGCCCATGTTCATCAGCTGCTCGATCTCGAAGGTCTGGAAGGAGCGCAGTGACAGCCCGTCGCTTTCCGCATCGAGCAGCTGACCCATCGGCCCGTCGACCGTGTAGTGGTGCAACGCTTCCTTGATCTCCCTCATCTGCACGCCCGACACGAAATCGGAGAGCGAGCGCCCATTCGCCGACGCCATCAGGGCGATCTGGCGCGAGATGGCATTGCGATGATCGGGCGTGATCGTCACGCCCTGCAGCGCAACCAGCGTCTCGATCCATTCGGACGCCCAGGCGCGGTCGCCGTCCGTGCCGAGCTCGGAGAGCGGGCAGAAGGCGAGCGTCGGGGAGCCCTCGCCGTCGTTCTCGCCGATCTCGTAATGATCGCCGCCGGCGGCCAATGTGACCGGCAACATGGAGCGGCCCTTGTCGAAGGCGAAGATCTGCGCCTGGGCATAGCGACGGAATTGCGCGGCGATCAGTGCCAGCAGTGTCGACTTGCCCGAGCCCGTCGGGCCGAAGATCAGAGTGTGGCCGACATCGTCGACGTGCATGTTCAGGCGAAAGGGCGTCGAGCCACTCGCCACCAGCATCAGCGGCGGCGAGCCCGGCGGATAGAAGGGGCAAGGCGCGGTTGGCGCCCCGGACCATACCGAATTGAGCGGGATCAGGTCGGCGAGGTTACGGGTGTTGATCAGCGGCTCGCGGATGTTCGCATACCAGTTTCCCGGCAGGCTGCCGAGGAAGGCCTCCGTGGCGTTGATGGTCTCGATCCGGGCGCCGAACCCTTCGGCCTGGACGAGACGGCGGACTGCTTCCGCCTTCTCGCGCAGCCTGGTCTCGCTGTCGTCGAACAACACGATCACCGGCGTGTAGTAGCCATAGGCGACGAGTTGGGACGAAGCCTGGGCGATGGCGTCCTCTGTCTCGGCCACCATTGACATGGCGTCCTGGTCGACAGAGCGTGACTGGGTCTGGAAGAGCTGGTCGAAGAAGGGCCTGACCTTCTGCTGCCATTTCTTGCGGGTGCGCTCGAGGCGCGCGCGGGCCTCCTGATCATCGAGAAAGATGAAGCGCGACGACCAGCGATAGGTCAGCGGCATCAGGTCGAGGGAGTTGAGGATGCCAGGCCAGCTCTCCGCCGGAAGGCCGTCGATGCCGATGACTGCGAGATACCGGCTGTCGACCATTGGCGTGAGGCCATGGCTGAACTCGGCCGTCGCCAGCCAGTCGAGATACATCGGGATCTCGGGAAGCCGGACGGGATGGTTCTCGCCGGTGATGCAGAAGCGGATGAACTGGAAGAGCTCATCGTAGCGGGCGGTCTGGAAGCCGCCTCGCTCCTCGACCGATCGCGTCACCATGCGTCGGATCGACAGCGCGTTGCCGAGATACTGCTCGACCTCGCGGATCGAGGACAGGAAGCTGTCGAGGACGGTGTCGGCATAGCGTGCGGCACGGCTTTCGCTGTCGGAATAGACATAGCGGGCAAGTCCGGAACGCCGGCGCTCGGGCGGCCGCCAGGTCAGGATGAGCGCGTGGCGGCTCTCGAAGTGACCCCTGCCCTCCTGAAAACGCGCGCGCCGCTCGTCGTCGATCGCGCGGGTGACTGCATCGGGAAAATGGCACTCCTCGCGCGCCGGATAGTCCGACGTGGCAACCCGCACCGCCTCGACCTGGATCATCCAGCCGGTGCCGAGCCGCGACAGGATCGCGTTGATCTGTCGGGACACCTCGTTGCGCTCGGCATCCGTCGAGCTTTCGGAATCGGGGCCGGCAAAGTACCAGCCGGCCATGAGCGACCCGTCCTTGAGCAGGATGACGCCGTTCGCCACGAGCGCGGCGTAGGGTACAAGATCCGAGAAGGAGGGGCCGAAATGGCGGAAGGAGCGCAGTGCCACCATGGCCGGTCCTCAGAAACGCCGCCAGGGCGTCGACGTCGGGCGGTAGTAGGGACGGTAGCCGACGTGGCGGGCATAGACGCGCCGCATCATCGGGTCGGCCTTGGCCATCATCCGGAGCGCCGCCACCACCACGACCCAGACCGCGACCCCGAACAGTGCAGAATAAGGAGTCAGCACGACGAAGATCAGGATCGCCGCGGCGAGGCCTGTCAGCAGCACGAGCTCGCGGTCGGCGCCGAGGAGAAGGTTCGGGCGCGACAACGCCCGATGGATGCGCGAGCGGTCGAGGTTCGATCCCGGTTCAGCCACGACCGCCCTCCCCTGCCCGCTCGATAAAGGGCGAGGACGCCACATCCCCGATCGAGGCGCCGCTCGCGCCGAACAGCGCAACGATCTGGGTGGCTCCGAGCAGGATGCCGGCGACGAGCACGACATACATGAGCCGCCGCGCGAAATCGTTGAGCTCGCCGCCGAAGATGAGCATGCCACCGGCTACGGCGACCGCGGCCAAGGCGATGAAGCCGGCGACCGGCCCGGTGATCGACTGCTGGATCTGCTGCAGCGGGCCTTCCCATGGCAGGCTGCCGCCGCCCGAGGCGAACGCCGGCTCGGCGAGGACCAGCGCAAGCGCCAGTGCCGCGAGCGCGAGCTTGCACAGACGTTCACGCGACATGGCGTTCCTCCTTCGGCGAATAGCATTCGGTGCGATACTGGCCATTGACGAAGCTCTCGACGTGCAGGACATCGCGGACGACGCGGCCCTTCGGCGTGCGCTCGATCGAGACGATCAGGTCGACGGCCTCGCCGATCACTTCGCGCATCGGCTGTTGGCTCGCCTCGGCGGTGAGCTGCTCGAGGCGCCGCAGCGCGGATTCCGCGGTGTTCGAATGGATCGTCGTCACGCCGCCCGGATGGCCCGTATTCCAGGCTTTCAGCAGCGTGAGCGCGGCACCGTCGCGAACCTCGCCGACGACGATGCGATCGGGGCGCAACCGCATGGTGCTTTTCAGCAGCCGGCCCATGTCGATCGCGTCGCTGGTGTGCAGGGCGACGACATTCTCCGCCGCGCACTGGATTTCCGCCGTGTCTTCCAGGATCAGGATCCGATCGTCCGGCGCCGACTCGACGACCTCGGCGATGACCGCGTTGGCGAGCGTGGTCTTGCCCGACCCGGTGCCGCCTGAGATGACGATGTTCATCCGCGAGGTGATTGCGTTGCGGATCACGCAGGCCTGATGCTCCGTCATGATCTTCGCCGCCACATAGTCGTCGAGCGGAATGAGCCGCGAGGCGCGACGCCGAATGGTGAAGGCCGGCGCCGTGACCACCGGCGGCAGGAGGCCCTCGAAGCGGTGGCCGCCGATCGGCAGCTCGCCCGACACGATCGGGCGATCCTCGTCGGCCTCGGAATGCAGCGCATGGGCCACGCTGCCGATCACGATCTCGGCCGTGGCGGCGTTCATCTGCCCGGCAGGCGCGACGCCATGGCCGAGGCGCTCGATGAAGAGGCGCCCGTCGGGGTTGAGCATGATTTCGACGACGGTGGCGTCATCGAGGGCGATGCAGAGCTGATCGCCAAGCGCCTCCTGCAGTTTGCGGACCAGGCGCGGATGTGAACGAAGCTGGGCCATGACCGTCCTCCTGGCTCAGGCCGCGCGCAGCTGCGGGCAGAAGGTCGAGTAATAGGAAGCGGGCCGGACGCGCTCGAAGCTGGGTCGGTCCGCCGGCAGGAGGCCGGCGACGGCCGTCGTCTCGCCGATCCTTCGCGGCTCGCCTAGCCGCTTCATCGGCCAGCCGGCGCGGTTGAGGATGCGTTCGACGCGCAGGTCGGTGCCGGTGACGATTTCGCGATAACCGCTCACCATCGCCCATTCGATGATCGCGGCGAACATGGTGAGCGTCGCGTCGTGCAGCGACCCCCCTGCCCTGCCCTCGTCGAGCGCCGTGTCAACGCAAAAGCGGGAACTCTCGACCATGAAGGGGCTCGGCTTGTACAGGCCGGAGGCCGCCAGGTCCGGGAAGAGCACGTCCATCATGGTCGGCCCGTCCGCCGGCAGCAGCCGCGCGCAGCCGATGACCTGCGAGCTCGAGGAAAGCGCGACGATGTAGGTTGGCGAGAATCCGTCGAACTGGTCTCTCTCGCGACCATCCTTCACATCGACCGCCCAGCCCAATCGCTCCTTGAACACGCGGGCGCGAAGTCGATGCATGGAATCGACGAGATCAGCAAAGTCATTATGCGTATCGGCAGGAATAGCCAGTGCCCGCATCAGTATTGCTCCGATTCGAGTGCGTTCGGAGACAGGAGGCACGTTTGCCAAGATGGCCGCGACTAGCGAAATTATGAGTGCGACTCGACGGAAGCTGCGCTGAATCGCCCCGGGAACGAGGAAATCGAGGCCGAGAAACGTCCGAATTCGAACTCTCAAGGCTAATAGATTTACTAGTCGGCACTCTCCGCGCACGAGCCGAGTGTCCGGCTAAATAGCTGATTCAACGCGATAAACCGATGAAGGCGCGGCGTGTTACGAGGCCTCGCGTTAACGAGCTGTTAACTCTATTCTCCTTGCCACGGGGGGAGAATCGGACATACTGGCGCTAAATTGGCCAGATCACCTCATTCTGGCGCTATTTTCCTCGTGAGGCCGGTTGGAATGAGTGCGCTTCCACCTTTCGAATTTGATGAGAAGATCCTTGGCCAAGGTGCCGAGATCTCGCGCAGGCTCGACCAGCTTCGTCTGGAGAACTTTCCGCCGGACGCGAAGAAGACGTTGCGACGCTTCCCGATGTCCGAGGTTGCGCACTATCTCGGGATCAGCCCTAACAATCTCAAGCGACTTCATCTCGAGGGAAAGGGGCCGGAGCCGCTCATTGCTGCGGCGGGCCGCCGATTCTACACGGCCGAGCAGATGATGGAGCTGCGGCACTATCTCGATAAGAACGGCCGCTCGGACGCCAAGAAGTATGTCCCCTTCCGAAAGCCAGGAGAGAAGCTGCAGGTCGTCGCTGTGGTCAATTTCAAGGGCGGTTCCGGCAAAACGACGACGGCTGCGCATTTGGCGCAGCATCTCGCGCTGACGGGGCATCGGGTTCTGGTGGTTGACCTCGACCCGCAGGCGTCGCTCTCCGCATTGCATGGCTTCCAGCCGGAGCTGGACGGCAACCCGTCGCTCTATGATGCGATCCGATATGACGATAAGCGCCGTCCGATCGCGGATGTGATTCTGCCGACGAATTTTCCGCTGCTGGAGATCATTCCAGCCAATCTCGAGCTGCAGGAATTTGAGTTCGACACTCCCCTCTCGATGCAGACGTCGAACGAAGGCAAGAGGTTCTACAGTCGGCTTGGACGGTCACTCGCAGAGGTCGATGAACGCTTCGATGTCGTCGTGATCGACTGCCCTCCTCAATTGGGTTTCCTCACTCTGACTGCGCTGACGGCGTCGACCTCCGTGCTGGTCACGGTCCATCCGCAGATGCTCGACCTGATGTCGATGAGTCAATTCCTTCTCATGCTGGGGAACTTCGTCAAATCCATCCGGGAGAAGGGCGCTCCGGTGAAGATCGATTGGCTCCGCTATTTGATCACCCGGTTCGAGCCAACCGACGTGCCTCAGACCCGAATGCTGGGCTTCATGCAGACCGTGCTGGCCGAGGAGCTGCTCAAGAATCCCATGTTGAAATCGACGGCGATCTCCGACGCCGGCCTGACCAAGCAGACGCTCTACGAGGTCGAGCGCAAGAGCTTCAGTCGCGACACCTACGACCGCGCGATCGAGGCCTTGGACGCTGTGAACTTCGAGGTCCAGGGGCTGATTCACCGGGCATGGGGGCGGATGTGATGTTGACCGCCGTCAAAACAGCCAAAAAGCGCGGTGTTTTCAGACGCATAGACGAGATGATGAGGTCGAGCGATGGCTCGTAAGAACCCCTTTGCCAATATCCTGACTGACAAGGAGCAGCCCGCCGAACGTTCCGTTGTGGAATATGCGGCAAGGGGCGCGTCGCGCTCAATTCTCGGCACACTGGACGAAATGGCGGCGCGCGCCGACAAGCTCGCCACGGGCGAGACAATCGTCGAGCTCGACCCCGACACGATCGATGCCTCATTCGTGCGCGACAGACGAGCGCACAACGAGCAGGAGTTCAATGAGCTCCTCGAGGCGATCCGCGAAAACGGCCAGAACTCCCCTATCCTCGTCCGCCCCCATCCCAAGGCCAGCAGACGCTATATGGCCGTGTTCGGTCATCGACGCCTCCTGGTCGCGAAGACGCTGGGTCGAAAGGTTCGGGCCGTCGTCAAGGAGATGGTGGATCACGAACACGTCGTGACACTCGGCCAGGAGAATTCGGCCCGGTCGAACGCACCGTTCATCGAGCGGGCGCTGTTTGCTGCCGACCTCGCCCGTCTCCGCTACGACGAGGACAATGCCATTATCCTCAAGGCACTCTCGATCGACCGCACCACCTTGTCGAAAATGCTGTCGGTGGCGGCGTTGCCAGCGAGCGTTCTTGAAGCGATCGGCGAGGCCAAGGGCGTCGGCCGCGATCGTTGGTACGAACTGAAGCTGTTGATGGACAAGCCATCCAATCAGGATGCTGCGTTCGAGGTGATCAAAGAGGAGGGCTTCGCTGCTCTCCCGAGCGATACGCGCTTCGATCGCCTTGTCCAGCGGCTCAAGGCAATTCGGACGCGAAAGCGGGTGCAGGCCGGTCCTGAGAAGCGCAGTTGGTCGCCGACCGGAGGCTCCGTGTCGGCTGATATCACCGCGGATGCGAAACGCTTCACTCTGGCGATCAAGGCCAAGAGTTCGGAAGCGCGAGCGTTCGGAGATTATTTGTCGGAGAACCTCGATCGCCTCTACGAGGCGTTCCGGCGGGATTCGACCCAACCGAGAGAGGAACCGTAACCGCAAAAGAAAAAGGCCCCCGAAACGAGTTCCGGAAGCCCTTCTCCTAGATTGAGCACCTAGAGAATCGCACTTCCGCGAATCGCAGTCAAGAGTCCTACGACAGGTCAAGACGTCGTTTTCGGCGAGCTGGCTTCTTTTGCCTAGCGATAGGTGAAGGAAAATGGAGACGTATGTCGCGACGACGCCCTTTGGGCGGCGAACAATGACACTTGGCCAAATTGCAAGCCAGGTGAAGGCACGCACGGCGCCGAAGGACGCCGTTGTCCACAAGTGGCAGACCTTCCAACACATCCGGGAGGCGCGTGATCTCGTCGGAGCAACGGATCGCGCGCTTGCGATCTTGAATGCCCTGTTGTCGTTCCATCAGGAGACGGCACTCACCGGCGATAGCGATATCGTCGTATGGCCGTCGAACGAGCAGCTGATGGCGCGCGCCAACGGCATGCCACCGACGACCCTTCGCCGGCATCTCGGCGTTCTCGTCGAGTGCGGGCTGATCATTCGAAGGGATAGCCCGAACGGGAAGCGCTACGCCCGGAAGGGGCGGGGAGGTCAGATCGAGCAGGCGTTCGGCTTCGACCTTTCGCCGATCGTCGCGCGCGCAGCCGAGTTCAAGGACCTGGCGGAAGCCGTGCAGGCAGAGAAGCGGGCCTTCCGCGTGGCCAAGGAGAGGCTGACGCTCCTGCGCCGGGATATCGTCAAGATGATCGACACCGGCATCGAGGAAAGCGTGCCGGGCAATTGGGGCAGGGTGCAGCAGAGCTATCAGGCGGTAATGAACCGTTTACCACGTTCGGCTCCACGGCAGATCGTGGAGAGCACCTGCGAGGAGCTCGAGGCGCTCTGGCGGGATATCCGTGACGTGCTGGAATCATTCGCAGATTCCCAGAATATGGACGCCTATGAGTCCCATTCTGGTCGCCACATACAGAATTCAAATCCAGACTCCATTTCTGAATCTGAAAATAGCTATCGAGATAAGAAAGAAGCGGGCGGCAACGCTGAGGAAAACGACAAGCTGCGGAGCCTGCCGAGGCGTGACCTGCCATTGGGGATCGTGCTGGACGCCTGCTCGAACCTGCGTGAGCTCGCCCAGGGCGGTGAAATCCGCCACTGGCGCGATTTTCTGGCCGCCGCGGAGCTTGCCCGGCCGATGCTGGGGATCAGTCCGAGCGCCTGGAGGGAGGCGCGCGAGGTCCTTGGCGAGCAACAGGCCGGGATCACGCTCGGGGCGATGTATCAGCGCGCCGACCAAATCAACAGCGCCGGCGGCTACCTGCGCAGCCTGACAGAGCGGGCCCGGGACGGCAAATTCTCGACCTGGCCGATGGTCATGGCTTTGCTGCGCGCGAAGCTCGATGCTTCGAAGCCGCCTGTGGCACGACCGGAAGCCGCCGACGAGCCCACCGGGATGCGACAACAGGGTGGTACTATTGGCCTCCTGGCGAGCTCCGAGCTCCGGAAGCTTCTGGAAAAGCGGCCGAAGGATCCAGGCCGTGAATGACTCTGTCAGCGGACACGATTCAGCTAGGCTTTTCAGGCGAATGCGAAAGGGGAGGGCGATTTGAGCGGAAGTGAAGCATCGGTGGGCGCCGCGATCGCGGCGGCCTTGGATCCCGCCGAGCAATTGCGCAGCCACGGCGATCGCCCGGCTCGCGTTCGGATCATGACGATCTTTGGAGATGATCGGTCGGGTCTGACCATTCACGCCAGCATCCGGTCGAACAGCCCCGCGGAGCTCCGCGCGCAGCAGGGGCTCGGAGTGAGGTGCATTCCCTGGGACGAGCTGGATGCGCGCGCCGGCGAGATCGTTGGCCTGGTCGATGCGGTCGTCGGAGAAGTGACGCTTGCGGTGAAGAACGCGCCGCAGACCCACCGGCCAAGCCGGTCGAAAAGCGACGTCGAGATGGACAAATTCGGCAGCCTGATCGATCACCTCGGCCGTACTCTTACGCACTCGGCTATGGCCGTTCTGAGGGACAGTCAGATCCCGAAAGTGCCAAGCGATGTGGGAAGCGAAGCCACCATGGTTGCCGCGCTCAAGCTCGCAGCACTGGCGGCCTTCACCGCGAATATTGGCGCGAACGACGCCCAGGACGAGCTGCGTCTTGCGATCGGCGACGTGATGAGCAAGGCGAGTGCTTCTCCGGAGCTCTCCGGGCGACCGCCGCTGAATTCCTGAGCGGGAAAGGGCGCCTCAGAGGCCGGCGGCCTTTGTGAGGTTCACCCGGAAGCGGTCACGCCGGCGCTGGTAGCGTCGCGTCATCTCCGCGCTCGCGTGACGGAGCTGCTTCTGGACGTAGCGCTCGTCGACTTCGGCCGAGGAGGCCAGGCCGGCGCGCAAGGAATGGCCGGCGAATTTCTGCTCTCGTTCGCCTTCCGTGAGGTCGGCCCTGACCCCGGCGGCGAGTGCGGTCCGCTTGACCAGGCGAGCCACCTGTTTGTCGGTCAGGCGGTCGGATCCGACGTCCTTGCCTTGCCCGGTGACCCGCCGAAAGAGCGGGCCGTGGCCGATCTTCGCGAGCCTCAGCCAGGTTTGGAGCGCTACGACCGGGCAGGTCGCGTCCGACGAGCCCCGGCCGATCTCGATTTCGCCCCAACCGTTCTTGCCGCGCAGCGTGACGACCACGCCCTTGTCGAGGATCTCGATCCAGCCGCGACCGTCTTCGGTGTCGTCGCGATGAAGGTCGAGGCCGACGATTTCGGATCGGCGCAGGCCGCCGGCGAAGCCCAACAGCAGCATGGCGCGGTCACGCAGGCCCCGCAGCGTGGCGCGATCGAGCGTCTCGAGCATGGCGATGACATTCTCGGGCAGGACCGCCTCCTTCTGGCGGGGCGGGGCGGCATGGGTGTTGCGGATCCCGGCGAGGACGGTCGCGATATGCCGATCGCTGCGGTCCAGCTGCGTGCTGTGCTGCGTGTAGTTCCAGGTCAGGGCCGACAAGCGCCGTTCGATCGTCGAGACCGCATTCGGCTTGCGGTCGGCCGTCGCGGCGCCGGAGGCGCAGGCGGTGATGTAGAGCCCAACCACCTGAGGGGAGGGCGGGAAGACCTCGAGCCCTTGGCGCCGGCACCACCCCGAGAAGTGTCGCCAATCGGAGCCATAGGCCTTGCGGGTGTTGGCCGAGCTCGCCGCGTCGACATACTCGCGGGCGCGGTCGGCGAGCTTCCCGAGATGAGCCGGCAGCGAGGACGCCGGCGATTGGTCCGAAACAGCCGGGAGAGGGGAGGGGGCGTCCCCGGCAGCCCGGCTGTCTTCGCCGCTTGGCTCTTCAGTCATCAATTTACCTCCGTGCCGCGCAACTGTTAGTGGTGGTGGCCATGACAATGCCAGCCGATTGCGGGAGTGACGCAGCATGAATCCGCGCCACTATGATCTCGAGCTCGACGCCGAGTTCGGTCTCATCTACCTCGTGGGCGAAGCGCCCGACGCAGGCACGTCGCCGGCCGAGCTGACCCATGCCGAAAGCCTGCGCATGCTCGGTTCTCGCGACGGCGCCGTAACGATCTTCACGGCGCGGGAATGGGACGTCCCCGTCGACGTCGAGATCTGCGAGAACGCACTCGCCGATGATTTCGACGGTTGGGAGCACGTTGTCGAAGCTGCGGTCCGCGTCGGCGCAGACGGCTTGCGTCTCGGAAGCGACGTGGTCTCCGCGTTCAAGGAGGCGAAGCGCTTCGACCTCGAGCCCGGCACCTATCGTGTCCGCGTTTCCTACGGCGGCTTGCGGGAAATTGAGGAAGGGGACAGCGAGCTGGACGATGACCACTATCGGATCCAGCTCTGGCCCGGACCGCAAGGCGAACCCGTGGTCCTGAAACAGATGGACCCGGCGATCGCGGCATCGATGCCGTACCCGCAGATGTATGGGCACTTTATGGAAAGCGGCCTCATCCCGAGGGCGTAGCGTCGCTCGCGCCACGTGGCGATGCCCGGCTGCCTCCCTCATCAGCTCGCGGTCTCCCAGGGGTTGACGACCGAAGCGCCGGTATCCTCGAAATCCGCGACGTTGCGGGTGACGAGGATCAGGTCGTGGACGATCGCCGTGGCGGCGATCAGCCCGTCGATGTCGCCGCGTGGGCGGATCGCGGCGATGCGGCCCCATTCCACCGAGATCTGATCGGTCACCGGCAGGATGCGCTCGGCATGATCGTGGCGGATCCTGCGCAGCCACTCGGCGAGGTGTCCGGCGGCCTTCGGATCGGATTTCTGCTTCAGGGCGATGCCGCGCATGATCTCGCCGAGCGTCAGGGTGCTGAGATGCACGCTGTCGGGATCGACCGCGCGGAGCCAGGCGAGCGCCTGTGCCGAGCCGCGGCGGGCTTCGGAGATAACGTTGGTGTCGACGAGGTACATCAGAGCGCGACGTCGCGGCTCGGCGTGGTCGCCCGAGTGCTGACGGCCTCGGCGAGCTCGTCATCCCAGGCGGGGCCGGCGAGCAGGTCGTCGACCAGGCTCGGCCGGCCGGCGCGCAGCGCGTCGTAGTCGGCGGCCGAGAGCACGACGGCGGCGCGCTCGCCGCGCAGGGTGACAATCTGCGGGCCCTCGCTCCGCGCCTTCTGGACGACCCGGGAAAACTGGTTCTTGGCGTCCTGCAGCGGCCATTCCATGTTTGCGTGCTCCTGGCTAGACTGTCTAGCTATATAGGCGCGATTTCTGACGGGTCAACGACGCAAATTCCAGCGATTGTCGGACTACCGGGGTTGATGAGACTGGCGCCTGCGCAATTTCAATGCCTTGGCCGTGTCGTCATTATGAGACCGATTCAAGGTAATTGAGACTGGCGACGGTATTGAGTCGGTAGTTGTGAGACCAGCTTGCAGCCAGACGGCGAGGCTGTCCATGAACGATGATGGTATCGATCCTGAGGCCTGGGCGCAGGCGCGGCATCGCGCCGAGATCCTGTCGAAACTGTCGAAGCACCTTGGCGATGCGGAAGTCCGCGATGCCCTGAACGCGCTTGGCGTCAGCCGGGCAACCTTGTTTCGCTGGCTGAAGCGGTTCCGGCAGGATGACCGCACCAGCACGCTCCTACCGCGCCGGCGTGGCCCAAACGCTGGCATGCAGCCTCTGGATCCGGTGGTGCTCACGATCGTCGAGCAGCATTTCCGGAAGCTCTATGCGACGCGCCGCAGGCCCACCCTGACGCGCTTTCAGCAGGAGGTTGCGGCGGACTGCCAGCTTCAAGGCCTGCAGCCGCCATCGATCCGCCGTCTCGGCCGGTGGCTGAAAATGAAAGATCAGGCCGATCTGATGCGCCGACGGGAGGGCGCCGGCAAATCGGAGGCGGTGTTTCTGGCGACGCCAGGCGGATTGGAGGCGGCGGCTCCGCTTGAAATCCTCCAGATCGACCACACCAAGGTCGACGTCACGGTCGTCGATCCGGTAACCCGATTGCCGATCGGCCGGCCGACGCTCACGCTGGCCGTCGACGTCAACACCCGCATGGTGATGGGCTTCTACCTGTCGCTGGAAGCGCCGTCCCTGGCAGCCGTGGCGTTGTGCCTGACCCATGCGGTGACGGACAAGACGGCCTGGCTGACCTCACGGGGGATCGTGGCGGAGTGGCCGGCGCACGGAATTCCTGGGACCATTAATGTCGACAACGGCGCCGAATTCCATGCGCGCGCCTTCGAACGCGCCTGCGGCGAGCATCGCATCGACCTGAGCTACCGTCCACCTGGCACGCCGCGTTTCGGCGGTCATATCGAGCGGCTGATCGGCACGATGATGGGTGCCGTTCACCTCATTCCGGGCTCGCATTTCTCGAACATCGACGAACGCGGCGACTTCGATCCGGAGGCCGAGGCGGTCATGACTTTGCGCGACCTGGAACGCTATCTCGCCATCGAGATCATCGGCTCCTACCATGCCCGCATCCACAAGGCGCTGGATCTGCCGCCGGCGGCCGCCTGGCAAGCCCGCATCGGCGACGTCACGGTGCGGGTTCCGTCGGATCCGCGGCGGTTCCTCATCGATTTTCTGCCTTTCGAGCAGCGCACTTTGCAGCGCGACGGGCTGCACCTGTTTCACATCCGCTACTGGTCGGACGAGCTGCGTTGGCTGATGGGGCGCGACCGGCAACGACTGACCGTCAAATTCGATCCGCGCGACCTGTCCTGCGTGTTCGTGGCGACAGGGCAGGGGTATCTGGAAGCGCGTCCAGCCGATCGGACCCGCCCGCCCATTGGGCTGTGGGAGCACCGGGCTGCCGTGCGCGCCTTGCGGGAAAAAGGCCGCGAGGCCGTCGACGAGGAGCTCATCTTCTCCACAATCCTCGCCCAGCGATCCCTGGTCGACGAGGCAACGCGCCTGACCAAGGCGATGCGAAGGGATGTCGCCCGGCGCGCGCATCTCGCACCGGACAGGATCATCGACGTGACACCGGAGGTGGTGCCGAACAAGGACGAAAGGCCCCTGCAACTGCCTTATTTCGCGGTGGAGGAATGGGATGATGACTGAGGCGTTCTCGCATCTCTTCCCCGCTAGCCGGCCGATCGCCGCGCTGAGCGCGGACGAGCGTATCCGGCGCATTCGCGCCGACCGCTGGATCAACTATCCGCGCGCCGAACAGGCGCTCCAGAAGCTCGAAGCCCTGCTTGCCTTCCCGCCACGGGCGCGCATGCCCAACCTGCTCATCGTCGGCGCCAGCGGCATGGGCAAGACCATGATCGTCGAAAAGTTCGCCCGCGACCACCCTTCGCAGTTCGATACGGTGACGGGGCGCATGCATATGCCGGTCATCGCCGTCCAGATGGTGCCGGGCCCTGACGAAGCCCGCTTCTACAAGCGGCTCCTGGCGGCGATCGGGGCACCCGAACCGCCGCGGGCGACGCTGTCGGTACTGGAAAGCCTGACGCTGCGCCTGCTGTCCGAGATCCGGCCGGGGCTGCTGGTCATCGACGAGGTGCACAGCCTGCAGGCCGGCACCGTGCGGGAGCAGACCCGCTTCCTGAACATGCTGCGCTTTCTCGGCAATGAGCTGCGGATTCCGCTCGTCTGCGTCGGTACGCAGCAGGCGCGAAACGCGCTGCGCACCGATGATCAGCTGGTGCGCCGGTTCGAGGCTTTCGCGCTGCCGCCGTGGCAGAATGACGAGGATTTCGGCGGTCTGATCGGCAGCTTGCAGCGCAGTTTGCCGCTGCGGCAGCCCAGCGAGTTCGCCGACGCGACGCTGAAGCGCCTCATCGAGGTGACGGGAGGGATCACGGCCGGCATCTTCTCGCTGGTGAGCGCGCTCGCCATCGCCGCGATCGAGAGCGGCGAGGAAAGGATCACGCCCGGCGCGGTCGCAGACAAGCGCAGCGTGCTGGCTCTCGTGGGAGAGCCCGTGTGAGGGACCCACCGGCACCGGTTCCGTTGCCGGTGGTGCCGCGGCCGAGCCCCGACGAGCGTCTGTCGTCCTGGCTGGGGCGGCTTGCGCGGCTCTACAGCATGCCGGCGGAGGCGCTTCTGGCGCATTGCGGCCTCGGCCGCTTCAGCGTTCGCGAGCTCGAATGGCGCCTCGGGGTAGGGGAGGGGTCCGTGCTGGCTGGCCGCACCGGCATGACCGTTGAGGGGCTGCGGAGGCTGACTTTCGACGAGATCACGCCGCAGGCGCGCCTGATGATCGCCGCGGCAAGCCGCTATGTCTGTCCGCGTTGTCCCGCCGGGCTCCACCGCAAGGCGACGGCCTTTCCCTGGAATTTCTGGTGCGATGAGCACGGCGTCCGGTTCGGGGGGAGGGCCGGGACAGGACTGGATGCGCGGCTGCCGCAAACACAGTTGACCAGGCTCGATCCCAGTGCGCGGAGCGGGGCGCTGCGGCTGGCCGATTGGGCGCAGGGGAAGGAGGAGGGCGCGCCCGCGGTGCCCGCGCTGCTGGACCTCCTGACGACGCGGCATCGCAGGTCCTCGCCCCCGTCGCTGGCCGAGCAGCCGATCC
>NZ_JBMSDU010000029.1:0-40325 GCF_049445835.1 Ancylobacter sp. VNQ12 | reverse complement strand
GCTCTGCCGGCGCTTTCCCGGTTCCGGATTTCTGTCTCATCTTCGCTCCTTTGAAGGCTACGATGAACCAGAAATCCTCCGTTCTCAGTTAAGCCGATTTGGTCCCATCAGTGCTGACGCCGGACAGAGGAAGGCCTTGAGGTCGGTGCCGTCCGTCCGGGTCGACTGCTGAAGCGCGGTCTCGAAGGCATCCTTCTCGAAGATGCCGACATCGTCCGAGAACAGGCAGAAGAGAAGCCGCGCCATGAACACGTTGAGGGCGTGACGATCGGCCAGGGTGTTCCAGCCGGGATTCGCGTCGCGAACGGCGTCGAATAGGCGCGACAGATGCTTGGTGGCGCGAACATCCGCGAGGCGCTCGGGATCGGGGACGTGGCGCTCATGCCCGCCGAGCGGAAAGAAGATGTCGGCCTCATAGGCAAGCGCGTCGATCCCGATCCGCTGCTCATCGCCGATTTTGGTATCCCGCGCGGCTATGGCCTCGCCATCATACGCCACGAGGATGCGCGAGCGCTTGGCTTTCGGGCGACCCTCCGTCTCAGCCCGCATCCGATCCAGGGCGACGCCGGTCTCGCCTTTCGGCACGACCTCGAAGCGCAACATACGTGTCCACGTAAACGCGCCGGTAGCCGCCTCCTCGCGAAGGCGAGTGATCGTTGCGCGCGGCGCGCCCACGGCCTCCATCAGCTCCAGGCCGAACGCTCCACCCTCAGGCCGACGGGCGGCCAAGGCTTCGACGTTGTCGTAAATCTCAGTCGGGGTCAGCATGAGAGCGTTGCCAGCCACATAAATTTCACCCCGTATACATCATCCTATCAGATCAAAATCGCACAGCCTGCGGCTGCCATGCGGCATAGAGGTGCCAATCCTCCAAACGTCGAGAGGGCATACCACGAGCATAGCGCGAGCGCTAAGGGCGCCTGCACCGAAAGGGCTGCGTCCGAGCGGTCAGTCCACCGGCCAGTGATCCTCATCTTCATCGGCAGGACCGCCCCGCCCGACACCGACGCGATCAAATCACTCCGAATTATAGCGAGGCTAGCTCGCATCCCTTTAGGGAATGGGAATTTGAGCCATGATCGTGTGTGCGGATAGCTGCGCAGTGACGATACTCATCTGCAACCCTCGACGTGGCCGCAACTTTGGGTATCAATATCCAGAAGTTCTTCAACACGCCGGAGCCCGGATGGCTGCGCCGTTTTCCACCTCGATCGAATTGCGCCATCTGCGCTATTTCGTGGCGGCCGCCGAGCACGGAAGCTTCCGCAAGGCGGGGGTGGCACTTGAGGTCAAGGAATCGTCCATCAGCCGGAGCGTCCGGGATCTGGAGGATGAGATCGGCGTCTCGCTGTTCATCCGGCATTCGAGCGGGGTGAACCTCACTCTGGCGGGGCAAAGGTATCTCAGCCGGACACGGCAGGCGCTGGATCAGATTCGCGAAGCCGGCGAGGAGGCCGCTGCGTTCGGCCGGGCGGAAGAAGGGCACCTGAGGGTCGGGCTGTTCTCGAACCTGTCCTCCGGCTTTCTGCGCGACCTGTTCCAGACCTATGACAGCCGATACGGGGGTGTTCACATCGACTTTGTCGAAGCGCCTGCCGAAAATCACGCGGCCGCGATACGGCGGTTTGATCTCGACGCCGCATTCGTGCTGGGCCGGCAAAGCTGGCCGGACTGTGATGCAATTTCCTCGTGGAGCGAACCACTTCTGTTCGCGCTGCCGCGGCTTCATCCTCTGGTCCAGAGAGAGGTACTGTCCTGGCGAGATCTCGTGGATGAGACCTTTCTTGTCCGCACCGAAGGTTCCGGCAATGAGGTGCGTGGGTTTCTTGAGCGCAAATTCCGGGAGCTCGACATCTCGCCACGCATCAGCACGCAGCAAGTCGCCCGCTACAGCCTTCTCGGCCTCGTCGCCACCGGGCGCGGGGTTGTGCCGGTGCTGGAATCCGAGACAGTGATCAGCCTGCCGGAAGTGGTGTACCGGCCGCTTTCCGGCGAGGAGGTGCCGTTCTCGGTGATCTATTCGCCGAAAAACGACAATCCGGCGGTGCGCACCTTGCTCAGCCTCACACGGAAGATGGCCCAGGCGCGGTCTGCAACGCGCTGATGCTCGCAGCGCCGCCAGCCCTGCGGCGCACCTTTGCGAATTCCCGATCCGTGGCGATGAAACGCTCCAACATGGGCACGACGAGCTTCACGGGATCCGGGGCCGGCTCGCCGGTTTCCCGCGCGAGCACCTCGGCATAGGCGACAAGATCGCGGTGCAACGCGCCGGGCAGCGACAGCGCCACCTTTACCGGCTTGTCGTTCGCGATAGGTCCAAGTTTCAGCTTCGCCATGGTCAGTACCTGTAGGGTTCGAGCACGAGGTCGCGCGTGACCATGACCCGCACCGGGAATCCCGGGCGGATGGTCAGGGTCGGCGCGACGTTCAACTGCCGGCGGATGATCTCCTGGCCGGCATCGTTGATGGTGTCCTGCGCGCCGCTCTGCAGCGCCTGGATCAGTTCGTCCTCATCATCCATGGCGAGCTCGGCGCTGACGGAGAGCAGCGTCGAGAGACCGACCGCCTTGGCGAGGTCCCACCAGTGCATGTCGACGCCGTCCTCGAGGCCGGCATAGCCCTGCGCATCGGTGCCTGGCTGACGCTCCAGCACGATGGAGCGGCCATTGGGGAAGATCAGCCGGTTCCAGACCAGCAGGATCCGGCGCTGACCGAAGCCGACACCATTGTCGTATTGGCCGAGCAGCCGTGTGCCCTGCGGGATGATCAGGATGCGGCCGGTCGGGCTGTCATAGACGTTCTCGGTGACCTGGGCGGTAATCTGGCCCGGCAAGTCGGAGCGAATGCCGGTGATGAGCGCGGCGGGGATGACAGCGCCGGCTTGCAGCACATAAGGCGATGCTGGCGCCATGACGCGATCGGATGCGACCACGCGCCGATCGACCGCGGCATTGAGGAAGGCGAGCTGGCGGTCCTGGGCTGAAGGCGTACCGCCCGGCCCGACGGCGCCAAGGCCGCTGAAGCTTGAAGCACCCGTTACTGACGACACCGGCGCGCGAGCCTGTGCCGCCTGGAAGAATACGCGGCTGGTCCGCGCTGCTTCCTGCTCGGCGAGACGGCGCTGCTGCTCGGGATCGACCTGTGGCGCCGTCATTGTTGGCGGCACGACGGGCTGGCCGCGGTTCTGTGCATCAAGGATCGGCCGGCCGAGATCGCCGGGAAGAGGCGGACCCAGGATGGGGCCAGTGTAATCCCTCGGCAGGCCGGCAAGGCCATCGGCGGTGGAGCGGTTCTGGGTGGAATAAAGTTCCTCGCCGCCGGTTCCTTTGTCTCGCCCCTGCAGCGCATAGATCAGCGCGCCACCAATGCCGAGGCCGACGACCAACCCGGCACCGGCCAGTACCTTGCGTGAGAGACGCGTGACGCGCGGCGGCTCGGGACGCAGCCGCATGGCGGCGGCGTGATCGGTGGTCGGAGCGCCGAGATCCGCCTCTAGGTCATGATTGTCGGGGCTGCTCATGATGCCGGCCTCCCGTCCGTACGCTCGATCCGCACCTTCTGCGGACGCTCGCCGCCACCGAGGCGCAGCTCGGCCGCGCCGAACAGCCGGTCGACGATCAGGATGTTCTGGTGGATGCGGCTATTGACGATCTGGGCTTCGCCATCCGCGCCGATTACGAAGAGAGGCGGCATCTCGCCCTGAACGATGCCGCGCGGGAACTCGACATAGACCTTGCGTCCGTCGTCATAGACAGCGATTGGCCGCCAGGGCGGCGTGTCGCCGGTAAGCGCATAGCGATAGTTGCGGGCCGCGAAATTCGGGATGACCGGCGTCGGCGGAACAATGGGGCGCTGCGCTCCCGGAACCTGCGGATAGGCCCAGGCGACGGCCGGCATATAGGGTTTCTCGCCGGCGCGCAGTTCGATCATGTAGCTGCGCCGGTCGGTGGTGATGACAAGATTCGTGGAGATGTCCGCCCGCGTCGGCTTCACCAGCACATGCACGCGCCGGTTCGCCCCTTCGCCGCTCTCGGTGTCGCCGATGATCCAGCGCGCGGTATCGCCTGCCGCGATCGGCCCGCTGCCGGTCAGGCTCTCGCCCGGCTCCAGCGCGATGTTGGTGATCTGGCCGGGCGCGGCATAGACCTGATAGAGCGCGCCCTCGCTCCAGGGGTAGATCTGGATGGCGTTGTAATAGCCCTCGCGGCGCGGCTCGACCCGCGCAGCCGCGTTGGCGTTCTCGACGCGGGCAACCGGTGTTTTCGCATCCGTGCCGCCCTTGGCCGGCGTCCAGGCGGGCGGCGTGTGGAGCGGCCGCGGCCGGTCATCCGCAACCACTGTCGGCGCCGTCGGCAGCGCCGGCACCTCACTGTCATAGCTGATCTGTGGCGGCTTCGGTGCCGATGCGCAGCCGCCAAGCGCGGTTGCCGAGAGCAGGAGAACCGCAAAGGCGGATCGGCACAGAGCCGGAGATGCGGATTTACGGATCGACGTTTTCACTGGCTCATCTCCCGCGACCAGCTGATGGCGTTGACATAGATGCCAAGGGGATTGGTACGCAGGCGCTCGGCATCGTGCGGCGGCTGGATCACGAGGGTCAAGATCGCGCTCCAGCGCTCGGTGGCGGCGAGCTGGCCGTTCTCGTAGCGCCGCTCAACCCAGGCGAGACGGAAGGAATCGGGCGAGGCCCGGATCACGCTGGAGACCTCGACGGCGATCTGCTGCTTGCCGACCCGGGTAAAAGGATCGTTGGCGCGGGCATAATCGTTGAGCGCGGCGGCGCCCCGATCTGTGGTGAATTCATAGGCCCTGAGCCAGTTCTGCCGCACGATAACGGGATCGGCCGGCAGGCTGCGCACCTGCTCGATGAAGCGGGCGAGATGCCAGGCAATCTGCGGATCGGTGGGGCGATAATCGCCGGTGGCGGGTCCAACGGCCTGCGTCTGGCCGAGACGATCGACCTCGACCACCCAGGGCACGACGGTGCCCCGCGTCGACTGCCAGATCAGCGCCGAGGCAAAGCCGGCCGAGAGCAACAGACTGCCAAAGGCCATCAGTCGCCAGTTCTTCGCCTGCACACGGGCCGAGCCGATACGCTCGTCCCAGACCTGGGCCGCCTTCTGATAGGGCGTGACGGGCTCGGGCGAGGTGCCGTAATGTGTCGCGGGTCGCTTGAAGAGGCTCATGAGCGGTCGCTCTCGCTGAGGGAGACGGAAGAGCCGCCGGCATGGCTGTCACCGGAGCGCACAGCATGGGCGGCGGCGGAGACGCCGTGGCGAAGCGACTGGCCGCGCTTCATGCGCTTGGCCCAGTCGGGCACGTCACCGGCGGAGGAGGCTGAGGCCGTACCGCTGACGGCGTTCGCGAGCGGTGACACGGCGGCAGAGCCCGCGGCTCGCGCGACGCCACCGAGACCTGAGGCGACACCCGCCATGCCGGACTGGCCGGCGGAACCGAGGCTATAGGCCGTTGCGCCACCCCGCGCCGCGGCCGCCGTCGCGGAGAGCGCCGCTCCGCCGCCTCGGACGGCGAGGCTGGCAGCACCGCCGGCGGCCAGCATGGCGCCACCGGCAGCGAGGCCGGTGCCGACCGCGGCCCCCGCGCTCAGCTGCGGACCACCGGAGACAAGGCCGGCGGCAATGCCGGGACCGAAGATGCCGAGACCGAGCAGGGACAGAGCAGCCAGCACGATGGCCATGGCGTCATCGATGGTTGGCGTCTGACCACCGAAGCCGGCGGTGAACTGGCCAAACAGGGTGGAGCCGATGCCGATGATGACGGCGAGCACCATGACCTTGATGCCGGAGGACACGACATTGCCGAGCACCCGTTCGGCCATGAAGGCGGTCTTGCCGAACAGGCCGAAGGGGATCAGCACGAAGCCGGCGAGCGTGGTCAGCTTGAACTCGATCAGGGTGACGAAGAGCTGCACCGCGAGGATGAAGAAGGAGAGCAGCACCAGCGCCCAGGCAAACAGCAGGCAGGCGATCTGGATGAAGTTCTCGAAGAAGGCGACCCAGCCCATCAAATCGGAGATGGACTCGAGCAGCGGCCGACCAGCATCGAGCCCGGTCTGGGCCACCTTGCCCGGACGCATGAGGTCGCTGACGGAAAATGCCGTGCCCGATCCCTTCAGCCCAAGCCCGGCGAAGCTCTCGAAGACGATGCGGGCGAGGGTGTTCCAGTTGCCGATGATGTAGGCGAAGACGCCGACGAACAGCGTCTTCTTGATGAGCCGGGCGATGATGTCGTCATCAGCGCCCCACGACCAGAACAGCGCCGCCAGCGTCACGTCGATGACGATGAGCGTGGTGGCGATGAAGGCGACCTCGCCGCCCAGCAGGCCGAAGCCGCTGTCGATATAGGAGGTGAAGACACCCAGGAAAGTGTCGATGACGCCGGTGCCGCCCATCTCAGTGGCCTTCAGTCGTCGCGGGACGGCCGAGAAAGCGGTCGCGCGTCTGCGCCCAGACCTTCAGGCATGCGGCGTCCTGCGCGGCGGCTTCTCCAAGCTGCTGACACCGCTGCTGCTCATCGCGCAAAGGATCGCGCTCGGCCTCGACCGTCCGAATGGGTGAAGGCTCCGGCGCCTTCTCCTCCCGGCTCATCTCAAGAACCGCCGCCGTGCCGGCGATGGCTACGAAGATCACCGCGCCGAGCCGGGCCAGCATGGCTCCGTCCATGTTCGCCTCCGTCAGTTGCTGAACATGCGGGCAGTGCCGGCCTGGTAGCCGGCGCCCGGGGTGAGGAAGCGCCGGCGCTGCTCGCGTCCCTGCTCGGCGGCGGTTGCGCGTTCCGCCTCGGAGAGCGCCGCGGCGCGCCCATTGGCGGACATCACCGCGATCAGGTCGGAAAGCTGCTGCGACTGCAGGGCGAGTAACTGGTTGCCGGCCTGCGTGGCCTGAAGCGCGCCCGTGGCACCCTGGCTCTGGCCGACGAGGGTCGCCATCTCGGCCTTGTTGGCGTCGACATTGCCGACGACGCCGGCCTGCACCCGCAGCGCATCCTGCAAGCCCCCTACCGTGGTCTGCCAGCGCGAGCGCGCACCGGCGACGAGATCGGCATCGGAGGCCGAGAGCGGGATATTGCCATAGCGCTGCTGGAAGGCCTGGTCGATCTGGCCGACATCGAAAGCGATGCTCTGCGCCTGCCCGAGCAACTGCTGGGTGCGCTGGACCGATTGCTGGATCTGCAGCAACGAGGAATGCGGCAGGCTGGCGAGATTGCGCGCCTGGTTGATCAGCATTTGCGCTTCGTTCTGCAGCGAGGTGATCTGGTTGTTGATCTGCTCCAGCGCCCGCGCCGCCGATATCATGTTCTCCGCGTAGTTCCAGGGATCATAGACCGTGAGGGCCTGCGCGGGCGGGGACAGCACGGGTGCGAGGGCGAGCGACGCGGACAGAAGCGCGACGGCGACGGTGAGCGCGCGCGGACGGGACAGCGTCATGGCTGCGTCTCCAGATTGGTGAGGTTGGGAATGAGGTCGGCGGCCCAGCCGAGGCCGCGATGACGCAGCCAAGCGTCCAGGAAGCCGTCGCGACCGTGCGCGGCGAAGACCTTGTCGACGGCCTGCTGGTCGGTCTTGGAGGATGCAGCGCACAGCGCCAGCGCGACCTCGCTGAGGCCGAGCTCAAACAGCCGGTTGCCGCGCCGCGACTGGCAATAGTAGTCGCGCTTCGGGGTCGCCCGCGCGAGGATCTCGATCTGGCGGTCGTTCAGGCCGAAGCGGCGATAGATGGCGGTGATCTGCGGCTCGATGGCCCGCTCATTGGGGAGCAAGAGCCTCGTGGGGCAGCTTTCAATGATCGCGGGCGCGATCGCCGAGCCGTCGATATCTGAGAGCGATTGCGTAGCGAAAATGACGGAGGCGTTCTTCTTGCGCAGCGTCTTCAGCCACTCCCGCAACTGGCCGGCGAAGCCCTCATCGTCCAGCGCCAGCCAGCCCTCATCGATGATGATGAGGGTCGGAGATCCGTCGAGCCGGTCCTCGATCCGGTGGAACAGATAAGCCAGCACCGCCGGCGCGGCCTCCATGCCGATCAGACCTTCCGTCTCGAAGGCCTGGACGGTGGCTGAGCCCAGATGCTCGCTCTCGGCGTCAAGCAGCCGGCCCCATGCCGCGCCGAGGCAATAGGGACGCAGTGCCTGCTTCAGGTCGTTGGACTGCAGGAGGACGCAGAGGCCTGTGAGGGTGCGCTCCTCGACCGGCGCCGAGGCGAGCGAGGTCAACGCCGTCCAGATGTGCTCCTTCACCTGCGGCGTGATGGGAATACCTTCGCGGGTGAGGATGGCAGTAAGCCAGTCTGCGGCCCAAGCGCGCTCGGCAGCTTCATCGATGCGCGCAAGCGGCTGGAGCGAAACGCTCTCCGCGCTGCCCTCGCTGAGCCCGCCACCGAGATCGTGCCAGTCCCCGCCCATGGCGAGCGCCGCGGCACGGATCGAGCCCCCGAAGTCGAAGGCAAACACCTGCGCACCGGCGTAGCGCCGGAACTGCAACGCCATCAGCGCCAGCAGCACGGACTTGCCCGCGCCGGTGGGGCCCACGACGAGGGTATGGCCGACATCGCCCACATGGAGGCAGAACCGGAACGGAGTCGAGCCCTCGGTCTTGCCGAAAAGCAGCGGCGGTGCATCGAAATGCGCGTCGCGGCTCTCGCCGGCCCACACTGCTGACAGCGGGATCATGTGGGCGAGATTGAGCGTCGAGATCGGCGGCTGGCGGACATTGGCATAGACGTGGCCGGGCAAAGACCCGAGCCAGGCGTCGACGGCATTGATGGTCTCGGTCATCACCGTGAAGTCGCGGCCCTGGATGGCCTTCTCGACCCGTCGCAGCTTCTCGTCGGCGATGCGCGGATCGGCATCCCACACGGTCACTGTCGCGGTGACATAGGCGATGCCGGCGTGATCCGCCCCGAGCTCCTGCAGGGCGAGGTCGGCATCTTCAGCCTTGTTCGCGGCATCCGAGTCCACGAGGACGGATGCCTCGTTGGTCATCACCTCCTTCAGGATGGCGGCGATGGATTTGCGCTTGGCGAACCACTGGCGGCGGATCCTGGTCAGCAGCCGAACGGCGTCCGCCTTGTCGAGCAGGATAGCGCGGGTGGACCAGCGATACGGAAAGGCCAGCCGGTTCAGCTCATCGAGCAGGCCGGGCGTCGTCACCGTGGGAAAGCCGGTAATGGTCAGCACCCGCAGATGCTGGTCGCCAAGGCGCGGGTCCAGCCCGCCGGTGAGCGGCTGATCGGGAAGCAGCGCGTCGAGATAGATCGGCGTCTCTGGCACGCGGACACGGTGCCGCTGCGTCGAGACGCAGCCATGCAGGTAGGTCAGCGTCTCGCCGTCATCGAGCCAGCGGCATTCCGGCATGAAGGCATCGATGAGGTTGAGGAGCCGATCGGTCCGGTCGGCAAAGCCGCGCAACGTCTCATGGGGATCGAGACCCGCCTTGTCCCGCCCTTCATAAAGCCAGCCTTCGGTGCGCGCGGCATCCTCGGCCGGCGGGAGGAAGGTGAAGGTCAGGAAGTAGCTCGACTCGAAATGGCTTCCGGCTTCTTCAAAGTCGGCCCGCCGCTCGGCATCGACCAAAGCGGAGGCGGCATCGGGGAAGGTGCTCGCCGGATAGGTCGCGGCGGCATGGCGCTGCGCCTCCACGAATATCGCCCAACCCGAGCCGAGGCGACGAAAGGCGTTATTTAGCCGCCCGGCGACCGCGACGAGCTCGGCTGGCACGGCGCTGTCGAGGTCCGGCCCGCGAAAACGCGCCGTGCGCTGGAACGAGCCGTCCTTGTTCAGCACGATGCCGGGCGCGACCAGTGCCGCCCAGGGCAGGAAATCGGCAAGGCGGCGGTTGCGGCTGCGATACTCGGCGAGGTTCATCATAATGGCACCCCGCTCAGACCGAGAGATGCGCGGGGATGCGCAGATGCCGACGCACCACCTCGACGAAAAGCGGATCACGCTTCGCCGCCCACATCGCCGCGACATGGCCGATCATTCCGATGGCGAGGCCGACCAGCCACAGGCGCAGGCCGAGACCCACGGCCCCGGCGAGCGTGCCATTGACGATGGCGATGGCACGCGGCGCCCCGCCGAGCAGGATCGGCTCGGTCAGCGCCCGGTGGACCTGAACGCTGAAGCCGGGGACGTCGATCGGCTCCGCCATCAGACGAGCGCTCCGCCGCCGAAGGAGAAGAAGGACAGGAAGAAGCTCGAGGCGGCGAAGGCGATCGACAGGCCGAACACGATCTGGATCAGCCGGCGGAAGCCGCCCGACGTGTCGCCGAAGGCCAGCGCCAGCCCGGTCGAGATGATGACAATGACGGCGATGATCTTGGCGACCGGCCCTTCGATCGATTGAAGGATGGATTGCAGCGGCGCCTCCCACGGCATGGAGGAGCCGGAGGCATGAGCGCTGGCCATGGCCATCAGGCTGATGCAGGTGGCAGACACGGCCAAGCGGGCGGCGCTACGGGCGCGATGGAGCGATCGGATCATGAGGGATCTCCGGTGAAAGCAGGGGTGACGCGGTAGTCGCCATCGGGGCCGAGGCCCTCGACATGGGCGAGTTCGGTGAGCCGGCGCGCCGCACCGCGGCCCGCGAGCACGGCCACGAGATTGATGGTCTCGGCGATCAGCGCGCGCGGGACGGTGACGACGGCTTCCTGGATGAGTTGCTCCATCCGGCGCAGCGCGCCGAGTGCACTGCCGGCATGGATGGTGCCGATGCCGCCGGGATGGCCAGTGCCCCACGCCTTGAGCAGGTCGAGCGCCTCTGCGCCGCGCACCTCGCCGATGGGGATGCGGTCGGGACGCAGCCGCAGCGCGGAGCGAACAAGGTCGGAGAGCGAAGCGGCTCCATCCTTGGTGCGCAGGGCAACGAGGTTCGGCGCAGCGCATTGCAACTCGCGCGTATCCTCGATGAGAACAACGCGATCGGAGGTTTTCGCGACCTCGGCGAGGAGCGCATTGGTCAAAGTGGTCTTGCCCGTCGAGGTGCCGCCCGCGACGAGAATGTTGGCGCGAGAGACAACACCATGGCGCAGCGCGTCGGCCTGTCCGGCGGACATGATCCGGGCGCGGACATAATCCTCGAGCGTGAACACCGCGACGGCGGGCTTGCGGATGGCGAAAGTCGGCGCCGCCACGACCGGCGGCAACAATCCCTCGAAACGTTCTCCCGTCTCGGGCAGCTCAGCTGAAACGCGCGGGGCTCCCGCATGAACCTCGGCGCCGACATGATGCGCGACGAGCCGCACGATGCGCTCGCCGTCTGCAGGCAAAAGCCGCTCACCGGTGTCGGACAGTCCCTCCGAGAGACGGTCGATCCACAATCGCCCGTCTGGGTTCAACATCACCTCGACGACAGCCGAGTCTTCCAGATGCCGGGCGATGGCCGGACCCAGCGCCGTGCGCAGCATCCGCGCGCCGCGGGCGAAACCCTGATGATGATGTGCTGCCGCCATGCCAACCCCGACGTGCCGGGGTCCTGACGATCTCATCCCGGGTGGGGATGATTAAAAGAGCCCGATATTAGGCCGGTTCAACAGGATTCGATCCGCGTCGCAGCGTGGCGTGCAACGACAGGTGAACGGCGGGAACGGCTGTCCGGTTATCGGAAGCTTCATAGGAAGCCTCCGCTTCACGGCTTGAAACAATGCTCCCTGTGCCAGCGCAGGAAATGGGGATGGGGTCGCTCGATCAACCTGCGTGGCGCGATGGCGCGGCTCCGCCATGAGCGATAGGATGGCTATCTATCGATCACGTATCCGCTATTATGTGAGCTATAGCGGGAGACTCTGCCGCTCATGGTGTGGAACTGGACGCAGCACGGCTGGCCGCATTTTGCCTATGATCCGGTTGCCCTCGAACCGCTGGAGCGGCGGTTCCTGCTGCTCACCGGCGAGGTGATCGGTGCGGTCCGGCATGTGAGCGATGACGAGCGGGACCTGCTGCGGATCGAACTCCTCAGCGACGAGGCGGTCAAGACTAGCGCGATCGAAGGGGAGGCGCTGGATCGCCTCAGCGTGCAATCCTCCCTGCGCCGTCAGCTCGGCCTCGACACCGACAATCGCAACGTGAGGCCGAAGGAACGGGGCATCGCGGAGATGATGGTCGATCTCTATCGGAGCTGGGCCGATCCCCTCGACGCCGACACGCTATTCCGCTGGCACCGCATGCTGATGGCGGATAGCCGGCATCTGGAGGCCATCGGCGGCTACCGTCGCCATGAAGACGCGATGCAGATCGTGTATGGCCGCCAGGATCGGCCGACCGTGCATTTCGAGGCGCCGCCATCCTCTCGGGTTCCGGACGAGATGGCCGCCTATCTCGCCTGGTTCAAAGGCTCGGCCCCGGACGGTGGAACGCCCTTGCCAGCACTCACCCGGGCCGGGATCGGACATCTCTATTTCGAGAGCATCCACCCCTTCGAGGACGGCAACGGTCGCATCGGCCGGACATTGGCGGAAAAATCCCTCGCCCAGAACATCGGGCAGCCGACCCTGATCGCGCTCGCCCATACCATCGAGCAGCATCGCAAGGCCTATTACGACCAGCTCGAGAACCATCAGCGGACGCTCGATGTCACGGGCTGGCTGGTCTATTTCGCCGAAACAATCATCGCGGCCCAGCAGACAACGCTCGATCGCGTCGCCTTCTACATCGCCAAGGCACATTTTTACGATCGCTTCCGCGACAAGATGAACGAACGGCAGGAGAAGGTGATCGCCCGCCTGTTCCGCGAGGGCCCCGGCGGCTTCACGGGCGGCCTGAGCGCGGAGAACTACCTCGCGATCACCGGCACCTCACGCCCCACCGCCACGCGCGATCTGCACGATATGGTGGAACAAGGAGCTCTGACGCGAACCGGGGAACGCCGATACACCCGCTACCACCTGAATCTGCCGGGAAAGGCTGAAAGGTCGTGAGCTGGCGGCACGTGCCGCAACTGTTTGGGGTCTTTGGGGCGCCCTCGGCGAGGCATCCCCCTTGAACCTGCAGGACGCGCCAGAAGCCGAAGTTCGCTGCGGCTGCGACGAACAGCCGGTTTGGGGCCGGGAGCGCACTGGCAGCTTTTGGGGACTTCAAACGAGAAGCGGACATATAGCCGATGAATGTCCGAGGCCGGAATTGGCCCATAGCTGACGCCGGTAGCGTCCGCTTTCTGGCAGTCGCCAGCGTTTCCGTTCACACAGGCTGAGCCAAACCGCTTGAAGCATTTGCAGCGAGCCGTCCCCGCGATACATCCGATCCCGAGGAGCGAAGTGCGCAAGCGTTCGTTAGAAATCATGGAGAGGGCGGCGGAATGGCAGGCGTGATACGGGCAAACCTGCCCATTACCCCTCCGGCTGGGCTTCTTTAGTACGCCGATCGTCAATGCGGTCGTTCGAACTCGCGATCCTCCGGTTCGGCCAGGCGTCGAACTCGAACACGAGATGCACGACATCAGTCGAGAAGCGACCTTGGATCCCATGGACCGCGATATCGACGTCGCGCAAGTGCGTGGTCGTAATTATCTCGTCCCCCAGCAAAAGCGTCGTTTTCACGCGATCGGAAGGCAATGCAGCGCGGATCCCCTCCGAGATCAACAGCGTCCACTCGGCCGCGTCGCGGTCGGTCACGTATGCGAGCATCCCTCCAAATCGCTCCAGGGTATAAGGAGCGCAGGCATCGTCGAAACGTCCCAAGCCGTCCGCGCCGAGATAGTCGGCGGCGATGTCACCCAGTCTCGTGAGCTTCTTCGCCTCAAGGCGCAGGTCGAGACGGTCGCGATGGATCGCCAGCTGTATGTCGGTGGGCTGGGCGCGCGGTCCGATCGCCGGATCGTATCGTCGCGCGACCTCGACATGGAAGTCCATGCCCGTCAGATTGGGGATCGACGATCCTCGGCTCGGCGCAACTATGAACTGCTCGTCGCGGATCTCCTCCATCGCCTCGATAAGCGCCTGGCTTATCGATGTCTCGTCCGGAAGCTTGGCGCCCTTGAAGGCCTTGTTGCTCTTGCCGAACCACCCGGGCCGTCGCTCGGTCGACGCCGGCTCGCGAACCCGTCGCGCCGCTTCGCGCAGGCCGCCGATCGCCTCGCCGAGGAATCGATGCCAGGCGTCGTCCGCCAGATCATCCGCAGGCCATCTTCTCATGGACATCCCGAAACGACCTGCCTGATAACTTCGCCAGCGTCGTCCACGGCCTGATCGGCCATCCAGGCGAACAACGCCGAAGATTTACTTAGGTGCGCCACCCGGCTCTTTGCGTCGAACGAGACGACGCTCGAAGCCACGAACTTGCCATCACGGTTCGGCGGGGCGGCTCCCTCTTGCTCCGCGTCCTGCCCGAACGCGACGCGGAGCCTGACGACGCCGTCGCCGCGCCCTTCGATCGTCACCGATGGCGTGAACCGCTCCGTAAACGCAGCTGCGAGGTCGCGGGTGAAGCGATCCAGATACACGCGGATTTGAGTTTCATCCGCTTCCACGAACGCGTCGGAAGGAAGTTGCGCGTCGGCATACCCTTCCGAGAAAGAGAGGAACTCTTTTACCGCGCATCGCAGATCCGAGCCAGCACCTAGCGCATCTAGGATCGAGCCATCCTTGTCTGAGGAACCATGCAGGTCTAGGAAGGCCGGCTCGGAAGCGTCTTCGAATGGGCAAGGAAGCGAGAGCAGATCACCCTTCTCAAAACGTGCGCCGTCGAGCAATACCGTCGCGCCGTAGAGGGCCGCAAAATATTGCACGACGCCAGATTCGAGGAACGCCTTCAGGGACCAAAGCGCGTCGATCTGTCGAGACCGCTGAATATATTCGAAGTGCGACGCATCGCGCCCATTATCCGCGAAAAATATCCCGTAGAAAGTGGAATTGAAGGCATGCGGCGCTTCGAGCACGCGTAGCCCCTTGAAGGCCCGCGGCACCAAAAGGATGTTGCCAGAGAAAAGCGCCCGATAGCCGACAACGATCTCCTGTTCGAGAACCTTAGGCAGGGCGACGAGATTGACGGGTAATTCGCGCCCCTGCCTGTCGGTCCGCACCGGGAAGCGGAAACCCGTATCCTCCTCGTTGCCACCGCGCTGGATGCGCAAGCCCGAGCGCATCAGGAATTCCGCGAATGTCAATTTGCGCCGCCTCGTGAAGTTCCGAAGTGCGTCGCGGGTCCGCCGGTCCACCGTTCCGAGAATGAGCGGGCCGAACCAGCCATTGGAGTCGCCCTGTAGGTCCCTAACCTGGACGGTCTGCAGGTCGGTCTGCGACACAAAAAGCGCCCAGACGTCTCCGACCTCGCCTAGCGGTAACGAGGACAGCCGAGGTCTGTATACGGAAACAAAGTCGGACGGTTGGGGCGCTTGATGGCGCGCCACCACGACCGTCGCCGCCGCGCGGGCGCCGCTGAAGAGCCGGTATCGCAGATAGGAGAGATTGGCCACGGAACGGACGGAGACTTTGGAGGCTAGTGCCGTGGCGAAGCGTTCCGATTGGCGACCCACTAAGGAGGTTGTCGGCAGGATAAGCCCGATGACGGCGTCTTCCTCGCACAGGCGCTCTACGGCGAGCCAGACGAACGCGTCCGAGAGGCGCCCGTGCATAACGGGCGTCTCAGCCTTCAGCTCGGCGAGAAATGCGGTCAACGCGTCATCGTTCACCGGAACGCTCTGGTTCGGCGCCTGGGTGTTGCGTCTCGCACCCTGACGCTTCAGCCGAAGCCAAGGGGGATTGCCGAGGACATGGGTGAACGTTGTGCCCTCGAAGGGATGCGAGAAGGCACTGGTGACGACGATGTTGTCGGTGAGGGGAGGCAAGAGCTTCTCGCCCTCATCAATTCCGGAGAAATCCTTGATCGCCACTCCGGCAATATAGTCCAGCATCGTCATATAGAGGCTGAAGCGGCAGACATTGGCGGCCTGGGCGTTCTTCTCGATGCCGAAAATGCAATCCCTTAACAGGTGGCGAGCGGCGTTCGCGTGGGTGGGCCCCCAACCGCCGGGCGGAGCGCATCGCTCCATGATGCGGCGGTAGGCGGAGACGAGGAACACGCCGGACCCAGCCGCGGCGTCAACCACCCGCGAGGTCGCCTCCATCGGGCGTTGGGCATCGGCGCGCGCAACGACGAAATCGGCCAAGTAAGGCGGCGTGTAGAAGGCGCCTTCGGCGCGCTGCGCGTCGCCGTCCTCTAAGCGAAGGAACCGCTCGTAGATTGCCGAGATCGTTTCGGTGCGAAGCACCTGGAACGAGACGTCGAGGAAGCTTAGCTGCCTTCCCGCGACCTCCTCGCCCCACCGCACGACCCGATGGATGAACTGGATCAGCTCAGACGGAATTCGGGGACGCTCGGTCTCGGCGATCGGGAACACGCAGCCATTGATCGCTCCGTCGATGGCGTCCAGCGCTGCCCAGACCTCGTCGGGCGAGAACTCCGGATAATTGGACCGCACACCACGATGGGAAGCCGCGTCGGCGAATCGCACGCCCTTGCATCCAGAGGCCAGGATGACATCGCGCAGCCACTGCTCGTCGATCAATCCCCTGTCGATCAGCACAAATAGGTAGATCAGCTTGCCGACTAATGCGTTCACGAGCGCGCGGCCGTGGCGCGTATCGAGTTGGGGATACGTCGTGCAGGCGTATCGGTTCAGTTGGTCGATCGCGGCTACGAGCCGGCTGTCGATTGTGTCAGAGCGCGAGACTTTGCGGTCCTTCCAAAAAATGGAAGTTGTCAGGGAGCGCGCCGAAACGTCCTCCAACGATGCGTGTAAGGCGTCGTCGACGTCCTCGTGGCGCGTCAGGACAGACCCGTCGGATGGTGGGCCGAACCCGTTCCTCACTTCCACTCCACCAGGGGTGACGACGATGAGCAGCGGCACGACGCCCTGGGTCCACACGCGACGGTGTAGTTCGTCCGCGGCCACGTCGTCGCGCGCCTGGCCCACATATACGACCGGCTTGAAAGATCCGGGAATCGCGCCATCGGAAATGCCGAACACGGAATGGACGCCGATCGCCCCAAACGCTGTCATGACGACGTGTACATTCTCGAGCCGATCAAAGGACTCTGCGCTGGCAAAATACGTCGCGCTGCCTACGTAGCCTAGCGCGCGGCACAGCGACTCGACCTTGCGCGTGAGGGACGCGTCGTCCATCGCTCGCCTCCCCTATCCGCCACGTCCAAGGGTGACGAGACACCCTAAACCATGAAAAGGCATTAAGCCACTGAAAACAAACCGATTACTCGGGCGAGATTGTGCAGGCGCTGCTGGCACTTAGCCGCGCCGGTCGACTTTCCCTATTCGAGAAGAATGGGCGAACGCAATCGAAATCGTGGCCGACCGAAACGCGCTAGAGCGGATGCGGACACCGTATCATCTCATGCGTCGCAACTGGGCAGATCGACGGCATTTGCCGCGGGAGGCAGCGCCTCCTCTACGATGCATGGCCGGCGTGGCCGGCGGAAAAGAATGCGGGCCCGCTGCCGTTGAGCTCGATGCGATGGCGGATCCGCGCGCTTCAACTTTCGAGGTGAGCGCGTCTTATCGTGATGCAAGCTTGGTGTCACTGGTGAAGGTGGGAATATCTGCTCCTCAGTGGAATGCCAGTCGGCAAATGTCGCAAAAGGTGCCGACGTGCCCCAACTCGCTGATGTCCGCTTTTGGGATGCGGCCGTTGTCAGATCAATGACCGAGATGGGCGCGCTTTGCTGACAGAGGGCTTCGAGGTCGGGAGCGGACTGGCCGGTTTTGGGCACTTCCAAACGAGAAGCGGACATATCGCCGATTAATGTCCGAGGCCGAAACTCACCCTTAGCCGGCTCTCGCAACGTCCGGTTCGTGCGGTTTGTGACCTCACTAGGCACATCCCCGACCATTGTCAGGCCTCAGGGGCGAATCCCAGTCCAGTTTTCGCAGCATCACGACGGCAGCATCTGTAGCCCAACGCCCGCTGCCGCACACACTGCCAGTGTCGGAATCATGCCGACCTTGAAGCGGAGCATAGCAACGATGGCGGCGGCGGCCAGCAGCGCCGCGCGCCAGTCGATCGACGAGAGCACGGGCAGATCCGGTCCAATCCCGAAGAGCTCGAACGCCCGCACCTCCCCAAAAACCACATGAAGAGCGAACCAGAGGGCAAGGTTCATGACGACGCCGACGACAGCGGCGGTGATGGCGGACAACGCCGCCGACACCGCCCGGTTGCCGCGTAGAGCTTCGGCATAGGGCGCGCCGGCGAAGATGAACAGAAAGGACGGCGCGAACACCACCCATGTGGTCAGCAGGGCGCCGAGCCCTCCCGCCACCAGCGGATCGAGCGTGCCCGGTGCCCGGTAGGCGGCGAGAAAACCGACGAACTGCAGAACCAGAATCAGTGGACCCGGCGTGGTCTCGGCGAGCCCGAGGCCATCGACCATCTCGCCCGGCGCCAGCCAGCCGAAGCTGTCGACGGCGGCCTGCGCCACATAGGTCAACACCGCATAGGCCCCACCGAAGGTCACGACGCCCATGGTCGCGAAGAAGGTGCCGAGCTGCGTCCACAGGCTGGAACCGCCCGTTGACAGCCACAGGAGCAGCACCGGGGCGAGCCAGATGGCAAGCCACAGGATCACGACGCGGATGGTGCGTCGCGTCGAGGGGACGGCATGGGTCAGCTGGCCGCGCTCGAACATGCGGTCGATCACGCCATGGGTGTCGGCGGGTTGGCTTTTCCCGCCATGTCCGCCGCCGGCAAAGACCGCTGGGGCGTGCCGGCTCCCGAGCCAGCCGACGAGCCCGGCGGCGAGAATGATGATCGGAAACGGTATGCGCAGCAGGTAGATGCCGAGGAAGGCGGCCACCGCGATGCCGATCATCACGCGGTTTTTCAGAGCCCGCCTGCCGATGCGCAGAACCGCCTCCACGACAACGGCCAGGACCGCCGCCTTGACGCCGAAGAACACAGCGTCGATCAGCGGCACATGTCGGTAGACGACATACAGGACGCTCAAGCCAAACATGACCAGCGCGCCGGGCAGGATGAAGAGCACGCCGGCAACGAGGCCGCCCAGGGTCCGGTGCATCAGCCAACCAATATAGGTGGCGAGCTGCTGGGCTTCCGGGCCTGGCAGCACCATGCAGTAATTGAGGGCGTGCAGAAAGCGCTGCTCGCCGATCCAGCGGCGGTCCTCGACCAGCTCCTTGTGCATCAGGGCGATTTGACCCGCCGGGCCGCCGAAGCTGAGCAGGCCGATGCGCGCCCACACTTTGGTGGCTTCGCGGAAGGACGGAACGGCGGGGTCGCTCGCGGAAGCCGCCACATCAGTGGTGGATGTCGACATGGTCGCCTCCCTCACGCCGGGTTCGAGCGCGATGGCCAGTTATGCGTTTCCTCGGTCGCGTCGCGGCACCAGCGGTAGAAGGCGTCATAGAGCGTCATGCCGGCGTCGAGTTGTTCGAGGTCGTCGCGAAACATGCGCGACAGTCCCAGGGAGGCGGCAAGGAAGCCGGCCGCCTGCGGAACGAGGTCGAGCCTGTCCGTGTCGGCGGCGCGCACAATGTCGGCCAGCCGCTCCAGCGGCGCGCAGGAGAGGCCAAACTCTTCGATCATGGTGTCGAAGCTGCAGCGATCGCCATGGTGGCTCCAGAACACACCGTCGATGTCGAAGGGGGTCGCATCGAATTGATCGGCGACGGCGGCAACCTCGGAGGCGCCGACGAAGAGGAATACGGCCGACGGATCGACGAACCGCCGGATCAACCACGGGCAGGCGATACGGTCGACCTTGGGGCGCGCGCGTGTGACCCAGAGGGTTCGTCCAGCCGCGTCGGGCACGGGCAGCCTGTCAGGTTTGACGAGCAGTCCTCCAGCGGCACGCCACGCCTCGAAGCCGCCTTCGAGCGTTTCGGCACTGACGCCCGATTGGCGGAGCCATGCCGCCGTGCCCTGCGCCAGCTTGCCGCCCTTCTGGCAAACCACAACCACCTCACGGCCGGCAAACTGCGAGGCCCAGGCCGGCACAGCCTGCGCCTCGTACCGGCCTGACGCCGGTAGCCGACGCGGGTCCGCGTCGATGTCGTTTTTCATACGCACGTCGATAATCGCAGGCGCGCCCGGAAGACCGATGAGACGGGAGAGTTGGGAAACGGTGATTTCAGTGTTTGACGGCATGAGCGTCCATCCCATTTGTCAGGGAACATGGACGCGATCTTTGGGCTGTCGCCTCACGGGGCAATCGCGAATAACCCCTTGTCCCGCTTCTAGCTGAACTCGTCCGTCACCCGCAAGCCGCCTGATCAGCGCAGCCATAACTCTCTCAAGGCCACGGCCAGCAACACGAGCCCGGCGGCGGCCTCGATGAACCGCGCCGAGCGGTCCAGAAGGCTCGCCCGATGCGCCAGCAGCCGCATCAGCTGATCGCGGAAGAGGATCGTCGCGACGGCGACCGTGGACAGGGTCAGCGCGACGCCAAGCATCATGGTGAAGGCGAAGGCGATGCCCGCCTCCGGCACCCCACGGGAGATGGCAAAGGTCATCACGAAAAGCGTCAATGGACAGGGGATGAGGCCGGCCATGACGCCGACCATCAGGCCCTCGCCGTGCGCGTGGACATGCCTTCGCGGGCGCAAGGCCCGCCACACCATCCACAGGCCGATAATGCCGAGAAGCGCGCGGCTGACATCTTCAAGAACAGGCGCGCGGCCGACACTGCCCAGGGACGCGGAGATCAGCGGGAGCGCCAGAAGGGCGATCAGCACCGACATCAGCACATGGGTAAACGAGAGCGCCAGAGAGACCCCCAACCCGCGCAGGATGCTAAGCCGGGAGCCCGCCAGATAGGTCGCGAGGATCATCTTGCTATGCCCCGGGGTCAGCGCGTGCGCGGCACCGAACAGAATCCCCATCGGCAAATAGACGATGAACGCGCCCCAGCCGCCCGTCCCCGCGACATCCCGGATCTGCGCGGCGAAGGCCTGATAGATTTCCTGCTGGAACCCGACAATGTGCTGCCAGAAGGCCATGATCAGCCCAGCCCCAGCGTGACGGCGGCAAGAACCACGTAGCGCGCGACCTTGGCCAACGTCACGAGGATCAGAAAAATCGGCAGCGGCTCGCGCAGCACGCCGGCGATGACGGTCAGCGGATCGCCGATAACAGGCGCCCAGCTGAGAAGCAGGGACCACTTGCCGTAGCGCCGATACCAGCTCTCCGCACGTGCCAGAGCGGCGGGCTTTACCGGAAACCACTTCCGGTCGCGAAAGCGGTGAATGCCGCGCCCGAGCAGCCAGTTGATGACCGACCCCAGCACATTGCCGAGGCTCGCCACTCCCACCAGCGCCCAGGGCGGATAGTCGGTCGTCAGCAACAACCCGACCAGAACAGCTTCGGATTGCATCGGCAGGATGGTGGCCGCGACCAGTGCACTGAAGAACAGCCCGGCATAGGCCGCAAGCTCGGTCATGGTCGGCCACGGCCGGCAGGGAGCATCATGGGCGCGGCCATTCCGTGTGGTGGCGGTCGATGACAAACACATGGCTGTGCCGATGCCCGCCGGCAACGGGTACAGCGCCGGCCAGATGGGGATCATCCTCCGCCAGCGTGCCGTGGACATGCTCCAGCTCATCGGGATCTCTCGCCGGCCAAAGCCGCAGCGCGGCGAGAGCGGCGAACCCGGCCAGAAGGGCAAGCATGGCGGACGTGCCCGGCAGGCCGATGCTCGCGCCCAGCCAGCCGGCAAGGGGATAGGTGATCAGCCAGCAGGCATGCGACAGCGCGAACTGCGCCGCGAAGAGAGAGGGGCGGTCTTCCGGCCGCGAGGAGCGGCGCAGCAGACGGCCCGAGGGCGTCTGTACCAGCGAATAGCCAAGCCCCAGCAGAAACCAGAGCGGCAGCACGAATGCGTAGCTGTGGAGCGCCGACCCGACCAGAAGCCCCGCGACCAACACCCCGGCGCCGGCGAGCATGGCGGTGCGGTCCGGAACCGTCTCCAACAGCCGGGGCAATAGCAGCGCCGCCACCATCGAGCCGCCACCGAAGGCGGCGAGCGCCAGCGCGGCGGCGCTCTGGTCGAGGCCGAGCACTGCCTGAACCAGAACCACGGTGTTGACGATGACCATGGCGCTGGCCGCCGCGACGGCAAGGTTCAGCGCCAGCAGGCCGCGCAGACGGGGCGTCGCCAGATAGATGCGGATGCCGCGCGTGGTCCGGTCGTAAATGCCCCGCTTCTCTCCCGCCTGCGGGCTCGGCAGGACCACCGAAACCACGAGGGCGGCCGAAGCCAGGAAGCCGACGACGGTGCCGGCGAACAGGCTGTGAAAACTGATCAGCGTCAGCAGGGCGGCCGCCAGCATCGGGCTGACCAGGCTTTCGAGATCATAGGCGAGCCGGGACAGCGAGAGCGCACGGGTATAGTCACGCTCATCCGGCAGGACATCGGGGATCGTCGCCTGGAAGGTCGGCGTGAATCCGGCGGACGCCGACTGGAGCACGAAGATCAGCACATAAACCTGCCAGATCTCGCTCACGAAGGGCAGCAGGAGCGCGACGGCGGCACGAACCAGATCCAGCGAAACCAGAATCGTCCGCCGAGGCAGTCGCTCGGCAAAGGCGGCGGCAACCGGCGCGACCCCGACATAGGCGATCATCTTGATCGCGAGTGCCGTGCCCAGCACCGCCCCCGCATTCGCCCCCGCCAAGTCATAGGCGAGAAGGCCAAGGGCCACGGTCGCCAGCCCGGTCCCGATCAGGGCAATGACCTGGGCGAGAAACAGGTGCCGGTATGTCCGGTTCGCAAGGACCGCGAGCATGTCTCACACCGCCTGCGCACTCATACTCCATGAGTTCGAGATTGCCCGGGACGAGATCGATACCGTCGAAGTAGGTCTTGCGAATAACGTCCTTCAGGGGCACCCGTAGATCGTCGTCATACCGGATCGCTCCGTAGACGGTTTGGTTGTCGTCGACATCAAGCTCCGGCTGAAATCCGAACATCGTCGATAGCGACGCCTGCGGATCGAGATCGATCGCGAGAACACGCAATCCTTCGAGCGCCAGGAAATGCGCGAGATGGATTGTAGTCGTCGTCTTCGCCGATCCGCCTCAACCCGATCGGTCTTTATCTGCGGGACTTCGAATGGACCGCCCAGCTTTGAAAGGCCCGCCCGCCGTCATGACAAGAACACCAAGACCGGTCCGAACCGGACGCCTGGCTCTCCTCGCCGCCCTGGTCTCCATTTCCATTCCGGACGCCTTCGCGCAGAGCATGAGCGCCAACGAGACCAGGGGAACCGGTCTCTCGAGCCAGTGGCGCGGCTCACGCGGCGTCGTCACGAGAGGCCCAGACGGCAAGGTGGTCTTCCTCTATGGCGAGGTCCAGCCCTCGGTCGTCTGCTCGCCCCTGCAGGTGTGCGACATCGAGCTTCAGGCCGGCGAGGTTGTGCGCGACGTGCTCGTCGGAGACACCGTGCGATGGAAGGTCGAGCCGGCGACAAGCGGAGCCGTCGGTGGCCAGGCGATCCACCTGATCGTGAAACCCGCCGAGCCGGGGCTTGTCACGTCGATGGTGGTGACGACCTCCCGGCGAACCTATCATATCCAGCTCAAGTCAAACGCGACGCAGTATATGGCGCGGGTCGGCTTCGACTATCCTGAAGATATCTCCACGCGGCTCGCCGATATCAATGCTCGCCTCGAGGCGAGCACGATTCCCGGCGCCGGCGTGCCCGCCGAGAATTTGAACTTCAGCTACAGCGTGAGTGGCGGCGCGCGCTGGCGGCCGACACGGGTCTATTCCGACGGGGAGAAAACCTACATCCAGTTTCCGAGCTCGATTTCGGGCCAGGACGCGCCGGTGCTGTTCGTCGTGTCCGGAGGCGACAACAGAATCGTCAACTACCGGATGCGCGGCGACATGATGGTGGTCGACTATCGCATCGACAAGGCGATCCTCGTCTCCGGCGTCGGTTGGGTCCAGGAGAAAATTACCATTCAGCGGGGAGGGTAACCGATGCGCATCCCGCCGATGGCCGGCAATCTCCTCGCCGCGGCCCTCATGTCGTTTCTGCTTGCCGGGTGCCAGACGCTGGGGCCGGACAGCCTGGTCGCGAGCTCGGCGCCACCCGAACTGTCAGGCTCGGCCGCCAGCGCTATCGCTGGCGACATGGTCAGCCGGCTCGCCGAGCAGGCGGGACCGGGCACCGGCACCATCGTCCTGAAGACGGATAACTCACCCTTCGGCCACGCGCTTCAGGCGGCGCTGAAAGGCTGGGGCTATGCCGTTGCGACGGACCAGAAGCCGGATGGCAAGACGATCCCGCTCGCCTATGTCATCGACAATTTTGACGGGCAGATTCTCGCGCGCCTCTCCACCGGGTCGGTCGAGATCGGTCGCGCCTACACGGTGACCGCATCAGGGGCAGTGCCGGCGAGCCCGCTCTCCGTTATGCAGCGCGGATAGGGGAGACGGCAAATCATGCAATCCCTCAAGCTTGGTACCGGCCCGGACGAAGGAGAGCCGAGCATCCGGCGCGTGAACCGGCTCCCGATCATCATTGTGATGGCGCTGCTCGTGCTGTTTCTCGCCGTCATCATGTACGGCCTGAGCTCGCGTGGGCTGTATTTCCGAGGGGACGACGGGATTGGCGAGGCGTCGAAGTCGGGGTCGGCGTCGACCTACGCCGACCAGCTCAAGCGTGGCGTATCGGATGCCATCATTGGCGATCCGTCAGAGGCGCCGGCGTTTCAGCCGGCACCGGCACTCAAGGTCGAAGCCGTCCCGCTGACGAACCCATTCACGCCTAAACCCCCGGATGCCGTGCGCGGCACCCCTACGGAATCGGAACAGGAGTGGCTCGCCCGGCTCGATCGCGAGCAGCGAGAGCAATATCTGCGGGAGCGCTCGCGGCAGCAGATCGCCCGTCTGCAAGCGAATGACGCCGCCTACGATTCTCCGCTCGCGATTGACCTAAGCAAACTGCAGGGCGGCGGCTCGGCAGCGCCGAACGCGACCAATGGGTCCGGAGCGGTCGTCGGCTCCAGATCGGGCGCGGCCTCAGATCTTTATGCCGCGGCGCTGCAAGCGGGACTTGGAGGACAGAATTTCGATCCGAACAACCAGCGCGGCAAGGAAGAGTTTTTCAATGCCGACATCAAATCGCTCGGCTACCTGCCCAACCAAGTCGTGCCGCAAAGGTCTCTTTACGAGCTGAAACGTGGCTCTGTTATTCCGGCCACGCTGATCACCGGCATCAATTCCGATCTTCCGGGACGGATACGTCCCCGAGGTGCCACCGGTGGGATCGAGCAGAGGCTCGATTAACTAAGCAAGTCGTTCTCGATGGCGATCCTCACAGCATGTGGTAAATTTACAGCGCGAAGTTTATCCCGAGCGTTGTCGAGATGATATTGCACTGTTCGGTGTTCAACTCCCAGTATCTTGGCAATCTCCGGCATATACTTTCCAAGTGAACTCCAATTGAGGCAAACGGCTTCTTGAGGTGAGAGCTGGAGCGCCGAGTCACTCAACAGCCCGCCTGTGATCATTTCGAACCGAAGATGGACGTAGGCGATCGCGGTCGCCGCCCTATGGATGTCACGGAACATTGAGAGTTCGGCCCGAGGTCGGCTGGTCGCCAATGTCAACAAGGCAAAGCCTCCGAAGCTCGTTTCCATGGGAATCGTGACTCCAGATCGGATACCGAAACTTACCGCTTCGGAAAGGAACTGCTTCTCCGCGGGCGTTATCCTCCGAGCGGGCCAGTCTTCGGCCGACCACGCGAACAACTTCGACGCTCTCCTCGCTGCGGCCACGACGGGATCAATTCTAGAGTAAAGCTTCTGCCGATAGAGATTCTGCCACTCAAGCGGGTAATCGCTGAAACCCGTGACATCCGTTGACGAGATATACACGTACGCGAAGCTGTCGAATCCACACGCTGCCACGAAATTCTTCAGGGCCTGTCGCATGGCTCGTTCATCGCGCGCAAGATCGGCAGCGTCAATAAGGGCTTGAAACTGTCCGTCCACGTCGTTTCCTCCTAATTACTTGCGGGCACTTTTGAGCGCTCCGAGTCTCCTGTCGCGTAATCTTCCTTGTTTCGCTGATCCTCCGTCCGCCGCCAAGACGGCGACCGGATTTGGTTCCTACACGGTGATCAATTCTATTCGCTCTCCGTGCCGTTTGCGGTTTGACGCGCTTCGACAACGGCAAACGCTGTCATGTTCACGATTCCGCGCGAAGTAACCGTCGGCGTCAAAATGTGAGCTGGTCGCGCCGAACCGAGCAAAATCGGCCCGACGTGAAGACCATCGTTGAGCGCCTTGAGCACGTTGAGCGTGATATTCGCAGCGTCCAAGTTCGGGAAAACGAGAAGGTTTGCCTCGCCCATGATACGCGAGCCCGCCAGGACGCGATCGCGGAGCGTCTGCGAGAGCGCCGCATCGCCGTGCATCTCGCCGTCCGATTCCAGCTCAGGCGCTCTCACGGCGAGGCGTTCGGCTGCAAGGCGCATCTTCGCAGCGCTCGCTGAGTCCTTCGAACCGAAATTCGAGTGGGATACGAGCGCAACCTTAGGCTCGATTCCGAATCGACGGATGGCCGCCGCCGCTAAAATCGCCGTTTCGACGATCTCGTCGGCATCCGGCTCGGCGCTGACATAGGTATCGGTCAGGAAGAGGGTCCCACGCTGCGTAATAAGAAGGCTCAATGCAGCAAAGTCACGCAGGCCGGCAACCTTTCCGATCACATGGCGCACTTCACGCAAGTGATACTCATATTGCCCCTCCAGACCACAGATCATCGCATCGGCGTCGTCGCGGGCAAGCGCGACGGCCGCGATTGCTGTGGAATTGGTCCGCATGGTGGTCCGGGCGGACTTCCGTGTAGCTGGGATACGGATAAGGCTGGAAATCGATACGCTGCTCAGGCCAATCGGCATGACGAATGGCGCCGCTCTTGGCATAGACTTCTGCGTCGCGGGCAGGCGCAGCCAGGACTTTCTCCAGCACCGGCACGGCGTGCGGGGTGTAGCGGTTCTCACCGTCCTTGGAGAGAAGCTTCGCCGTCTCGGAGCGGTTCGCGCGCGTCCAGAGCTGTGCCTTGACTATGGCGTTCACGACCTTCTGCGACCATTCAGGCCGCTGTTCCAAATCGCGCTCATGCATGAAGACGACACAGCAGGCATGATTGCGCCAGACGTCACCTGTGAAGCGCAGGATCTTTCCGATGCCCTGCACCTCGGCGGCCGCATTGAAGGGGTCGGCGACGATGTAGCCAGCGACCCGTCGCGAAGCCAGCGCGGGCGGCATATCCGAGGGGGCAAGAACGACAAGATTGACCTCGTTCGCCGCTGGCGTGCCCGTGCGCTTCGAAACGGGAATGAGCCCGTCTTCCTTCAGCAGCGCCTGCAACACCACATTGTGGATCGAGTACCAGAACGGGATAGCGACCGTCTTGCCGCCAAGATCAGCGACCGAATTGATCTCCGGCGCCACGGTGAGGCCCGAGCCGGAAACGTGGTTCCAGGCCACGACCTTGGCCGGAGCCTTGCTGCCGAAGCGCGCCCAGATCGTCATCGGCGAGAGCAGATGCACGACATTGACCTGGCCCGATACGAAAGCCTCAACCACCTGCGCCCAGCTTCGCAGGAGCACGGGCTTCTCCGCCTTGATGCCCTCTGCCTCGAACAGGCCGTTGGCATGGGCGACAAGCAGCGGCGTTGCGTCGGTGATCGGCAGGTATCCAATGCGCACCGGTGCGTCCGGCTCCTGCGCGTGGGCCTCGAAGCTCTTGAGCAGCGGCAGCGCGCCGGCGGCGGTGAACAGGGCTGAGAGTTTCAGCGCGTCACGACGGGAGAGAGTGCTGCGGGCGAGGCATTCCATGCACATGGTCGAACTCCGTGATCAGTGTTGGCGAACCGCCTGGCGAAGCGTCTGGAGGATGGCGACGCGCAGCGCACCGAGCTCGGCGATGTAATCCTGCCGGGGTCTGGCCAGCGCCACGTCCCAGGCGCCGAGCTGTCGCGCCGGTGCGCCGCCCAGCAGCACCACGCGGTCGGCCAGAAGCAGGGCTTCGTCGATGTCATGGGTGACGAGCACGGCGGCAGTGCCGCAATTCGCGACGACCTTCAGCAGCAATTCCTGCATCTCTCCGCGGGTCACCTCGTCGAGTGCGCCGAACGGCTCGTCCAGCAGCAGGACATCGGGATTGCGGGCGAGGCAGCGCGCGAGGGCCGTGCGCTGCGCCATACCGCCAGAAAGTTCGACAGGGTAGAGCCGGCGCGCATGATCGAGGCCGACTTCGGCGATGGCGGCATCGACGCGAGTCAGCCGCTCCCGCCGCGATAGCTTTGGCTGGTGTTTGAAGTCGAGCCCGAAGGCGACATTGGCTTCCAGCGTCAGCCAGGGCAGAAGGCTCGGGTCCTGGAAAGCGATCGCGACCCGCGGATCGACCGCACGGAGTGGTTCGCCACGCATGGCCACCCTGCCGCGGTCGGGCGCCTGAAGTCCTCCGAGCACGCGCAGGAGGCTCGACTTGCCAACGCCGCTCGGCCCGAGGACGGCGATCACCTCGCCCTGCGACAAGACGAGATCGAAACCGCCGAGCACCGGTTCGGCGGCTCCGCCATAGCGCAGCTCGATGCCGTGGGCGACCAGCACTGGGGAGGTCGTCCTCATGCCGCGCTCGACTTTTGCGCCGCAAGAGCGACCTTCAGCTGAACGAGGCTCGGAGTGATGAGCGGAATGAATGCCGCCTCGCGCCAGCGCCGGCAGAAGTCGGCGCCGGGCGCGGCCAGATAAGCGCGACCGCCGGTGGCCTGAAGCTCCAGCTCAACGGCCTGCAAGACGATGTCGGCAAGTGCGAGACGGATATGGAATAGGGCCGCAGGCTTCTCCTGGAAAACACCAGCCCGCACTCCCTCTCTGAGCGCCCGCTCCTGTTGGGCCAAGCCTCCCGCGATTTCCGCGATGGGGTCGGCAAGCATATGGCGACCGGCACCGAGGCAATGGCGGGCTTCCTTCAGCGCGCGCCGCGCGAGACCGATGGACATACCGCATTGCAGGCCCAGGAATGCCGGCCGGACGGCCGGCAGCCAGGAATTGGCGTCGGGATGAATGATGCGGTCCGAATCTATCCTCACTCCAGAGACGGTGACGGCGGCAGTATTGCTGCCACGCAGCGCCATCAGGTCGAGGTCCGCCGAACGGACCAGGCCCGCGTCGTCATGCGCGAGCGAGGCGACGAAGGCCCCACGCCCATTCGCATGCGACACCGCTGCAGCGACATGGAAACCCTGCGGGCGCAGATTCGTGACCCAGGGCAGCTTGCCGTCGAGCCGGAATCCGTCGGCCTCCGGTAGCGCGGCCACCTGCAACTCCTCCAGCCCGGAGAGGAACTTCATGGCATTGGACAGGCCGGTGGCTCCGGCCATCGCACGCACCTATGACCGAGACGTCGACTATTACGTGCCGGCCGCTGAGGTCGCGCGCATCGAATATGAGCGTCACCTTCTCGCTGCAAGTGCGGTGTAATCATGAACATATCCATTCCGGCGCGAGCCCTCGGCGCCTACGACGTCGCGCACGACCCGCACGAGGCGCATGACGACGGATCCAAGACCGTGCTCGGTTTCTGGATCTACCTGATGAGCGACTGCCTCATCTTCGCCTGTCTGTTCGCTACCTTCGGCGTCCTCGCCGAGAACGTCGCCGGCGGCCCGAGCGGCCGCGACTTGTTCGATCTGCCCTATGTGGCCGTCGAGACGCTGCTGCTGCTGGTCAGCAGCTTCACCTTCGGCATGGCGACGCTCGCGGTCCAGGACCACCAGCGCACGCGGCAGCCGCGGCGCGCGAAGGTCGTCGGCTGGCTCGCCGTCACCTTCCTGTTCGGCGCCGCCTTCATCGGCATGGAGATCCACGAGTTCGCCCATCTCATTGCCGAAGGCGCGGGCCCGAGCCGCAGCGCCTTCCTATCCGCCTATTTCACCTTGGTCGGCACCCATGGCCTGCATGTCACGGCAGGGCTGATCTGGCTGGCGGTGATGATGCATCAGGTGCTGCATTTCGGGCTCGACGGCGTGGTACGCCGCCGCCTCGCCTGCCTCAGCCTGTTTTGGCATTTCCTCGACCTGGTGTGGATCTGCGTCTTCACCTTCGTCTATCTGCGGGGCGCGATCTGATGGCGGGACAACACGCATCTCACGCTGCTGCCCACGGCGCAGCCCGTGGCGGCGCGCACGGCACGGTGAAGACCTATGCGGTGGGCTTCCTGCTGTCGCTGGTGCTGACGGCTCTGTCCTTCAGCGCGGTGATGGGCGGTGCGCTGCCGCGCGAGCTGGTGCTGCCGGTTATCACCGTCTTGGCGGTTGTTCAGCTGCTGGTTCAACTGGTCTATTTCCTCCATCTCGGGACCGCGCCAGAGCAGCGCAACAATACGGTGATCTTCGTGCTCACCGGGCTGCTGATCGCGACGGTCATCGGCGGCTCGCTCTGGGTCATGCACAATGCCAACGTCAACATGATGCCGACCCAGATGTCGCCCGAACGCGCAAGGGCAAAGGACTGACGGGCACGCGGCGGGAACTCCTGCAGGGGAGGCTCGCCAGTCGCAAGAGGGAAGGAAATCGCCTTGCCTGCGCAAGGCCATTCTTCGGGACGTTCCGCAATGACCTATGAACGACCGCATATCGCGCACATGGCAGGCTATATTCCGGGGACCCAACCCGGAACGGACGCCGTCAAGCTCAATACCAATGAGAACCCGTTCCCACCGAGCCCGAGGGTAATGGCGGGCCTCGCGGACATCGCTGGCCGTGCGTTGCAGCGCTATCCTGATCCACTGGCTGGCGAGTTTCGTCGCGTAGCGGCTCGACGTCATGGTCTGACGCCTGAGCAGGTCATCGCGACGAATGGCGGCGACGAACTGCTGCGCCTTGTTCTGACGACCTTCGTTGATCCTGGGCGCCCGGTAGGGGTCGTCGCTCCGAGCTATGGCGTCTACTCGGTCCTCGCAGACGTCCACCAAGCTCCCCTCAGCACGGTCTCGTTGACGGACGCGTGGCATCTGCCCGACGAGGCGGCAGACCTCTGGAATGCGGACGGTGCGCAGCTCGTCATACTGACCAATCCTCATGCTCCATCCGGCAAACTAGCGCCGATAGAGGCGATCGAGCGCCTCGCATCGGCTTTGACAGGTGTGCTGCTGATCGATGAGGCCTATGTCGATTTCGTTGATCCGGCGCTGGCCCATGACGCGACGAAACTCATCGAACGCCATCCGAACCTTCTGCTGCTCCGAAGCCTGAGCAAGGGCTATTCGCTTGCCGGGCTCCGCGTCGGCTATGGGCTGGGCGATGCGGCGCTCGTAGCGCCGATGCTCGCGAAGACGAAGGATTCCTACAACGTCGACGCAATTGCTCAGACCCTGGGAAGCGCAGCGCTCGATGACATCGCCCACGCGACTGCCTCGTGGGACTTTGTAAGGGAGCAGCGCAGACTTCTCGCGCAAAGGCTAATCACGCTCGACTTTGATGTCGGCGCATCTGAAGCAAATTTCCTACTGGCGTCGGTTCCAGCAGATCCGGGGTGGCGGGACGCGAAGGATCTCCACGCTAAGCTTGAGAGCCGAGGGATCTATGTACGCTGGTTCGACGAGGATCGGTTGCGCGACCGACTGCGTATCTCGATTGGAACGCAGGAGGAGAACTGGACACTTGTCCGGGCAATCGAGGAATTGCGAGGCTGAGAATCCGAGTCGACGAGATCTGGTTGCCCGTGGCCAGCGTTACGTCGTGAAGCCATAAAGGAGCCTACGAGCAGCTCCCCGTCTAATCCGGCGCGAGTTATGCCTGCACCCTGGCTACTCCAACGCTAGGTGGGCATTGAGATTCGAGCCCTAAGGCCGCCGCCCTGCCGATTGTGTAAGGTCAGGCTGCCGCTATGGGCTTCGACGGCCGAGCGCGCGATGGCCAAGCCCAATCCGATCCCGCCAGTTTCTCGCCCTCTTGATCCTTCGATCCGATAGAAGGGCTGAAATACTCGCTCGAGTTCAGCGAAATCAATACCTGGGCCGTCATCGTCGATCAGAATCTCGACGGACGAGGTGGCGATTGCGATGCTGGCGCGGACGGATCCACCATATTTGACGCCGTTTTCGATGAGATTGGTCAGTGCACGCTTGATGATATCGGGATGGCACTCGTAGATAACTGGAGGGCTTGGGGCCATCTCAACTGGAAGGCCATTATCTGACAGGTCGGCCACGACGCTTGCCAGTAGCGCTGTGAGATCGGTCCGACGCCTCGGACCTGGTTGCGCTTCATCTTTCGCAAACTGCATGGTGGCCGAAATCATCATGTTCATTTCCGCGATGGTCGCGAGCATTTTATCGCGGTCTTCATCATCGGAATGGTTTTCGGCCCTTAGCCGCAAAGTAGTAAGCGGAGTTCGCAGATCGTGCGATATTGCGGCCAGGAGTCGCGTCCTGTTTTCGATTAGCTCGCGCAGCTTGGATTGCATGCTGTTGAAGGCCTGTGCAGCCTGCCGAGTCTCATGAGTTCCATTGACCGGCATCGGCGGCGCGCTGAGATCTTTCTCAAACCGGTCCGCGGCCGTAGCCAACTCATCCAAGGGGCGGACAACCGAGCGTACGAGCCAGGCAGACAGGCCGAGAATGACGAAGCTCATGATCGCCATGGCGACCAGAAGCTGTCGGGAGGTCGAGCTTGTCTCGCTAGGAAATTGCGCAACGAAAGAGAGCCAGTCACCGTCCTTCAGCGGCATCGAAACCTGCAACGCATCAACGCTCCGCCCAAGGCCCATGTGCGATGCACCGTGGCGGTGGGATCGCGCTGCATCCTCCGGGTGTGGGTCGCTGGCCACGTTCTCGGTCGCGAGCGTCGCGACACGGGGCTGGGGGAGGTGCTGTCCTGCCGAAGTTAGTTGCGCGGCGAGATAGTCACGCACGGACAAGGCGACCGAGCTGTTGCTATCGTCTGTAACGATTGGCACATCCGAGATCGACGCTGTGAACGACGGATCGTTCGAAGCTGCGATGATCCTTTGCTGCCAATCAGATGGCGCTTCGTCAACGAGGCGGGCGAGATTGGCGATGCGCTGCGCAATTGCATAGCCACCCGCGGCTTTCCTAGCTTCCTCGCGGTGACCGTAATAGATGAAGAAACTCACTAGGTGTGAAAGCATCAGGCCGCCGAGCAGAACTATCATCGTACGGCCAAAGATACTGTCAGGCAGGAGCGTTTTCATCTGCGCGTCACATCAACGGCGAACATGTAGCCTCCACCCCATACTGTCTTAATGATTCTGGGGTCGGCGGGGTTCACCTCGAGTTTCTTGCGCAAGCGGCTGACTTGCGTATCGATGCTGCGATCGAACAGGCTAGCTTGCCTCCCCCGCGCCAGGTCGAGGAGCTGATCGCGATTGAGGACGCGCTTGGGATGCTCGGCAAACGCCATGAGCAGGTCGTATTCGCCCGTGCTGAGCGCGAGCGAGACCCCGTCTTCGTCAATGAGCTCGCGCGCGTCAACATCGAGTTTCCAGCGGTCGAAGCTGTATATGCGTGGCTGCGGTTCAGCTTGTTGCCGGCCGCCAGCGTTCCGCCGGCGCAACACGGCGCGAATGCGAGCGACTAGTTCACGACTCCCAAACGGTTTGCCAAGATAGTCGTCAGCTCCAAGCTCAAGCCCGATCACCTTATCGACCTCTTCGCTTTTGGCCGTCAGCATTATGATCGGAATGTCGGAGCGACCCCGCAGTTCACGGCACAAACTTAGACCATCATCGCCGGGCAGCATCAGGTCGAGTACGATCAGATCAATGTCGCTGTCGACGAGCTCTCGCCGCATGTCCCTCCCATTCGCAACAGTACTCACCCGGAACCCGTCTTTGAGCAGGGCCCGGGAAACCAAGTCTCGGATATCGGAGTGATCATCAACAACCAGGATATGCGGGCCAGATGGCAGTTCGCTATTCTGCTTTTTACTATGCTCGTCCATTATGGTCCTTCACCGCGCCCTCATCCTAAGGGACTTCAGCGAGTACATGTCCCGCAGGAACACCCTACTAAATCCCGATGAAGGGACTTGGTCCAGCGGGCAGTCCCGGCAGTAGGTAACGCGCTTTCGCTTGTTGCTCCGTTGTGAGTTTAGACAGCAGAGACTGCGCCGCATTGGCGATTGTTGTGAATTGTCTCTGCGCCTCGTCATTCACGGTAATGGCGTTGTAGTATTGAGCGTCGTGCGAATAGGACCAGGGGAACGGTAAGCTGGCCCGGACACGCTCCACTGCCATGACGCCGTCCTGCAACGTCTTCTCATAGGCCTGCCAGTCGGATGCCTGGGGCTCGGAAATGTCCAGCGCTGCTTTTAATTTTGCCAATTCGGCGGCATTCGCGAAGGGCGGTTGATACGGGTTGCCCGTCAAACCACCGATTCCCCGCTCGATGCCCTCCATCCACCGACAGAACCTGTGACCGAAGCCGCAGCCATAGTCGTAGCCTGCACCGAACATTTGATGCATGGCATAGGGCGACGCGGCAAAATTGGGACCGAATACCGGACTTTCGGCATGTCCGAACGACCACAGCCCCATCAGGAACGCGGCGGCAATTGCGCCATAGATGTAAAGCCGATGTTTGTTCACGTTTATCTCCTTCATTTTGCTCTCGGAGCGTTTCGAATGAAGGAGATTGAACGATCACCATATCGCCCAAGTTTTACAGGCGAGGGCTAGGTTGTGACAAAGTGTGACGAGCGATGGCAAACGATTGCTTCAGGCCGTTTCCGGTCAGGACGAAAGCCTGGCGGCACGATTGACGGTGCTGCTCTTGATCTCGATGTAGTCACTGCCGATATGGCTACGACATCGTTCACCGAACGCTAGGACAGATCTGCGGTAAGTGACAGTTTCGCGCCTGACTCTCGCAATGAAGTAGAATGCAGGTCTTGCGGCTGTCGCCAAAATCCGCGTCGTATCGGAAGCAGCCGCTCCACTGGTGAATTCGCGACCTAGGAGGGCATCGGCCGCTCCTCTCGGAAGAGGCTGAACGCAAGCAGCCCAACCAGCGTTTCAACGGCTGCGAAGACGATGAGGGCTGTCGTGAAGCCGAGGGGGAGCAATGCACCAAATGCAAGGCTGCCGAAGCCGAAGCCTACGAAGAGGGTAAAGACGTTCAGCCCCATTGCCTGGCCGGCCCGCTTTCCTCCCAGTGAGGTGACGATCCCTCCGAACAAAGGCTGCGTCATGTCGTAGCCGAGAGAAAGCAGCAGGGCCACAACCGGGATGGCCGCCGTCGGCAGTTGCAGCGTCAGAAGCGCGGCGGCTCCGGCACCGATGAGAAGCCCAGCGGGAATGAGCCGTGCCCGGCCCCAGCGGTCGGCGGCGGCACCGATAACCGGGCCGAGCAGGAATCCCGGAACGCCATAGCCGAGCAGAGCCAGGCCAATGCCGGTCGGGCCCAGATGGTGCTCGCGCTCGAGATAGAGCCCAAGCCAAGTGAACACGCCGGAGTGGAACATCGAATTGATAAGGACATATGCATAGGTGCCACCGCGCTTGCGGGCCGGGTCTGGTGCGGCTTCGCCTGTCCCCAGACGGTCTGGACCGATCTCTTTTTCGGCATAGACCGACTCTGCGAACGGCTCTTTGGCAAGACAAGCTTGCCCGGCTTGGCTCGATCCAGTGGCCCTGCAACGATGCCGCGCCCGAGGGAACTCCGACCATGCATGTGGGCGGCATTGTCCGTGGCAGGGGCAAGTTCATGCTGACCGAATTCGCGGCAACCGATGAACGGACCACTGCACGCTACCCGCTCGTCCTGACGACGGGACGGATCCTCTCGCAGTACAATGTCGGCGCCCAAACCCGCCGCACGGACAACAACGCCTGGCATCCGACCGACGTGCTGGAAATCCATCCGTTCGACGCAGAGAACCGCGGCCTGCGCGATGGCGAACTCGTGGCGGTGAAGAGCCGGGTCGGCGAAGTCTCGCTGCCCGCCAAGATCACCGAACGCATGCAGCCGGGCGTCGTCTATACAACCTTCCACCACCCGGTTACTGGGGCGAACGTCATTACGACGGACTTCTCTGATTGGGCGACCAATTGTCCTGAGTACAAGGTCACCGCGGTCGAGGTCCGGCGCAGCAATGGTCCGACTCGGTGGCAGGAGAAGTTCGCGGAGGAGGAAGTTTCTCTCACGCGGATTCGAGAAAGCGAGCCGGCGTGATGGCACAACACGAGGAGAAACTTGTGCGGATGGCGAACCAGATTGCGGACTTCTTCGCGCCGTACCCTCATGCTCATCAGGTGGAGGAGGTGCGCACTCATCTCCGCCGCTTCTGGTCGCCTGTAATGAAGCGAGATCTCACCACCTACATCGGGAAGGGTGGAGCGGGATTGCGCAGCGTTGTCATCGAGGCCGCCACCGAGAGCGAAGTGCGCTGAAGGTGATAGATGATCGGGCGTCCCAGCCCGGCCTCATCCCGCACCAATGTTGGTGAGATAATCGTCATGCCTGCTTAGGCGTGACGGTTCAAAACGGGTGCACCGTCAAATTGACGGTGCGCGCTGCCGCGGGCCGCCTCCATCGCTTTGCGAGCAAGACGCAGGCAGCTCGTACCCAACACGCATGCGCGCACATGCATCTGGCCAAGTCTCAGCGCCCCTGAAGGTTGGCGAACATGGCCGCGCCCAGGTGACCAGGACGGGTCTACGTCTGGCACCAGAATCGAATGGGATTTCGTGCAGGCCTTTCGGCGTGCCGGCACCTGGCAACCGCTTGTACTGGAACTGGTGTCAGCCTGCGAGCCGTTCGGGCTCCACCTTCAAATGCACGGCCTCGCGCCGGTTGAGCTCGCGCAGCACGGCCGACAGGTTTCCAAGGCGCGGGTTGCCTCGCGGTCCGAACATGCGCATCAGGTTCTTCGGGTCGATCGAGACGGCCTCGCCGAGCTGATCGAAGCCGACCGTGGCGTTGATGTAGTCGCGGATCAGCGCCTTCCCAGTGTCGGCCTCGCCGGCGGCGAAAGCCTCCACCGCCTCGCCGAGCAACGCCGCCCGAAACTCCGGATCGCGTGCGGCTCGGGCTTTCACCGTCTCCTTGAAACTGCGCGACAAGGTCATCACCCTCACTCCTTTGCCTTCTTGCGGCGCTTGTAGTCGGCCCAGCGATCGAGAGCCTGGGCAATATCGCCCTGCTGCCGGGTCTTGGTTCCGCCGCCGAGCAGGATGATCAGCTTCGTCCCATCGAACGCGAGATAGATCCGGATCCCCGGGCCCCAGTCGATTCGCCACTCGGAAACGCCCTGCCCGACCGATTTCAGACTGGAGCGTGCGCCAGTGCTGAGCCGAACCACCGCCGTCGTCACCTTGGCGGCGTGCGGTGCCGGAAGCTCGTCGAACCATGCCTCGAACGGGCGGCCGCCGCTCTCGTCCTCATAGACTTCGACTTCCACACTCATATGGTATCGTATATGACACTTATAGGCCACGCGCAAGGAGCAGCTACTTGGCGCCGCCTATCCCAGATAGGTCGATGCGAATGCCGGCCTTGTTGGGGTCCGCCGGGGCGGCAGCGGTCGGATCGGGATTCGGATTGCCTTCCGCTGGCTTGTCGTCGGCCTTTGGTGCGGCAAGCTTAACCTCGCCAGGATCCGACTCACCGAAAATGTACTTCCCCTCGAAGTATCCGCTCTTCCATGCGTCGATCGCATCGTCGAAAGCTTCGTCGGTTGGCGTGCCGTACCATTTGGTGACGATACGATATACCTTGGCGAACAGCACCGTGCCCATGCTGATGTTAGCACAGGCCTCGAACAAACCCGGCTTGAGCTCGGCGACGTCAGTTACACCGAGCCCGGCGGGATACTGGGTGATACCGGCACGCACGGCCGCCTTGCCGACATATTGGCGCGCGAGTGCCATGGCCTCTTTGGGCGTCTTGGCCGGCGCAACCAGGACGACGCGATCGCCGGAGCGAACCGTCATCGAGAGCGGGTCGCTCGAACCGGCAGCGGCGATGAAACGCTCGACGATTGCCGGCTTGAGGCTTGGGTCCGCACATTTTTGTATCAGGGCCGCATCGATCATTCTCGCCTCCGCGTCATATGTTGAAAGCCGTCACGAGAGGCAGGCCGAACAGGCGTGCCCACGCTTGGCTGCTCGAGCGCTGAATCGCGATGATGTTGGTGCCGGCGGTCCACCAGCCGTTGCCGGCGGTGATGATCGCTTTGGGCCCATGCAGCATGGACTGGACAAAGGGCCAGACGATAAGCTGCTCGTAGCAGATCAGCGCTGCGACAGGCCGGCCCTCAACCTCCACCACTGGATTGTTGAAGAACCCAGCGTGTGCGCCCGCGCCCTCGCCCATCCAGCTTCGCCAGGGCTGCCACATCGATACCGGCACCGGCATGCGTTCCCGATAAAGCACACCAGCGGCGCTATCGCTGACCTCGACGAGCACGTTCTCGTAGCCGTCCGGACGGACGACAGCGGCGCCGGCGATCATTGTGATGCCGCGCTGCCCGACGGCTTCGACCCAAAAGCGCTCGAGCGTCGGCGTCCAAAGGCCGAGCGCGCTCTCCGGCAGGAGAATGACGCGCGCGCCGGACGCCGCCGCCTTCTCGACCTTCGCCATGAGCACGCGTTGCGCGTCGAGCTCGGGCGCGCGACCAAGGCGCGCGCCGGCGGCCAGATCGACGGCCACCCATCCCGGCGGCACTGGGGGCGCCGTCCAGTTCGCGGCGGACCAAATCCAGCAGCTGGCCAGGGCGAGCGCGGTGACTGACCACCAACGCGACGTCATCGCCAGCAGGCTGAGCGCTGCCAGGGCGATATGCGTGGTCGGGACGAGGTCGATCCCGCGCTCGGCATAGGATCGGCCATCGACCCGAACGTCGAGGCCGGCGAGCGCCAGATGATGGTTCTGGAGATCAATCCAGCGCGCCCGTTGTGACAGGAACTCCTGCTTGTCGCCGGACCAGAGCGCGTAGCGGATCTTGCCAGCCTTAGTGCGCACCGGCTGCCCATCCTCGTCGTGAACGGCGACCTTCTTCCCGCCGAAGCCGTCCTCGGCCAGAGGCCGGAGTGTGGTCATCAGGTGGACATGCGGATTGCCGGGCTCGTCGTGGTAGACCCAGTCTGCCACCTGACCGTGCGCAAGAATCTCCTGGTCGACGAACTGCCGCATCAGGGCGATGTTCTGTTCGGGCGTGAGCTCGACCGGCAGCGCGATGATCGCCTCCCGGGCAAACTGGGCATCGGCGCGCTTCTCGAAGGCCTCGACCGTGTTCCAGAAGGCCTCCGCCGCGCCCGACGCCGAGCGGTCGGCGATCAGCGCGCGTGCCCAGGCCGGCGCGTCCGGCGGCAGCAGGAACTCGTCATGGATCAGGCCGCGCTTGTTCGAATAGTCGACGGTGCGTCCCTCCGCCTCGTGCTCCATGCGGGCACAGTGACGGTACGCAGCCGACAGAACTGCGCTGCGGCCATCGCCGCGGCCGATGATCTGGACGGTGAAATGCGTGATGGCCACGGCTGGAGCGATCCCGACTGTGAACGAACATGGCGTTCGTCGGGATCGGCCCCGCCCACCGGGGCGGGAAGCAGCACGTCGCGCCAGCGACGTATACGCCCGCCACGAGATGTGTTCGATCGTGTCCATGGCTGCCTGCCGTCTTTTGATCACCTCGATCGCGGTATGCGTGGTCGAGAACACGAAGCCAGGCGCTTCGAGGTTTGCCGCGGTGATCTCGGCGGACAGCGGCTTCGAATGGTCGAGCACGTGATGGGCCCCAAGTTCGCGGACCCAGTCACGCGTCTCGGGTCGGGAGGCTGTCGCTATCACCGTGATGTCGGTCAGCTGCCGTGCGAGCTGCACGGCGATGGAGCCGACGCCGCCCGCGCCGCCGATGATCAGGATGCTGGATGAGCCCGGCACCGGCCGTCCGACGTTGAGCCGGTCGAACAGCCCCTCCCAGGCAGTGATCGCCGTTAACGGCAGGGCGGCTGCCTCCGACCAGTCGAGCGACCGGGGCTTGTGGCCGACGAAGGGGACCGAAGAGGGCGGAATCAGCGCGGAATCCATGGCGGAAGCCTATCGGCCGTGTGCGCTTATGTCCATCAACATGCGAGAGAACCGCACGGCCTGTCGGCGAATAATAACGACCGATAATGTTGCATTATCGTTCGTTCTGCTCTTTATATAGAGACATGCACGAAACGAGCCCTCAGAATGTCAGCAGACCGGAATTCGTGAGACTCGGCCGCCGTCGAGCCGTTTTTTAAAGCGGTTTTCGTGAGACAGCCTGCCAGATCCAGAGCTGGGCGCGTTGCTAACAGACTGAAATCGTTGGTCTCCAG
>NZ_JBMSDU010000028.1:0-41127 GCF_049445835.1 Ancylobacter sp. VNQ12 | reverse complement strand
CCTTAAGCGGTCGACAGTTTTCCCGCCGGCGACTGCCGGTCCGAAGACCTCGTCTCTGTCGGGAGCAACCAGAGGAGCGTCAGCACCGCGTCAGCGGCGCGCCCCGTCGATGGCCGCTTTATAGGGGCGACACGGTTCGGGTGTCAACGGGCTTTTTCGAGAAAAGTGACAGGCACGCGACAGCGGGGGATAAAACACCTGATCCGGTATGAATAATGCCGTTATTTCAAACGGTTGAATCGCCTCGCCGCTCGGGTCGGTATGCCGGGCCGGCGGTTTCGCTCTACCGCAAGACCCGAATGTCGCCGCTCACGGCCACGCCGGACACCCCGCCGCCCATCGCCTTTGGGACCCGTCTTCCTGCGGATGGGAGACGGGCGCCGGAGTTGCTAGGTTGCCGGCACTCCCACCTGGCGGGCACCAGCGATGAAGCAGCCTTTTCCCTCATCCGCCGAACCCGGCGTGGCGGGTCTCCCAGCAGACGGCCTCGGCGCAGCGCCTGATCCGCACGTGGTCGCCGACCAGTCCGAAGTTTTCCGCCTGCTGGCCGACCCGGCGACATACCCGCTCACCCCCCCGGTGAAGCGCATCGACACCCATGGCGCGGCGGTGTTTCTCGCCGGCGATGAGGTCTACAAGGTGAAACGTGCCGTGCGCTTTCCCTTCATGGACCTGTCCACCCTGGCGCGCCGCCATGCCGCTTGCGCCCGCGAGGTCGAGATCAACCGGCAGGGCGCGCCCGGCATCTATCTCGGCCTGGTGCCGATTCTCCGCCGCGCGGGCCGGCTTCAGCTTGGCGGGGATGATTCGTGCGGGGACGACATCGTCGAATGGGCCGTGCATATGCGCCGATTCGACGAGGAGGCGACGCTCGACAAGGTGGCCGAGCGCGGCGAGCTCACACCGTCCCTCATCGATGCGCTGGCGCGAGCCATTGCCGCCGCGCATGAACGCGCGGCGCGCTATCCGGATTTCGATGTGGCGGCAGCGCTCGCCCATGTAATTGGCGATGTGGTTAACGGATTGCGGGAAGCAACTGAACTCTTTGCCCCGGCACGCATTTCCGTGCTGGAGACGGGCTTCCGCGCCGCCCTCGACCGCCTCGCCCCGCTGCTCGCCCGACGCGCTCGGGCCGGCGAGGTCCGCCGCTGCCATGGCGACCTGCATCTCCGGAACATCGCACTGATCAACGGCGCGCCGGTGCTGTTCGATGCGCTGGAATTCGACGAGGCGCTCGCCACCACCGACCGGCTCTACGATCTCGCCTTCCTGCTGATGGACCTATGGCTGCGCAACCTGCGCTTCGAGGCGAACCTCACACTCAACCGCTATTTCGCCGCCTGCGGGAACACGGCGCCCCATGACGGTCTGGCGGCGCTGCCGCTGTTCATCGGCCTGCGGGCGGCAATACGGGCGCAGGTCACGGCCGCCGCGCTGATCCATCGCAACGGCGCTGCGCGCGAGACCGCTGCCGGGGAAGCCCTCGCCTATCTCGACCTCGCCGAAACCGCGCTCAAGCCGGCGCCCGCGCAGCTCGTCGGCATTGGCGGGCTGTCCGGCACCGGCAAGAGCACGCTCGCCGCCCGCCTCGCCCCCGGCATCGGCCCGCTACCCGGCGCCATGCATCTGCGTAGCGATGTCGAGCGCAAGCGCCTTGCCGGCATCGGCGAGCTGGAACGCCTGCCGCCCGCCGCCTATACGCCGGAGGCGACCGAGGCGGTCTATGCGGAGCTGCGCCGGCGGGCCGCCGCTATTCTCGCCGCGGGCCATGGCGTGGTGGTGGATGGCGTGCACCAGCGTGCCGATGAGCGCGCCGCGCTCGCGCAGGTGGCGCAGCAGGCGGGCGTCCGCTTCACCGGGATCTGGCTGGAAGCGCCCGTCGCGGCACTCGAAACGCGGGTCGCGGCGCGGCGTGGCGACGCTTCCGACGCCACCGTCGACGTCGTCCGCCAACAGGCAGCGCGCGACGTCGGCACGCTCGATTGGGTGCGCCTCAGCGCCGCCGGCACGCCGGAGGAGGTGCTGGCACGGGCTCAGGCGGCGCTCGCATTGGCCTCACGCCGATAAGCCGTCAATCCGGCTCAGATTGCGGCCGTCACTGCTCCCGGACAAGCTGCATGCCGTGCCAGCGCTGATCCGGGACATGGCCTACTTCCGCCCCAGCAGGCGCAGCGCATTGGCCGTCACCAGCACAGTCGCGCCGGTGTCGGCGAGGATGGCCGGCCACAGCCCGGTGATGCCGGCGATGGTGGTGACGAGGAACAGCGCCTTCAGCCCGAGCGCGAGGGTGATATTCTCGTGGATGTTGCGCATGGTCGCCCTCGACAGGCCGATCATCGCCGCGACATCGCCCACCCGCCCGTGCAGCACGGCGGCATCCGCCGTCTCCAGCGCCACGTCGGTGCCCCCGCCCATGGCGATGCCAACATTGGCCGCGGCCAGCGCGGGCGCGTCGTTGATGCCGTCGCCGACCTTGGCGACAATCAGCCCCTCGTGCTGCAACTCGCCGACGATACGCTGCTTGTCGGCCGGCATCAGCCCGGCGCGCACCTCGATGCCGAGATCGCCGCCGATTGCCCGGGCGGCGCGCTCATTGTCGCCAGTGAGCATGACGGTGCGGATGCCCGCCGCCTTCAGCGCCGCGAGACCGGCGGCGGCGTCCGCGCGCGGCTCGTCGCGCATGGCGATCAGGCCGGCAACCACACCGTCGGCCAGCAGCACGGCGACGGTCTTGCCGGCATCGTTGAGCGTCGCGATGGCGGCCTGCTGTGGGGGCGAAAGGCTTATGCGTGTGCTGGCGGCCCGGGGCGAGCCGAGGAAGAGCGCCGCGCCCTCCACCATGCCGGCGACGCCCTCTCCATTGACCGCACCGGCGTTCTGCACCGGCGGAATGGCGAGGCCGCGCGCGGCGGCTTCCCCGAGGATGGCCGAAGCCAGCGGATGGGTCGAGCCGGCCTCCAGCGCGGCGGCGCGGGCGATGAGCGCCGCCTCATCGCCGGCAAAGGCGATCAGATCCGTCACCTCCGGCTTGCCCGCGGTCAACGTGCCGGTCTTGTCGAACGCGACCGCGTTCACCGTGCGCAGCACCTCCAGAACCGCGCCACCCTTGATCAGCAGGCCGCGCCGCGCGCCGGAGGCGAGGCCCGCCGCGATCGCCGCCGGCGTGGAGATCACCAGCGCGCAGGGGCAGCCAATCAGCAGGATGGCCAGCCCCTTGTAGATCCACTCGTCCCATCCCGCCCCGAAGACGAGCGGCGGCACGATGGCGACCAGCGCCGCCAGCGCCACGATGAGCGGGGTGTACCAGCGCGAGAAACGGTCGATAAAGCGCTCGGTCGGCGCCTTGCTCTCCTGCGCCTCCTCCACCAGCCGCACCACGCGGGCGATAGTGTTGTCGGAGGGCTCGGTGGTGGCACGGATGGTCAGCGCCGATTCGAAGTTCACCGTACCGGCATAGACCCTGTCGCCCGGCAGCTTCGCCACCGGCACGCTCTCACCGGTGACCGGCGCCTCGTTCACTGCGCCGGTTCCCTCCAGCACCTCGCCATCGCAGGGGATGCGCTCACCGGGCCGCACCAGTATGACGGCGCCGATCGTAAGGCTCTCGGCCGACACTTCGCGCGTGGTGCCGCCCTCAATGAGGCGCGCCGTCTTCGGCACCAGGCTGGTCAGCGAGCGGATCGAATCGCGGGCGCGGCCGGCGGCCACGCCTTCCAGGAGTTCGCCGACCAGGAACAGGAACACCACGGCGGCGGCTTCTTCCACCGCGCCGATGATCACCGCGCCGACGGCGGCGATGGTCATCAGCATCTCGATGGAGAAGGGCGTGCCGGACAGCGCCGCCATCACCGCGCGGCGCGCTACCGGCACGAGGCCGATTAGCAGCGCGGCGATGAAGATCCAGGGATCGAGCCGGGGCACGAAATGCCCGGCGGCATAGGCGGCAACCAGCGCCGCGCCGCAGACGAGGGTGAGCCGCGCCTTGCCGCTCTGCCACCACGGCCCCTCGCCGGGCAGATGGGTGTGGTCGTGGCCCTCCACCGCCGTCGCCACTGCGACGGGCGCCTTGGCGGGCGCGGCATGGGAAGGACCGTGGCCATGATCGTGATGTTCGTGGCCGTGCGCGTGATGATGATCATGATGGTGGCCGCAACAGGCGTCGTGCGCATGGTCGTGCGGGTGATCGTGATCGTGATGGGCATGCGCCGGCGCCGCGGGAGCGGGCGCTGTCTTTCCCGTCAAGGGCAGCGCGAAGATGCCGTAGCCGAGGCCAGAGACACGCTTCTCCAATATGACGAGGTCCGCACCGTCATGCTCCACCGTCATCGTGCCGGCCGTCACCGAGACCGACACGTCCGCGACACCGGTCACCCGGCGCACCGCCGTATCGATCTTCGCCGCGCAGGACGCGCAGTCCATGCCGTCGATGCGGTAGCGGGTCTTCACGGCCGACATGGCTCACCTCTTGTCTCATCGTCGCGGCGAGCCTAATTCCTCTAGCGACTAGAGGAGCAAGCGCGAAATGAGCAAGGGCGATTCCGGGCCGTTCAGCATCGGCGAGGTGGCGCGCGTCAGCGGCGTAAAGGTGCCGACCGTGCGCTATTACGAGGAGATCGGCCTGCTGCCCGCGCCGCCGCGCACGGAAGGCGGGCGCCGCTCCTATGGCGCGACCGACATGCGCCGGCTCGCCTTCATCCGCCATGCCCGCGAGCTCGGCTTCGAGATCGAGGCGATCCGCACCCTGCTGCAATTGCAGGACCAGCCCGAGCAGTCCTGCGCGGCAGCGGACGCCATCGCCCGCGACCGGCTGGTCGAGGTGGAGCGGCGCATCGCCAGCCTCAACGCGCTGAAGGCCGAGCTGGAGCGCATGGTGGATGGCTGCTCGCACGGCCATGTCGCCGCGTGCCGGGTGATCGAGATTCTCGCCGATCACAGCGAGTGCCGGCATCATCACGGGCCCGCCGAGCCGGCCGGCATCGGCCATTAGGCCGTGTCAGGGCTCACACCACCACGAATCCATGTGCGAAGGGGTCGCGGTCGTCGATGAAGATGGTGTTGTAGCCGGTCATGCGCGCCCAGCCGCCGATGGAGGGGATGATGGCGTCGCGCGCTCCCACCTTCGCCTGCGCCTCGACCCGGCCCTTGAACAGCGAGCCGATGATGCTCTCATGCACGAACTCGTCGCCGACCTTCAGCTTGCCGAGGCCGGCGAGCTGCGCCATGCGCGAGGAGGTGCCGGTACCGCAGGGCGAGCGGTCGATCGCCTTGTCGCCGTAGAACACCGCGTTGCGCGCATGCGCCTCCGGGTGTTGGGCGACGCCGGTCCAGAGAATGTGCGAGAGGCCACGGATTTCCGGCTTCTCAGGATGGACAAATTCATATTTCTCGTTCAGCGCCCGCCGCAGCGCGCCGCTCATGCCGATCAGCTCGCCGGCGGTGAAGTCCGCCATGTCGCTGAAACGCTCCTGTGGCTCGACGATGGCGTAGAAATTCCCGCCATAGGCCACGTCCACCGTCACCTCGCCGAGGCCGGGGCAGTCGGCCGTGAGGCCGCGCTGATACAGGAAGGCGGGCACATTGGTGATGCGCACCTCTTCCACATATTGCCCCTCCTGCCGGTACTCGGCCTTCACCACGCCGGCGGGAGTGTCGAGCATCAGCACGCCGGGCGTCCTCGGCGTGACGAGCCCGTGCTCGATCGCCATGGTGACGGTGCCGATGGTGCCGTGGCCGCACATGGGCAGGCAGCCCGAGGTCTCGATGAACAGGATGGCGATGTCGCAGTCCGGCCGCGTCGGCGGGTAGAGGATGGAGCCCGACATCATGTCGTGGCCGCGCGGCTCGAACATCAGCCCGGTGCGGATCCAGTCGAATTCGCGCAGGAAGTGGGCGCGCTTCTCCAGCATGGTCGAACCCTCAAGGTTCGGCCCGCCGCCGGCCACCAGGCGCACCGGGTTGCCGCAGGTGTGGCCGTCTATGCAGAAGAAGCTGTGTCGCGCCATGGCGTTTACTCGTCAGAAGCGGTCGGGACGGAAGGGATCGAGCGGGATCGAGGGCGTGCGGCCGGCCGCGAGGTCGGCGACCAGCCTACCCGTCGCGGCGCTCTGTGTCAGACCGAGATGGCCATGACCGAAGGCATAGAGCACGCGCGGGTCGGCGCCGGAAGGGCCGATGACCGGCAGCGAATCCGGCAGTGACGGGCGAAAGCCCATCCATTGTCGCCCCCCCTCCGCCCGCAGACCGGGCAGGAAGGCGGCGGCCTTCTTCACCATCGCCAGCGAGCGCTTGAAGTTCGGCGGCGCCTTCAGCCCACCCAGTTCCACCGCCCCGCCGACGCGGATGCCGGTAGCGAGCGGGGTGACGACGAAACCGTGCCCGCCAAAAGTGAGCTGGCGCCTGAGGTCGAAGGCGCCGGGCGGCAGCGTGGTGTTGTAGCCGCGCTCGGTCTCCAGCGGGATCGCGTCGCCGAGCGACTTTGCCAGCGGCCGCGACCAGGCGCCGCCGGCCACGACCAGCTGATTGGCCCGCAGCATGGTGCCGTCGGCCAGATGCACGCGCACGCCCTCGCTCAGGGGCTCGATGCGCACCGCCTCGCCACGGGCGATCGCGCCGCCGCGCATCATCACGGCATCGAACAGTGCCAGCGCGAAGCGATAAGGATCGGACACGGTCTGCCAGTGCGGGGTGAAGGTGCCGACCGTGAAGCGCGGCGCAAGGCCCGGTTGCAACTCGGCGAGGCGCGCGCCCCGCGCGTGCTCGAAGGCGATACCCTCCCTCGCCCGCGCATCCCAGCCGGACTGGGCGGCGGCGAGTTCGGCCTCGCTTTCATAGAGCTGGAGATTGCCGTCGCAGCGTACCAGCGATTCCAGCCCGGCCTCGCGCAGCATCGCTTCCATCGCGCTGGAGGCGAGCCGCATCAGCCGGCTCTGCACGATGAGCGAATGCGCGTAGCGGTCCGGCAGGCTGGCACGCCAGAAACGCAGGAGCCACGGGAGAATATGCGGGAAGTAGGAAGGCGGTATGGCGAGCGGCCCGAGCGGGTCCATGAGCCATTTCGGCGCCTTGCGCAGGATGCCCGGCGAGGCGAGCGGCAGGATGTCGGTGAAGGCGAAGGCGCCGGCATTGCCGAAGCTCGCCCCCTCCGCCACGCCGCCGCGCTCGACCAGCGTCACGCTCCGTCCCTCGCCGAGCAGGTGGAACGCGCTGGCGAGGCCGACGATGCCCGCGCCGATGATGACGACGTCGTGCTGCCCGGGCTTCATGTCACGCGACACTGCAAAACTCCCTTCCCTCACGTCCCGGCGGACCGGCGTGAGGGAAGCCGAAGGGACCTGCCGCTCACGCCGCCTTGGCGAGGAGCGGGCGGTTGGCGAGCGCCTCGCGCACGATGGCCTCGACATTGGCGCGGCGCTCGCCCTCCAGCGGCAGGCGCGGGGCACGCACGCGCTCGGTGGTGCCGGTCACCAGCGCTTCCACCAGCTTGAGATTCTGCACGAGGTAGGTCGACACATCGAGGTCGAGCAGCGGGCGGAACCAGCGGTAGATCGTCAGCGCCTCGTCATAGCGCTTGGCCTTCATCAGCCGGTAGATCGCGACCGTCTCCTCGGGGAAGGCGATGACGAGGCCGGCGACCCAGCCGACCGCGCCCACCGCCAGCGCCTCGAAGGCGAGATTGTCGACGCCGGTGAACACGTCGTAGCGATCGCCCAGCGCATTGAAGATCTCGGTGGTGCGGCGGATGTCGTCGGAGGATTCCTTGATGGCGACGAAGCGCGCATCCTTGGCCAGCTCGGCCATGATGTCGATGGTGACGTCCACGCGGTAGCCGATGCGGTTGGAATAGATCATCACCGGCAGGTCGGCCGCCTGGGCGATGGCGCTCAGCGTGGCGACGGTTTCCTTCGGATTGGTATGATAAACGAGGCTCGGGACCACCATGAGGCCCGAGGCGCCGGCCTTGGCGGCGCGGGCGGCCAGCGCGGCGCAGTCGCGCGTCGCCGCATCGGCAATGGTCATGAGCACGGGACGGGAGCCGGCCACGCCTTGAGCGACCGAGAGCACTTCGAGCCGTTCGTCATGCGAGAGCATCGGGCCCTCGCCGAGCGAGCCGTTGACGATGATGCCGTCCACGCCGGCGGCGATCTGCCGGGCGAAGCAGCGCTCCATTTCCTTGTGGTCGAGGGCGCCGTCCTCGGTGAACTTGGCGGTTACAGCCGGAAAAACACCTGTCCACATGGTCCGCGCTCCTGGGTGATCAAGATATGGGCGATCAAGGTTTCTAACGTGAGTATCTATTTTTTGGATCCAATTTTCAATATCCTTTTCTTGCCAGCTGGGAGAAACGCCACGTGAAGCTGAAAGCGACGGATATCGGCCTGATGGCCTCGGCCTCGGACGTCATCTTCGATGCGCTTCGCGAGGCCATTGCCCAGGGCGACATCAAGGAGGGCGAGGCGCTGCGGCAGGACCACATCGCCAAGATGTTCAATGTCAGCCGCATACCCGTGCGCGAGGCGCTCACGCGCCTTGAGGAACAGGGCCTCGTCACCACCCAGCGCTATCGCGGCGCCGTGGTCTCCCGCCTCTCCATCGAGGAGGTCGAGGAACTGTTCGAGTTCCGCGCCCTGGTTGAGCCGGAGGTACTGCGCCGGTCCATCGCCCGCATCTCGCCGGAATCGCTCGACCGCGCCGCCGCCTTCGCCGCCGCCTTCGCCACCGAGCCCGACACGGCGCGCTGGGGCGAGCTCAACCGGCGCTTCCACTATGCCCTGTACGAGGATTCCGGCCGGCCCTATTACCTTCAGACGATCAACGCCGCGCTCGATCGGGTGGACCGCTACTCGCGAGTCCAGCTGGTACAGACGGACGGCATGCGCCGCGCCCGCCTGGAGCATGAGGGGATTCTTCAGGCGGCCATCGCCCGCGATGCCGACAAGGCCGCCAGCCTGACCCGCGACCACATTCTCGGCGCCGGGCGCTCCTTGATCGATTTCCTGCGGCAGACCCGCAGCAGCGAGGCAGACGGGAAGGAAAAATGAGCCGCATCGAACGGGTCGGCGAGGCCGACGGCAGCCCCATCCACGAAATCACCCTCACCGGACCGGACGGCAGCTCGGCGCGCGTGCTGAGTTGGGGCGCGACATTGCGCGACCTTCTCGTGCCCGGCCCGGACGGTGCCCCGGTGCGGGTCGTGCTCGGCTATGATAATTTCGAGCCTTATCTCACCAATCCGTCCTATCTCGGCGCCACCTGCGGGCGCGTCGCCAATCGCATCCGCGCCGGGCGCTTCAGGCTGGACGGGCGCGATTATGATGTCGGCCGCAACGAGGATGGCATCACCCATCTGCATGGCGGCGCGCGCGGCTTCTCGCATCGCCCGTGGGACATCGTGGCGGCGGACGCGACGGCGGTGACGCTGACGCGCCAATCGCCCGACGGCGAGGAAGGCTATCCCGGCACGCTCGACGTGCGCTGCACCTATCGCCTGTCGGCACCCGCCACGATCACCGTGGAGATGACCGCCACGACGGACGCGCCGACCGCGGTGAATCTCGCCCATCATTCCTATTTCACGCTCGATCCCGAGGGTTCGGTGCGCGATCTCGAGGTCGAGATCGCCGCGCACCGTTACACACCCGTCGGCGGAGAGCTGGTACCCACCGGGCAGGTTTCGCCCGTCGCGGGGACCCCGTTCGACTTCGTCAGGCCTCGCCGGCTGGCCGACCAGGCGACACTCTACGACGTCAATTTCGTGCTCGACGGCACGCCCCACGCCCCGCCGCGCATCGCCGCGCGGGCCCGGTCACCACGCACCGGCATGTCGCTCACCGTGTTCACCACGGAGCCGGGGCTGCAGCTCTATGACGGCCAGTACCTGCAGCCGACCGAGCATGGACTCGGCGGACAGAGACACGGACCACATGCCGGAATCTGCTTCGAGGCGCAGAATTTTCCCGACGCCGTCAATCACACGGCCTTCCCCTCGCCCTGGCTGCGGCCCGGCCGAACCTATAGGCAGGTTACCAGATACCATTTCGCGACCGGCGAGACACCTTCCGAGTAGCGCTCACCGCGTCGCCGGCAGCCTCGATGCAACTCCTGGCTTCCAGCCCGGCAGCCAACACGCTATGCCAAGACGTGCAGCGCCTCCGTCCGATCCGGCGGCGCGGAGCGGAGCGCGGAGCGCATGGACCGTCGTCACTTCATCGCCGGTCTGGCCGGCGGCCTCACCGGCCTGTCAATGACGGGTGCGCGGTCACACGCCGGCGACAGCCTGACCCTCTTCATTCCCTCGACCTTGGGCAGCGGATGGGACCGCATCGGCCAAGCCATCGCCGCAAGCCTGCAAGAAACCGGCATCGTCGCGGAGCCCGACTTCGTCTATCAGACCGCCGGGCCGGTCGCCGGCCTGGTGCAGTTCACCGACAATTATCGTGGTGCCGGCGACACGCTGATGGTCTGCGGGCTGGGGATGATCGGCCCGACCTCCATTGATCGCGCTCATGCCGACATACTCGACCTCACGCCGATCGCCTCCCTAACGACCGAGCATGTCGCCCTTGCCGTATCCACCGATTCCACCATCTTCTCCCTGGATGAGCTTCTCGCGGCGACGCGGGCGAATCCCGAGCGCATTGTCTATACGGGCGCATCGGTCGGCGGCACCGGCCATCTTCTGGTCGGCATGCTGGGGCGGCACATCGGTATTCCCGGACGTCTATTGACCTATCGCGGCTTTACCGGAGGAGTCGGCGCGGCGAACGCGGTCATATCCGGCAGCGCGACCTGCCTCGCTACCGGGCTCAGCGAGATGCTGCCGGAACTGGGACTCGGGCGGCTGCGGCCCCTGGCCGTCACTTCGCCGCAGCGTCTGCCTGGCGTGAACATCCCCACCTTCGCCGAGCAGGGCCTCGACATCGAGCTGTCGAACTGGCGCGCCGTCGTCGCCCCGTCCGGCCTCACGCCGGCACAGAAGGCATGGCTCTGCGAGGCGGTCGACCGCATGGTCGTCAGCGGCGCCTGGCGGTCGAAGCTGTTCCAGTACAATTGGACCAGTTTCTATCTGACGGGCGACGCATTCGCGGGCTTCGTCCGGCAGGAAGCCGAACGGGTGCGCGTTTTGCTGCGCAAGCTGGCATTGACCTAGCTACGCGGCCCAAGTTCCTGCCGAGACCGCGCGCGAACGTGTCCATTCCCGGCGTTCAGCCGACCATCTGCCTCTGGCGCATGGCAACCAAGTCCCGCCCGGGAGAGGGAGCCCCTCACTTCTCCCGGAGAAACACCATGCCGCCATGGTGCAGCGTGTCCTGGTCGACGAAGATGCCATCGGCGGTGAAGCCCGTGTCGTCCCAGTAGAAGATCTCGCGGCCTATCACCTCGTAACGCCCCTGATAGGCGCTGCGGCGGGCGCCTCGCGCCTCATCATAGCGTCCGTTCGGCAGCAGTTCCTGGCGGATCAGGCCGTCTGTGGTCACCCACATGCCGACATAGGGATGAATTTGCGCGGGTTGAGGCTGGACGGGGTCGAGGCGGGTCATCTGGGCGAACGCCTTTTCGGGTGCGAGAAGGAGCAGGAGAGCGGCGGCAAGGGCCGCTCGCAGCGATGCGCGATCTGTCATCGGGCTCTCCTATGGCTGGGCCGGCGCCGCGGCACGGCGCTCGGCGAACAGGTCGGACAGCGCCTGCGACGCGGCGATGGCACGTGGGAAACCGGCAGTGACGGTGACCATGGAGACCACCTCCCTCACCTCCTCCTCGGACACGCCGATATTGAGCGCATAGCCGGCATGGATCTTCATGTAGGCCGGCAGTCCGAGCGAGGCGAAGGCCGCAACCGCCGCGAGCTGGCGGGTGCGGTTGTCGAGGCCGGGACGCGACCAGACATCGCCGAGCGCGTAAGCCTCCGTTGCGTCGGCGAGAAAGGGAAATTCCCGTCGCAGTCTCTCGAGCGTCGGCTGTGCTTCGCCCTTGTTCAGCAAGCGGACAACCGCATCGCCACGCCGGCGACGTTCCTCCAGCGTGTCGGCAGGGACCGTGGCCGGCGCCGCGACAAACGCAAGCGTCGTGGCGGCGCGCAGTGGCGCGTTCAGCGTGAAAGCCATGTCGTCATCTCCTCACCGGCTGGCGGTGGGGCGGACGACGATCTCGCTGACATCGACATCGGCGGGCTGTTCGATGGCGTAGCGGACCGCGCGGCCGATCGCGTCCGGCTGCAAGGCGATCGCGCGGTAGGCCTTCATCGCCTCGGCAGCCACCGGATCGGTGATGTTGTCGGCGAGTTCGCTCTCGACCACGCCCGGATGGATGCAGGTGACGCGCAGCCGGTCGTTCTCCTGCCGGAGCCCGTCGGAAATGGCCCGGACAGCGAACTTCGTCGCGCAGTAGACCGCCGCCGTTGGCGAGACCGCGAGCGCCCCGATAGAGGCAATGTTGATGATGTGGCCGTCGCCGCGCGCGGTCATCTCCGGCAGCACGGCAGCGACGCCGTAGAGCACGCCCTTGATGTTCACGTCGATCATGCGATCCCACTCGTCGACCTTGAGCGAAGCCATGAGCGAGAGCGGCATGATGCCGGCATTGTTGACGATGACGTCCACGCGACCGAAGCGCTCGCGGGCGGCCGCGGCGAAGGCGGCGACATCCGCGCGGTTCGTCACGTCGAGCCGACGGATGAGGACGTCGCCGCCGATTTCCGCCGCGAGAGCGTCGAGCCGGTCGGTGCGCCGGGCGCCGAGGGCGAGCCGAGCACCAGCCCTTGCGAGTTCGCGGGCGATGCCCGCGCCGATGCCGCTGGAAGCGCCGGTGATCAGGACGACCTGGTCGAGAGCCATCTGAATTCTCCTGTGCTGCTGGAAACTTGACGTTGGCAGCAAGGTAGTCGCGCGGCATTGTCGCCGGAAGTCGGCCATTGTTCGACAAATTGGAAAGCCAAACTAACCAATGAACATCGACCTCAACGCTCTCACGATCTTCAGGCTGGTCGCCGAGGAGAGGAGCTTCCGCGCCGCCGCGGACCGGCTCGGCGTCACACGTTCGGCGGTGAGCCAGACCATCGGCCGGCTCGAGGCCGTGATGGGGACGGCTCTCGTCCGGCGGACCACGCGCAGCGTCAGCCTCACCGAGGCCGGCGAACGTCTCAACGCCGCCCTGGGCCCGGCGCTTGCCGATATACGCGCCGCCGTCGAGACCACCGGCAGCCTCGAGGGAAAACCTCGCGGCCAACTCCGGCTCGCCGTCTCCTCCATCGCCGAGCGCTTTCTCGACGGACCCCTGCTGGCCGGCTTCGCGGCGGCCCATCCCGACATCCAGCTCGACATCACGGTAACCGACGAGGAGTTCGACATCGTCGCCGAAGGCTACGATGCCGGCGTGCGACTCGGCGAAGTGATCGAGCGGGACATGATCGCCGTGCCGGTCTCTGGCGAGCAGCGCCAGCTGGCGGTCTGCTCGCCCCTTTATCTCGGCCGCCATGGCGCACCCTCCAGCCCGCGCGAACTCGCGGCCCATCGCTGCATTGGCTGGCGATCCGCGCCGCGGGTTGCACCCTATCGGTGGGAATTCGCCGAGGGCGGAAAGGAGTTCGCGGTAGCGGTGGCGCCGGAGATCACCACCAACGACATGGCATTGATGATCAAGCTCGCCATCGCCGGCGCCGGCATCACCTTCGGGATGGAAGAGAGCTTCCGCCCGGCCATCGAGCGAGGCGAACTGGTGCCGATCCTCGAAGATTATTGTCCGCGTTTCGCGGGCTTCTATCTGTACTATCCAAGCCGCCGGAACCTGGCGCCGAAGCTCCGAGCACTGATCGAACATGCGAGGAGCCGCCGAGGGTGAGGCACGCAACCCTCGACGGCATCAGCCGGCCGTCCCGCTAGGCGAGCCCGCGTGTCAGCACGGCGAGCCAGTCGGCCTCCGTCACGACGCCGATAGGACGGCAGGCATCGTCGACAATGAAGACGGCGTGGACGCGATCCCGGGCAAAGCGGTCGAGGAGCCCGATGGCGGGCGTCTGCGGCGATGCCGTGGCGGCCGGGGTCATCAACTCCCGCAGCGAGGCTCCCGAGCCCGCCAGCTCCCGCAGGCCGATGACGCCGGCCACGCCGCCGGCTTTGTCGAGCACGGGCAGTCGGCGCACATCGTGCCGGACGAGAAGGGCTCGCGCCTCCTCGGGCGGCGTCGACAGGCGGACGGAAATGACACCTCGCGACATGAGGTCCGCACAGTCGAGGTCGCGATAGGAACGCGCCAGCGTCCGCTGCTCGATCTCGCGCAACAGCCGTTCGAGGTCGTTCACGTCGATGTCGAAGGTTTCGCCTGTCTGGGCCAGCGCGGCGGCGAGATCCGCCTTACTGAAGGTCCAGGGCAGCTCCTTCGCCGTCGGTGGGGGCGCCGCCGCGACATGCGGAAAGCTGTGCCCGGAATACCGGTGATAGATCCAGGCGCAGCCAACCAGCACGGCGGCGTTCAGGCCGACCGGCAGGATCGGGAAGGCATAGCTCGACGAGGCTCCGGCGAAGAGGCCGACCAGCGCAGCGGCCCCGCCCGGCGGATGCAGGCAGCGCAGCAGCGACATGACGCCGATCGCGCCGCCCACCGCGATGCCGGCGGCGAGCGCGGAGATTGGCATGTTGTGGGCGACGACAAGACCGATGAGCGCGGAGATGGTGTTGCCGCCGATCGTCGGCCAGGGCTGGGCCATCGGGCTCGCCGGCACGGCGAACAGCAGCACGGCGGAGGCGCCCATGGGTGGTACGAGCCAAAGCAGATGCTGCGTATCGCTCGCGGCGAGCCCGCAGATAAGCCCCGTCAGCACAATTCCAACCAGAGCCCCGATGCAGGCCAGCAGGCGGTCACGCAGATTCGCGCCCGCGAGTATCGGCCGGAACAGTTTCAAGCGGGCAATGGCAGACAAGATGATCTCCGAAACCTGAGGGAAGCGATGCGGGTCACGGCCAGACCTGCGCGAAATGCACCAGCCGAAGTTCTGCCGAGATCCAGATGGCGACCCGGCGCATCATCGGGGCGAGCCTAGCCGCGGATAACAGGACGGCACCGAGCAGCACGGCGAGGAGCACAAGGGGATCGCCGCGCTCACGACACGCCGGCGCTGGTGGCCGGCCCGTCTGGACCAAGCGACAGGATCAGGCGTCGAAAGCCGCTCCTGCGGTCGACGAGGTCGGCCAGCGTGTAACCGTCGAGGACGGCGAAAAAGGCGGCCATCGCCTCATCCAGCACCGGAGAAACGCCGCAGCCCGTGGAGAGCGCGCAGTCCCCACAGGGAACCAGATCGAAATCGTCCTCGGTGTGGCGCAGCAGATCGCCGACTCGGATTTCCGAGGCCGGCCGCGCCAGCCGGTAGCCGCCGGCGCGCCCGCGCACGCCTGCCACATAGTTGGCCTTGCCGAGGTCGTGCAGCACCTTCATCAGATGGTTCTGCGAGATGCCATAGGCGGCGGCGATCTCGGAAATCGAGCACAACCGGTCGCTGCGCGCCGCCAGATAGAGCAGCACGCGCACGGCATAGTCGGAATAGCGGGTGAGTCGCATGAGGCCGCCTGTCTGGAGGCTTTCCAGTTCATGAATACATGTATATCATATACATGATTTAAACGGAGGCAAACATGACCGAAGGCGGCCAGGTGGCGAGAGACGTCGAGCAGGAGGAGCGGCACGGCGCCGCGCCGCGGCCCTTCGCGATCGAGAGCCGCCACCGGGAGAGCGACGTCATCACCTCCTTCGTGCTGTGCCCGCTCGACGGACGGCCGCCGGCGCCGCATGTGGCCGGCCAGCATCTGACGCTGTTCGCGGACGTTCCGGGCGCCGGGCGGCAGAAGCGCAACTACACCATCTCGGCGGCGCCGAACGGTGCGACCTACCGCATTTCGGTGAAGCGAGAGCCCGAAGGGCTGGTATCGAAATGGTTGCATGACGAGGCCCAGCCCGGCACGCGGCTCGACATCGCGCCGCCGGGCGGCAGCTTCGTGCTGCCCGCCACCGATGCGCGCCCCGTCGTCATGGTGAGCGCCGGGGTCGGATTGACGCCGATGGTGGCCATGCTCGAAGCCGTCGCAACGCAGCGTCCCGGCCTTCGCGTGCACTTCGTCCACTGCACGCAGAGCGCGCGCACCCAGGCGTTCGCCGGGCATGTGCGTGCGCTCGCCGCCGCGCATGGCGGGGTGGAGACGACGTTCCTGCATACCCATCCCGGCAGTGACGAGGTGGCGGGGCGGGATTTCGACATCTCCGGCCGGCTCACGCAGGACTGGCTGACGGCGCACACGCCGCTCGCCGAGGCCGAGTATTTTCTCTGCGGCCCGCTCGGCTTCCTCCGCGCCTTCGTGCCGACGCTCGCCAGCTTCGGTGTCCCGCCGGAGCGACTGCATTACGAATTCTTCGGCGCGGTGGAGGACCTGTTCGGCGATGAGGCGGCAGGCGGCACGGTGGCCGCACCGCCCGCCGCCGTGGTCGGATCGCGGCAGTCGCGCGCCCTTGCCGGCTTCACTCGGGGAGGAATCGGCGAAGCGCTGGTCGACAGTGCCGCCGATGCCGTCGTCGCCAGCGACGCGCAGGGCCTGATCGTACTGTGGAACCCCGGCGCCGAACGCATCTTCGGCTTTTCCGAGCAAGAGGCGCTTGGCTCCTCGCTCGACATCATCATTCCCGAGCCGTTCCGCGCCCGCCACTGGGAGGGCTATCGCGAGACGGTTGCCTCCGGCCAGAGCCGCTACGGCGCCGGCGACCTGCTCGCGGTTCCCGGGCTCACCAGGGACGGACGACGGATCTCGCTGGAGTTCACCATCGGCCTGCTCAAGGACGCGGGCGGCGCGGTGACCGGCATGGTGGCCGTGCTGCGCGACGTCACGCCCCGTTTCGAGGAGGTCAAGGCGCTGCGGAAGAAGGTGAAGGAACTTGGCGGGTCCGCATGACACGGAGACGATCCGCTGCGCAAACGGATCATGCGACCGATGACCGCGTCTACGTCCTCTCAAAGCTCCGGGCGGTTCGCGCCGCCCCGTCGGCCAGCAGTCCGTCCAGCACGCGCACCAGCGTGGTGCGGAAGGGCGTCGAGGCGGACAGATCGTCTCCGAACACCTCGCGGATGCCGAGATAGGCCTCCACGAGAGCGGAGGCCTGCCGCTTCCCTGCCGTTGCCGCAGCGAAGCGGCTGGCAAGCGGGTCACGCATGTCGATGGGATTGCCCGCCTCATCGCGGCCGGTGGCGTAGACCATCCAGGCGGCAACGCCCAGCGCGAGACGCTCAAAGCCGGCACCGGCCTTGATCCGGTCGCGAATGGTGCCGAGCAGGCGCTGCGGCAGCTTCTGCGAACCGTCCATGGCGATCTGCCAGGTGCGATGATGCAGCGCCGGATTGCGGAAGCGGGCGAGCAACATGGCCCGGTAGGCCGCGAGGTCGAAGCCTTCGAGCGGCGGCAACGTCGGCGAGACCTCCTCTCTCATCATCTGGTCGAGCAAGGCGGCGAACCCCGGTGCGGCCATCACTTCGGCCACCGTCTGATGCCCGGCGAGATAGCCGAGATAGGCGAGCGTCGAATGGCTGGCGTTGAGCAGCCGCAGCTTCATCTGCTCGAAGGGTTCGACATCGGTGACGAAGAGCGCGCCGGCCCCCTCCCAGTTCGGCCGCCCCTCAGGGAAACGGTCCTCGATCACCCATTGCAGGAACGGCTCGGTCGTCACCGGCCAGGCATCCTCGACGCCGAGCGCACCGGCCACGAGCGCGCGGTCGGCATCCGTGGTGGCGGGCACGATGCGATCCACCATGGAACAGGGGAACGCCACGCGGGTCTTCACATGCTCCGCCAGCGCCGGATCGCGCAGCGCCGCGAAGCGCGTCACGACGCGGGCCAACGTGCGTCCATTGGCCGGCAGGTTGTCGCAGGACAGCACGGTGAAGGGCGGCAGTCCCGCCTCGCGCCGCCGGACAATCGCCTCGACGAGGAAACCGATCGCTGTTCGCGGCCGTTCGGAATGAGCGAGGTCATGCACGATGTCGGGGTGGGTCTCGTCGAGTTCGCCCGTTGCCGGCAGGTGGCAATAGCCCTTCTCGGTTATGGTGAGCGATATGAGGCGGGTCTCGGACGCGGCCATCAGGTCGAGCACGGCGACGGGATCCTCCGGCGCCACCAGAAGGCGCAGTACAGCCCCGACCACGGCGAAACGATCGCCCGTGCCATCGCGAACCGCGACCGAATACAGCCCGTCCTGCGGAGCGAGCGCATCGCGCGTCTCGGCGCTGCGCAGCGAAACCCCGGCAATGCCCCAGGCAAGATCGCCGGCGGCGAGCACGGCTTCGGTCATCACCGCCTGATGGGCACGGTGGAACGCGCCGATGCCGAGATGCACGATGCCGATGCGGGTGGCGCCACGGTCATAGCCGGGGCGTGATACTCCTGCCGGGAGGTCGCACAAAGTGGCCTGCGAGAGACGCTTCATCGTGCCGAGCTCAATGCGCCGCCTGGGACTGCTTGGCCCGGGCGACGATCTGCGTGGGGTTGACGAAGCGCAGCGCCAGCACCAGCCAGAACAGCGTCGTCACCATATAGACCACCGCCATGGCATCGATGGATTGCGAGGCGCGCACGCCGGAGGCGAACACCGCGTAATAGAGCGAGACCACCAGCGTCTGGCTGGTCGGGCCGGCGACGAGGAAGGTCAGTTCGAACATGGCGATGGTGCGCACCAGCACCAGCAGCAGCGCGGCCAGCATGCCCGGCAGCAGCAGGGGCAGCAGGATGCGCAGGAACAGGCTGCCCGTGCCGGCGCCGAACACCCGCCCGGCCGCCTCGACGCGAGGGTCGATCTGCTCGATGAATGGGATCATTACCAGCACCACGAAGGGAATGGAGGGCACCAGATTGATGATCACCACCCCCCAGAAGCTGCCCCCCAAGCCGACCTGGTAGAGCAGGGTGGCGAGCGGAATGCCATAGGTGAGCGGCGGCACCAGCATGGGCAGAAGGAACAGCAGCGTCACCGCCCGCTTGCCGGGAAAGTCCCGCCGCGCCAGCGCATAGGCGGTGGTGATGCCGATGAGGCCGGACAGCGCAGTCACCAGGAAGACGATCTCGAAGGTGACGACGAGCACCTCCGTGAGCTGGAATTCCTGCCAGGCGGAGAAATACCAGCGCGTGGTGTAGTCCACCGGCAGCCAGGTGCCGAGCCAACGTGTCGCGAAGGAGTTCACCATCACGGCGGCGATGACGCCGATGAGATTGAACACGAACAGTAGCGCCACGCCCCAGACGGCAGTGCGCCAGAGCTTCGAGCCGATGCCACGGTCTCGGATCATCGATGTCAGCCTTTCGTCCCGCCCGCCGGGCCGCGATAGAACAGGTTGCGCAGTGCCAGCACGGCCAGCACGACGACGAACTGGACGGCGCCCATGATCATGGCGATCGCCGAGCCGAGCGAGTGGTTGTATTCCTCGAACGCCGCCGCATAGGCGGCGATGGAGATGACCCGGGTCGGCCCGGCCGGCGCGCCGAGCAGCACCGCCGAAGGGAAAACGGCGAAGGCCTGCACGAAGGCGAGGCAGAAGGTGACCGCCAGCCCCGGCACCAGCAGAGGCAGGAAGATGCGCAGGAACCGGCGCCGTGCATTCGCTCCCAGCGTCGCCGCTGCCTGCTCGATCGCCGGGTCGATGCCGGAGACGTAGGACAGCGTGAGCAGGAAGGCGAAGGGAAAGCCGGTGATGAGCAGCGAGGCGAACACGCCCCAGTAATTATTGGTGAGCCGCAGCGGCGCCTCGATCAGGCCGAAGGTCACCAGCGTGCGGTTGAACCAGCCCTGCGGCCCGAGAAAGCTCAAAAGGCCCTCAGCCACCAGCACGGTGCCGAGCGTGATCGGCAGCACGAGGATGATGGTGAGCAGGCGCTGACGGCGCATCAGCCGCACCCGGAAGGCGATAGGCACCGCCAGAGCGAGATTGAGCACCGTCACCGGCACGGCCAGCCGCAGCGTGGCGCCGACGGTGTTGTAGAGGAAAGGATCGGTGAAGAAACGCCGGTAGCTCTCGTACCACGGCCCGGTGGCGGGGGAGAGGGAATCGATCACCCCATAGATGAAGGGGTAGATGAACAGCCCGAGCACAGCGAGCAGGCCGGGCAGCACGAGCAGCGTGGTGCCATCGAAGCCGCGGGCGGCGAGCCGCGTGCGCAGCGAGAGCCGGGCTGGCGCGTAGCCGGGGGTGAACGTCGCCTCGCTCATGCCGCCGCCTCCGCGAAGACGAGGGTGCGCGCAGGATCAAAGCGCAGGCTGACGGGCTGGCCGCTGGCGAGCGCGGTCTCGGCGCGGAAGAACACCACCGCTCCGTCCGCCAGCACGGCGGAGCCGAACCAGGCCCGGCCGCGATACTCGATCGCCCGCACCGTCGCCGGGATGCCGGCGCCGGACGGACCCGCAAGCAGGTCCTCGGGACGCACGGAAATCGAGATGCGGGCACCGGCGGCATGCGCCCGCGCGGCCGGCAGCGAAAGCCTTCCGCCGGGAATGTCGACATTGCCGCCGGCATCGGCGACCACGCCGGCAATGCGGGTGCGGTAGCCCATGAAATCGGCCACATCCACGCCGATCGGGCGCTCATAGAGTTCCTCCGGCGTGCCGACCTGCCGGATCAGCCCATGCGACATCACCACAATGCGGTCTGCCAGCGACAGCGCCTCGTCCTGGTCGTGCGTGACGTAGATGGTGGTCGAGCCGATGGCATCATGGATGGCACGGATTTCCGCCCGCATTTCGAGCCGCAGCTTGGCGTCGAGGTTCGACAGCGGCTCATCCATCAGCACCAGTGGCGGGCGGATGACGATGGCGCGGGCGATCGCTACGCGCTGCTGCTGGCCGCCGGACAGTTGGCCGGGCAGCTTGTCAGCCTGCGAGCGCAGTCGCACCAGATCGAGTGCGGCATCCACGCGTTGCTCGGTCTCTGCCCTGGGCACGCCCTGCATGGTGAGGCCAAAAGCGACATTCTTGCGGATCGTCATGTGCGGAAACAGCGCATAGGACTGGAACACCATGCCGAAGCCGCGCTGCTCCGGCTGGAGTTCATGGATCGGGCGCCCATCGACGCGGATCTCCCCGCCGGTCAGCGGCAGCAGGCCGGCTATGCAGTTGAGCGCCGTCGACTTGCCGCAGCCGGACGGGCCGAGCAGCGCGATGAACTCGCCACGCTCCACGGTGAGGCTGATGCCGTCGAGCGCCCGATAGGTGCCGAAGCTGCGCTGCAGGTCGAGGAGTTCGAGCCGGCCACCGCCGGCGGGACCCGCCGCAGGCGCAGCCGTCGTGGCAAAAGTGGGATGGGCGTTCATCGCGTGACGGCTCCGGGGCGAGGCGAAGACGGGGCCGGGCAAGGCTCCGGCGGCGGCAGGCGGCCGGGGCTTGCCCGGCCGCAAGGACGGACCGCGATCAGCTCTTCTTCGCGCCGATCCGCTCGTCCCAGATGCGGAACGCCGCGACCATCCGGTCGGCGTCGAGCGGCACCTCCTGCGGATTGTCGGCGATCCAGCGGTCATATTCCGGACGGCCGAATTCCTTGATCGCCTGCTGGCTCTCGGCCGGAGCGATCGACAGCGGCACGTCCTTTACCGCCGGGCCGGGATAGAAATAGCCTTGATCATAGGCATAGGCCTGCGCCTTCGGCGTCAGCATGAAGTTCATCAGGTCGAGCAGCACCGCGAGCCGGTCCTCCGGCACGCCCTTAGGCACGACCATGTAGTGGGCGTCCGTCACCCAGTGGAAGCCGGCCAGCGTGCCCACCTTTGCCTCCGCCGGCACGGTGCCCAGCACGCGCGGATTGATATCCCAGCCGGTGGTGGAGATCACGATGTCACGGGTGCCGTCGCCCAGCTCGCGCATGGTCTGCGTGGTGCCGGAGGCGTAGTACTCAATATTCTTGCCGAGTTCCTCGAGATAGGCCCAGGTCTTGCCCCAGCCCTTCTCGGGATCCTTCGGGTCGCTGTCCTTCAGTATGTAGGGCAGGCCCATGAGGAAGGTGCGGCCGGGCCCCGAATTGGACGGGCGGGCGTAGATGAACTTGTTCTTGTGCTGGCGGCTCCATTCCAGCAGTTCCTCGGCGGTCTTGGGCGGCGTCGGCACCCGGTCGGGCATGAACTCGATCAGCGGTCCCGAGGGGTAATAGGACACGACGACACCGCGATCCTGCGCCATGGCCTGCATCTTGAAAGCCTGCGGGATGAGGATGGCGGAAAGATCGGGAAGATCGGCCTTGTAGGGGGCGAGATCGGTCCATATTCCCTGGGCGATGCCCGCGGAGAGCGCATCGGTGCCGGTGAGCACCAGATCGATATCCACCCGGCCCGCCGCCTGCTGCGCCTTGAGCTTGGATGGCAATTCGGGCGCGGGGGCCTTGGTGAAGGCGATGCGGCTCACCCAGTCGGGCTTGGTCTCGGCATAGAGCTGGAGTGCCGCCTGGGTGAGGGCGAGGTTGCCGGCGACGTCGGCCACGGTGAGCGTTACGGGCCTGGACGGCGGCTTGAGCGCGGCGAAGGCGGCGCCACCGAACAGCGGCAGGCCGGCAAGCGCGACGGTGGTTCCCATGAAATGTCGGCGGGTCATGCGCATGGTGGGCTTCCTCCGATGTGCCGGTGCGTCGAGGCCCCGGCCGTTTCGTCACAGTCGATAGGCGTCCTTCGCGAGCTGGTAGGCGAGATCGCGTGCCATCTCCTGCGCCTCGTCCTCGTCCAGCCGGCCATCGCAGACGAGACGGGCGAGCCAGGCGCAATCCACACGCCGGGCAACGTCGTGCCGGGCCGGAATGGACAGGAAGGCGCGGGTGTCGTCGTTGAAGCCGACGGTGTTGTAGATGCCGGCGGTCTCGGCGGTGGTCTCGCGAAAGCGGCGCATGCCATCCGGGCTGTCGAAGAACCACCATGCCGGCCCGAGCCGCAACGCCGGGTAATGGCCGGCCAGCGGGGCGAGCTCGCGCGAATAGGCGGCCTCGTCAAGGGTGAACACGATCACCGTCAGCGCCGGGTCGTTGCCCACGGCATTGAGCAGCGGACGCAGCGCGTGCACGTAATCGGTGCTGGAGGGAATGTCGGCGCCCTTGTCGAAGCCGAAGCGCGCGAACAGCGGCGCATTGTGGTTGCGCACCGAGCCGGGATGGATCTGCATCACCAGCCCGTCGTCGCGGCTCATGCGCGCCATCTCGGTCAGCATCTGGGCGCGGAACAGCTCGCGCTCGCGCGCATCCGCCGTGCCGGAGCGCACCTGCTCGAACAGCCGGGCAGCCTCGAAGGCATCGAGATCGGCGGTGAGCGCAGTCGGGTGGCCGTGGTCGGTCGCCCGTGCCCCGCGTTCCGCGAAATAGGCACGCCGGATGCGGTGGGCTTCGAGATAGCCCGCCCAGTTCACCGGTTCACCGGTGATCTCGAACAGTCGCGCAAGCGCCGCCGCGAAACCCGGCCGGTCCGGATCGACCACCGCGTCGGGGCGATAGGTCGGCACCACCCGGCCATGCCAGCCCGAGGCGCGGATGGCGTCGTGATGGGCGAGATCGTCAAGCGCGGAGTCGGTGGTGGCGATCGCCTCGATGCCGAACCGGTCATAGAGCGCGCGCGGACGCATATCGTCGCGCGTCAGCGCCGCAGCGATCCGGTCATAGAGCGCGTCGGCATTGTCCGGACCGAGCCGCTCCTCTATCCCGAACACCGTCTCCAGCGCATGCTCGAACCACAGGCGCGAGGGGGTGCCGCGGAACAACCGGTAATGCTGGGCGAAAAGCCGCCAGATCTTCCGCCCGTCCGTCTCCACCGGCCCGCCATCGCTGCGCGGCACCCCGAGCGCCTCCAGCGGCACGCCCTGCGAGTACAGCATGCGAAAAATGTAGTGGTCGGGAATGACGAACAGCGCCGCCGGGTCGGGAAAAGGCAGGTTCTGCGCGTACCAGGCCGGTTCCGTATGGCCGTGCGGCGAGACGATCGGCAGCGCCTCGACCTGCGCGAACAGCCGCCGCGCAACAACGCGCGCCTCCGCCTCTATCGGCAGCAGCCGGTCTGGATGCAGCGCCATCGGTCCTCCCCTCTAGCTGGTCTGGCCGTTTGTGTTTTCGTTCGGCCTTGGCAACCAGTACCAACTAATATATTAGAATGTCAATCCGCTCCGATCGGACGCCATCCTCGATGACCGACACCTCCCTGCTCTCTCCGCGCGCCCCCGAGGACCTTGCCCGGCCGCTGCGGGCGCGCCGCATCACCTCCGCCACGCAGGTGTTCGACATGCTGCGCACGGAGATCATTGCCCTGCGCCTGCCGCCGGGAACACCGTTGCAGGACAAGACGCTGATCGAACGCTTCCAGGTGAGCCGCACGCCGGTGCGCGAGGCACTGATCCGGCTGGCGGAGCTGGGCTTAGTCGACGTGTTTCCGCAGTCGGGAACCTTCGTCTCGCGGGTGCCGGTCAGCGCCATCCCCGAAGCCGTGCTGATCCGCAAGGCGCTGGAGAGCCTCACGGTGGAGAAGGCCGCCCAGGCCGCGGCGCCTCATCGCATGGCCATGATCGACCTCGCCATCGGCCGGCAGAAGGCGGCCGCGCTGGTCAACGATACCGATGCGTTCCACGAGGCCGACGAAGCGTTTCATGCCGCCGTGGCCGATCTCGCCGGCCATCCCGGCATCTGGACGCTGCTCACCCAGGTGAAGGTGCAGGTCGACCGGGCCCGCCGCCTCACCCTGCCCATGCTGGGGCGGATGGATCAGGTTCTGGCAGAGCACGCCACCATTCGCGACGCCATCGCCGCCGGAGACGCCGAGGCGGCGAAGAGGGCGATGGAGGCCCATGTCAGCGCCGTCATCCCGGATGTCGACGCGCTGAAGGGCCGCTTCCCGAACTATTTCGTCTGATCGGCGGACCCGGCCAACCGGGCACGAGGAGGAACGCATGCGCCAGGGCTGGAGATGGTTCGGGCCGGAGGCGCCGGTGACGCTCGACGAGGTGCGCCATGTCGGCGCCACCGACATCGTCTCGGCGCTGCACGAGGTGCCTATCGGGGCGGTCTGGACACGCGAGGCAGTCGAGGCGCGGCGCCATCTCATCGAGACCACGCCGCCCGGCCGGGTGCCGCTCGCCTGGTCGGTGGTCGAGAGCATCCCGATCCCGGACGCGGTGAAGCGCCGCGGCGGCGCGGCGAAGACGGAGATCGAGGCCTGGATCGCCAGCTTGGAGGCCGTCGGCCGGGCCGGCATCGGCATCGTCTGCTACAATTTCATGCCCGTGGTCGACTGGTGCCGGACCGATCTCGATTACGTCACCGACACCGGCGCCACCGCGATGCGCTTCGATTTCGAAACCTTCGCCGCTTTCGAGCTACACCTATTGCGGCGCCCCGGCGCCGAGCGCGACTACACGCCGGCCGAGCAGGCCCGCGCCCGCGCGGTTTACGAGGCGATGGACGAAGGCGCGGTCGCCGACCTCGTGCGCAACATTGCCAGCGCCCTGCCGGGCTCGACCACCGAGCCGATGACGCTTCCCGGCTTTCGCGAAAAGCTGAAGGAATATCGCGACATCGACGCCGCGCGGCTGCGCCGCAACCTCATCGAGTTTCTCGCCGCCGTCGTCCCCGCCGCCGAGAGCGTCGGGGTCAAGCTGACGCTGCATCCCGACGACCCGCCCCGCCCGCTCTTCGGCCTGCCGCGCGTGGCCTCGACACCGGCCGATTATGCGGCCCTGTTCGAGGCGGTGCCCTCGCCCGCCAACGGCATGTGCCTGTGCACCGGCAGCCTCGGCGCGCGGGCCGACAATGATCTACCCGCCATCGCGCGCCGTTTCGCGCCCCGCATCCATTTCGCGCATCTGCGCAACACGAGGCGCGAGCAGGATCCGCGCAGTTTCCACGAATCCGCGCATCTCGACGGCGACACTGACATGGTCGCGGTGCTGAAGGCGCTGGTGGAGGAAGATCGCCGCCGCGCGCCCGGCGCGACCATCGTCTTCCGCTCCGATCACGGGCATCGCATGCTCGACGATCTCGGCAAGACCGTCACCCCAGGCTATCCGACCATCGGCCGCATGCGCGGGCTGGCCGAGCTGCGCGGCATCCTGCATGCGCTCGGCCATCCCCCGGAGGCGCCGCGCGTCGCACGCGCGACCTGCCCCTAACGCGCCAGCCAGCCACCATCCACGGCAACCACTGAGCCGTTGACATAGCCGGAGGCGGGTGAGGCCAGGAACAGGACGGCGGTCTTCAGATCGTCCGGCGTCCCCCAGCGGGCAGCGGGGATGCGCTCGAGTATCTGGCGGCTGCGCTCGGGATCGGCGCGCAGCGCCACCGTGTTGTCCGTCTCGATATAGCCGGGAGCAATGGCGTTCACCGTGATGGCGTGGCCGGCCAGCTCGTTGGCCATCGACCGGGTAACCCCCAGTACGCCATGCTTGCTCGCGGCATAGGACGGCACGCGGATGCCGCCCTGAAACGACAGCAGCGACGCGATGTTGATGATGCGTCCCGGCGTGCCGCGCGACACCCAGCGGCGGGCGACAGCCTGCGACAGGAAGAACAGGCTCTTGAGGTTGACGTCCATCACGGCGTCCCAATCGGCCTGCGTGAAGTCGAGCACGCCGGCGCGGCGGATGATGCCGGCATTGTTGACCAGTATGTCGATGCTGCCGAACGCCGCCTCGAGTTCGCCAACCAGCCCGTCCAGGTCGCCGGGCTCGGCAAGGTCGTGCAGCACCGCGTGGAACCGCACGCCATGGCGCGCAATCCGTTCCGCCGTCTCCGGCATCGGGCTCGAGCCGAGGCCGATGATGTCGGCACCCGCCTGCGCCAGCACATCGGCGACGGCCTGGCCGATGCCGCTCCGCGCGCCGGTGACGAGTGCCATGCGGCCGGAAAGATCGAACAGCGCGCCCACCCCCATCAGCGCAGCTCCGCCATCGGCACGAAGTCCATGTCGGCGAAGGACTGGTTGTCGCCGGCCATGGCCCAGATGAAGGCGTAGGCGCCGGTGCCGGCGCCGGCATGGATCGACCAGGGCGGCGACAGTACCGCCTGCTCGTTGCGCACCACGATGTGACGCGTCGCCTCCGGCCGTCCCATCAGATGCAGCACCAGGCTGTCGGGGGCGAGCTCGAAGTAGAAATAGGATTCCATGCGCCGGTCATGGGTATGGGCCGGCATGGTGTTCCAGACACTGCCGGGTTCGAGCCGGGTGAGGCCCATCACGATCTGGCAGGTCGGCAGCACGCCGGGGTGCAGATATTTGAAGATGGTCCGCTTGTTGGACGTCTCGAGGCTTCCCATCGGCTGTGGCGAGGCATCCTGCTCGCGCACCACGCGGCTCGGATGGCGCATATGCGCGGGAGCCGAGTTGCCATAGAGGCGGGCGGGATGCGCGGGGTCGACGTTCTCGAAGCTGAGCGCGCGTATGCCCATGCCGAGATAGACCGCTTCCTGGGGTTGCACGATCAGGACCTCGCCGTCGGCGATGACGCGTGCCGCGCCGGTGCCGACATTGATGGCGCCGAGTTCGCGACGTTCCAGCAGAAAATCGGAGCCGACCACGCGGGCCAGTTCGTCCGCTGGCGTCAGGGGCGCGTCGGCGGGTGCGATACCGAGCACCATCATGCGGTCGTAATGCGTGTAGGACGCGGTTATCCGCCCGTCCTCGAACACGCTTTCGATGAGGAAATGCTGGCGCAGGCCCTCGCTATCAAGCGCCTCGGCTTGGGCGGGATGAACCGCGTGGCGAATATCCATTGGCGTTCCCTTCTCGCACGGGTCGTTGCCCGACCTCGTCAGATGAAAATGTCGGCGTGGGCGCTTCGCACCGCGGGCAGCGCCTTGAGAATTTCCGCCAGATGCGCCTTGAGCGCGGCTTCGGCCTGATCGGCGTCGCGGGCGTCGATCGCTCTAAGGATGTCGCGATGCTGCTCGATCAGGCGCGGCAGGGCGGTGGCGGATGGCAGCGTGAGATGGCAGACACGGTCCATGTGCGCCTTGATGTCGTCGATTACCGTCCAGGCCGAGGGGCAGCCGGCGCCTTCCGCGAGGGCGGCGTGGAACATCTCGTCGGCCCGCTGGAATTCATAGTGGGCGCCGACTTCGGCGGCGGCGGTCTGTGCGTCGAGATAAAAGTCGATCCGGGTGCGGACACGTGCATCGAACCGCTCGCAGGCGCGACGGACCACGGCGGTCTCCAGCGATTCACGGATGAAGCGGGCTTCCAGCATCCGCTCCAGCGATATCTTGACGACGAAGGTGCCCCGACGCGGCTGGATTTCGACGAGGCCGGCGCGGGCCAGCGAAATGAACGCCTCGCGGACCGGCTGGCGGGAAACTTTGAAACGCGCGGCGATGTCCTGCTCCGAGAGCGGCGCGCCGGGCTCGATCTCCATCGTGATGATCGCCTTGCGTATCTCGCGTTCGATGCGGCGCGCGCTGGTTTCCGCTGCGTCGCCCGTCTCGATGTTCAAGCCGTCCCCCTTGGATACCAACGTCGATCACATTGCCACTTGACCTTGTACCATACCAGTATCAGTATCTACCATACTAAAAATGAAGAGCGAACGCCCGGGGGAGACGGTAGTGACGAGTGCCGCCGCACAATTCGTTTCCGCGCGTAGCGATGGGCGAGCGCTGTCCGGTTTCCCCGGCGTGCTGCCCGGCAGCCTTGAAGAGGCCTATGCGGTACAGGACGAGGTGCTGCGTCTGACCACCCGTCGCCTCGGCGGATGGAAGGTCGCGATGATCCCGCCGGCGTTCCACGCCCGCTATAGTGCGGAGCGGCTGGTCGGGCCGGTATTCGCCGACCTTGTGCAGACGGTTACCGATGGCGGCGCCGTCGACGCACTGATTTTCGAGGGCGGTTTCGCTGCAGTCGAGGCCGAGTTCGTGGTGCGGGTGACCGGTGAGCCGCCCTCCGATCCGCAGGACTGGTTGGGCGATGTCGGCGCCTTCGCCACGCTGCATGTCGGCTCGGAGATCGCCTCCAGCCCTCTCGCCACCATCAACCAGCTCGGCCCCGGGGCGGTGATTTCCGATCACGGCAACAATGCCGGCGCCATTGTCGGCCCACGGATCGAGCCCGGGCAGATGCGTGACTGGAGCACCCTGGCCTCGGCCACGCGGGTGGAGGGCGTCCCGGTCGGCGAGGGCAGCGCGGCCCGCGTGCCGGGTGGTCCGTTCGCCGCGGTGGCCTTCCTTGCCCGGCAGCTGGCCGGGCGCGGTAGGTCGCTCGCCAAGGGCGATGTCGTTCTGACCGGCATGACGACCGGCGTTCACGACGTCCTGCCGGGCCAGACCGCGCGGCTCGAATTCGAGGGCGTCGGCAGCTTCGACATTCGCTTCGCCGCCTACCCGCACAGGAGACGTGCCGCCGCATCCTGAATCAATCCGCGAGCGGCAACGACCGACCTCGCGCGAACCAAGACGGCGAAAATCGCCGCTGCCCTGGGAGAGGAAAACGTCAATGAAGACAGCAAGCATGCTTTGCCTCGCTGCGGCCCTTGCGCTGTCGTCGGTCGTGACGACAGCGAGCGCGCAGCCGATCACACTCCGCTCCGCGGACATCCATCCGGACGGCTACCCGACGGTCGAAGCCGTCATCTATATGGGCAAGCTGGTGTCGGAGCGCACCAATGGGCGCATCGGCGTCAAGGTGTTCAACAACGCTTCGCTCGGCAGCGAGAAGGACACGATCGAGCAGACCCGGTTCGGCGTGATCGACATGAACCGGGTGAACACGGCGCCGTTCAACAATCTGGTGCCGCAAACCCAGGTACTCGGCCTGCCGTTCCTATTCCGCTCCGTCGACCACATGCACAAGACCATCGACGGGCCAATCGGCGACGAGATACTCGCTGCCTTCGCGCCGCACGGGCTGGTGGGCCTCGCCTTCTACGATTCCGGCGCCCGCTCCTTCTACACCACCAAGAAGCCGATCAAATCGATCGCCGATCTCAAGGGCATGAAGATCCGAGTGCAGCAGTCGGACCTGTGGATCGCGATGATGCAGGCCTTCGGCGCGAATGCGACGCCGATGCCGTTCGGCGAGGTGTACTCCTCGCTTGAGACCGGCGTGGTCGACGGCGCCGAGAACAACTGGCCGTCTTATGAATCCTCGCGCCATTTCGAGGTCGCCAAGAACTACACGCTGACCGACCATTCGCTCGCGCCGGAAGCGCTGGTGATCTCCAAGATCAGCTGGGACAAGCTGTCACCCGAGGACCAGAAGATCGTGCGGACCGCGGCCAAGGAATCGGTCGTCAAGATGCGCGAACTCTGGAGCGCGCGTGAGAAGGCCTCAGAAGACAAGGTTCGCGCCGCCGGCACGAATGTCATCACCGTCGACAAGCAGCCCTTCATCGACGCGATGAAGCCGGTCTACGACAAATTCATCACCGACCCGAAGATGAAGGATCTGGTGACGCGCATCCAGGCGGTCCAGTGAACGCGCGCACACGGCCGGTCGCGACCGGATGGCCCGCCCCCGGTGACGCCGGTGCGCGGGTCGCCGTGCCGGGCGGAGGCACACGCCCCGTGAAGGTTTCCCGCATGCACCAGATGCTCCACCGCGTTCGTCGCGTGCTGAGCCTGCTCTCCAGCGCGGCCTTGTACCTCTCCGGCGCCGGCCTGATCGCCATGACGATCGTGGTCGGGTGGCAGGTCTTCGGCCGCTATATTCTCAACGACACGCCGACATGGTCCGAGCCGATCGCGCTGCAGCTCATGGCGTGGTTCATCCTGCTCGGCGCCGCAGTCGGCGTGCGCGAGAGCGTACATCTCGGGCTCGACCTGCTGCGCCACATGGTGCCGGAATGGGCCGGCAGGCTGATGGACCTCGTCAATCTAGGCCTGGTCGCGTTCTTTGGCGGCGCCATGACGGTCTACGGCCTGCAACTGGCCATCGGCACCTGGACCGCCACCATCCCGGTGCTCGGCATTCCCGGCGGCGTCGACTTCTTGCCCCTTGTCGGCGGCGGCGCGCTTATCGCGCTGTTCGCGGCGGAGCGTTTCGTCGACATCCTGCTCGGCGTGAAGCCCGCGGCGGACGTCGAGATCGTGGAGACGCTGTGATGGCCCATTGGATTCTGTTCGGCAGCTTCACCCTGCTGATGCTGATCGGCACACCGATCGCCTTCTGCCTCGGCATCGCCTCGCTTGCGACCGTGCTCTATATCGGACTGCCGCCGGTGGTGGTGTTCCAGCAATTGAACTCCGGCATCAGCGTCTTCGCCATGATGGCGATCCCGTTCTTCATCTTTGCCGGCGACATGATGATCCGCGGCGGCATAGCGGCGCGACTCATCCGCTTCGCCGCCGGCCTGGTCGGCCACCTGCGCGGCGGCCTCGGCCAGGTAAACATCGTCGCCTCCACGCTGTTCGGCGGCATTTCCGGCTCCGCGGTGGCCGATGCCTCAGCCGTCGGCGGCCTGATGATCCCGCAGATGGCGGCGCGCGGTTATGATCGCGACTATGCGGTCAACGTCACGGTGAATGCGGCGATCATCGCGCTGATGATCCCGCCTTCGCACAATCTGATCCTCTACTCGATCGCCGCCGGCGGCACGGTGTCGGTGGCGGATCTGTTCACCGCCGGCATCGTCCCCGGGCTATTGCTGGCGCTCGCGCTGATGGCCACAGCATATTGGGTGGCGCGCCGGCGCGGCTATCCCGCGGAACCGTTCCCTGGCGTCGTCAGGGTCGCCTATTACTTCCTCGCCGCGCTGCCGGGGCTGCTGCTCGTCGGCATCATCTTCGGCGGCGTCCGCTCGGGCGTGTTCACCGCGACGGAAAGCTCCTGCATCGCGGTACTCTATGCGCTGCTGGTGTCGCTGCTGGTCTATCGCGAACTCGACTGGCACGGCTTCGTCGAGGCGACGCTCGGCGCCGTGCGCACCACCGCCATGGTGCTGCTGGTGATCGGCGCGGCGGCGTCGTTCGGCTGGCTGATGTCCTTCCTGCAGGTGCAGCAGGCCGTCATCGCGGGCATCCAGGCGATTTCCAGCGACCCGATCATCGTGCTGCTGCTGATCAATGTCGCGCTGCTAGTGCTCGGTACCTTCATGGACATGGCGCCGATGGTCATCATCTGCACGCCCGTCCTGCTGCCGATCGTGAAGGCGTTCGGCATCGATCCGGTGCATTTCGGCGTGGTGATGATTCTCAATGCAGGGATTGGCTTGAACACACCGCCGGTAGGAACGGTGCTTTTCGTCGGCTGCGCGGTGGGAGGCATCAGCATACGCGAGGCGATGCGCACGATCTGGCCGTTCTTCGGGGCCAGCGTGCTGGTGTTGCTGCTGGTGACCTATGTGCCGGCGCTTTCGCTCTGGCTTCCCGCCCAGTTCCGCTGAGCCACGCGGTGCCGGAACGGACCTCGGAACCCAGCGGCGGAATGCCCGTATCCGCGACCGCAGCGGTGACGCGGCTGGTGCGCTTTCATCATGGCGAAACGATCGGCGCCTGATAGGTGGCAATCGTCATCGACCCGGCCATCACACTGGGCTCATCGGGGTGCTCGTGGCGACCTTGCCGAGCGCTCGCCGGAAGGGCCGAGCCTGGCCGGCAAGCAGAAAAAGCCCCGAAGGGCGCTTACTAAGCATTTGATTTTCTTTGGGAAAATTGGAGCGGGCGATGGGATTCGAACCCACGACCCCAACCTTGGCAAGGTGCCCCAGGTGCTTGCGCCACGCTGCGAGGAACTGCGCTGGACTCGTATAAACTACGGTAATAACGTTATATTTTCCTCATTTCCGTCGCCGAACCTCACCGAGGGCGCGCCTGAACTCGCCCTTAAAAGCTGACTTTCTGCTTACTCCGGCGGGCCGCCCGTGATAAAGTAAGCAAAGGTCATCTAACACGCTGATATATAATGGCAAAGATCACGAAGCAGACGGTCGATGCTCTGAAACCTTCGAAGGTTGGGGTCAAAGGTTCGTATTTGATCGAGTGGGATCAGGAGCTCAGGGGCTTCGGCGTCAAGGTCGTCGCCTCGGGCTTGAAGACCTTCGTCGTCCAATATCGCAACGCCCAAGGCCGCAGCCGTCGCATCATGATCGGCCGCTACGGCGTCATGACCTTGGAGGAGGCACGGCGCGAGGCGAAGACCGTCCTCGGCCGGATCGCCAGGGGCGTCGACCCTCTCGAAGAAAAGCAAGCGGCGGCCAGTGACGCCATCACCGTTGCTGAGGTGTGCGACTGGTATCTGGCCGAGGCGGAGGCCGGCCGGATCCTCGGTAAGAGACGCCGGCCCATCAAAGCGTCAACGCTTGCCATGGATCGCAGCCGCATCGACGTGCATATCCGGCCGCTCCTCGGGAAGCGCGCGGTCAGCGCGCTCAAGCTCGGAGATATCGAGGGGGCACAGGCCGACATCGCGGCGGGCAAGACGTCCAAGCCGCGCGCCGGCAGTCGCGGCGGTGCGGCGACTGGCGGCGAGGGTGTCGCTGCGCGGACCATGTCGACTTTGCACGCCATCTTCGAGCACGGTGTCAGGCTAGGAAAGATCGAAAGCAACCCGGCAAAGGGTGTCCGTCGCCTCGCCAGTACGCCACGCGACCGCCGGCTGAGCCGCGCCGAGATCGAGAAGCTCGGCAAGGCGATGCGGATAGCGGAGCAGGACGGCGAGCACCCGACCGGCCTTGCGGCGATCCGCTTCTTTCTGATGACGGGCCTGCGCCGTATGGAGGGGCTCGCTTTGGAGCGTGCCTGGCTCCATGACGAGGAAGGCTCCATCCGATTTCCCGACACGAAGAGCGGCGCGCAGACGCGGGTCATCGGCCGCGCCGCCGTCGACTTGCTGCTGGCTCAGCCACAAGCCGGATCGCGCTTCTTCTTCCCGGCCGACTGGGGTGAAGGGCATTTCGTCGGGATCGTGCGCGTGCTCGATCGCCTCTGCGCAATGGCGCGCCTGGAGGACGTCACCCCACATACCCTGCGCCACACCTTCGCGAGCGTCGCCGGCGACCTCGGCTTTTCCGAACTGACGATCGCGGCGCTGCTCGGTCACGCGGCGCGCGGCGTGACGCAACGTTATATCCATATCGACGAGGCGTTGCGGCTCGCGGCCGACCGCGTCGCGGACGAGATGGCCGACATTCTCGACGGCAAGGCGGCGGCTGCGCGTCCTCCCAGGCGTGGGGCGCGATAGTTGCAGGACGTCCGGTGAGCAGACCGGGGAGCGCCGCAGGCGGAATGGTGAAGCGGTGCGATTAAACAGGTCCTGTCGGCCAGCGAGTTTCAGGGGTTTGCGGAGGGCGGTTGGCGCCAACCCGCCGGGTTTGCATGCCTGACGCGGAGATTGCTGAATTCATTCTCCGCATAAATTGCGGATATTGCCTCTTGCGCTTGCGGAGATTGCCCCTCACATTCTCCGCATGGAGCGCGGAAAATGATGAATTACATTCATGAGCTGCCAGACTGGCACCGGTTTCGCTGGGATCACGCGGTGCTGACCGCGCCGCTGGCCGCGGTGCGTCATCACCAGGGACGGTTAGTCGGCCGCATGGAAGGACTCGGCTTCGAGCTCCGTGGCGAAGCCGTCCTGCGATCCCTGACCGAAGAGGTCCTCAAATCCAGCGACATCGAGGGCGAGCGGCTCGACCGCGCGCAAGTGCGCTCCTCGATCGCGCGGCGCCTCGGCATGGATATCGGGGCGCTTGCCCCGGTGGATCGCCATGTCGAAGGGGTCGTGGAGATGATGCTGGACGCGACCCAGAACTACCGCCTCCCACTTAACGAGGAGCGGCTGTTTGGCTGGCATGCCGCGCTGTTTCCCACCGGGCGCAGCGGCTTGGCGAAGATCACCGTCGGCGCGTGGCGCCCCGGGGAGGCTGGTCCCATGCAGGTGGTTTCCGGACCGATCGGGCGCGAGCATGTCCATTTCGAAGCGCCGAGGGCGGAACGCCTTACGGCCGAGATGCAGGCCTTCCTCGCGTGGTTCAACGCACCCTGCAGCATCGACCCTGTCCTCGTCGCGGCCATAGCCCATCTATGGTTCGTCACCATCCACCCCTTCGAGGACGGGAACGGACGCATCGCCCGCGCCATCGCCGACATGGCGCTGGCGCGCTCGGAGGGCTCGCCGCAGCGGTTCTACAGCATGTCCGCGCAGATCCGTATCGAACGGAAGACCTATTACGACACCCTGGAGCGGACGCAGAAGGGCGACCTTGACATCACTGCGTGGCTGTCCTGGTTCCTAGAATGCCTGGACCGCGCCTTTCAAGGGGCAGAGGCGGCCTTGGCAACGGTTCTGCGCAAGGCGAGGTTCTGGGAGGCTCATGCCAGGAGCGCCCTTAATCCGAGGCAGCACCTCGTGGTGAACCGCCTGCTTGACGGCTTCGAAGGCAAGCTGACCTCGTCCAAATATGCCACGCTCGCCAAGTGCTCGCAGGACACTGCCGCGCGCGACATCGAAGACCTATGCGGCAAAGGCATTCTGGTACGGGATCCGGCCGGCGGGCGGAGCACTAGCTACAGCCTCATCGCTAGCGCCGCCGACGCCGTGGAGGCGGTGGCGCGCTGGGTCCTAGCACATGCCGACAAGGCGGCTCGGGACGGACCGGGCTGGCCCAGTCCGGAGGAGGAGCGGGCTCGGATGGAGCGCATTCAATCCATCGGCCTTGAGCTTCAAATGCTTGCTCGCGAGCCCGACGCGATTCCGATCCATGCCGAATTTGAACAAAGGCTACGTACGCTGCACGATCTGGGGCTTTTCCTGGACGATCGGTTGGTTGGCGCAGTCGCGCGGGCCATCCACCAAGGTCTTTAGTCACGGCACTCCATGGTGCCTTACAGCTTTTCATTATCTTGCATAATAATCACATTTTAATCCCGCGCTAATTATTTTCATCTCACGAACATGAGTGAAAACATCTGAAACACGGTCTCGATGTCGGTTCGAAACCACTCGGTGGCGTTGAACGAGCGGCCATCTGGCCCTGTGACCTTTAGCGCGACGTGGAACGGCCTAAGCGCCGCATGGATCATGCGCTCAGCCTCCTTGGCCGAGTATCCAACGAGCTCGTAGGTCTCAATGATTTCAACCGGCGCGAACAGAAATGCCGCCTGCGTCTCTGCCCGGGCCACCCGGTCCTCGACGGTTCCGGCCGTCGTTCCTACCTTCAGGAGGCCCCGGACCTCCGGACGGTTTGAGCGAGAGCGAAGCACATAAACGAAGCCGGTATGGGCTCCCTCGAACAGCGGTCCTGCCCCTGAAAATCCGATCCGGCGGGCGTCCTTATCCTCATAGAGACGCCGCACCAGCGAGGACATCAACAGGTTGGATTCGGTCTCGTTATCGAAAATCACGCGAAGGCGTGCGTCCGGTTTGCCGTTGCGCCGATGTTCGTCGCGCACATCGGCGACATGGACGAGCTGTCCTTTGAGAACAAAGAACTCCCCGAGCTCGACGCGCTCCTGATGGAAAGGTTGCGGCTTCCGGCTTCCTTCCTCGACAGCAAGGCGCACCGCCTCAAACGCAGCGCTAAACCGGTCGAAATCCAAGCATGGCCGCCGATCGGCGACATAGTCCGGCTGAGCCTTAGACTTCAGTGTATCGCGAACCAGGAAAATATCGCCGACATCGTTGAGCAAGGGATCGTCCAGCGGGTCGCTTCGCTCCGAGCGGCCAAAGACAAGCCCATGAATGTCGGCATTCTCCAGCCCCGTCAGGTCGGCGCGAGACGCCCGGAGACCGGCAAGCTCGTTGGCCAGCAGGCGTTCACGCACGCTTTTTCCCTTTGCCGAAACCGGCTCGGTGCCGGCCTCTGCTACGAAGGCGTTGATCTTACCGAGGACCTCCGCCGCCCTTTCGAGCAACGGCGTCCTCGCGGCCTTGGGCTTTTCTTCTGGCGATTGGAGAAGCGGATCATTGAGATAATCGATCTCTTCGTCAGACATTTGCGTCGGCTCCAGCCGGTCCCGCGGTGCCGTCCGCTCCTCCCATGTCTTCCCGACGCCGGCGTGCCAAGCGCCGCAGAAAGGCGAGGGCGTCGGCCAGGCGCACTTCGCGTCCATTGGGAGAGTTGAGGTTGGGCTCTCGGTTCTCGCGGCCGATGAACTCGCGGATGCGCGGGAGCAGTTTTTCGGCCTCCTCCTGCGTCATTGAGACCTTCAGCGCACGGACTTCGCCATGAAGGCGCGCCAGCACCTCTTCATTGAGCTCCTTGGACAAGAGCTCGTAGGCGTCGTCGAACTCGCGGCGGCTGCCGAGCAGGTCCACCTGCAGTTCGCGCACATCGATGAAGCGACGTGTGTCGCGAACGAAACGGTCGCCCGCAGAAGTCGCAATCGCCATGGCGTCTGTTGCGGCCGCCTGATCCTGGGCGACATCAGGCGTATAGGCCGCGCCAGCCGGTACGGTCTGGATCGCCTCCGGTTCGTCGTTTACAGCGCGGGCAAGACCTGAGCGGATGCCGAAGAGGGTCGCCGCATCGCTGACTTGTTCCTCGGAAAAGCCCGGGTATCGGGTTCGGAGTACATCGGTGACGACCATGTCGTAGATCACATCGGCATGGTGATCATCCGGATTGATCATCACGGTCAGGGTGCGGGGATCGGCCTGCACATCCGCGAAAAGATCGGGGAAGTCGGTTTCAATGACCCGGGCCGCATCGCGGTCCACCGGCGGCGTGCCGATAACCTCGATCTCGCCCATATTGGTGACGGGCTCTGGCCGCCCTGTTCTGCCGGGAGTGCCGTCAAACTCATCAGCGCCCCTGAAGGTGCGGAAACGGAAGACCGGCGCCATCACCTGCTCCATCAGGAGCGACACTGAGATGGCCTTCAGCATGTCGTTGACTGCGCGAGCAACCGTTTCATCATTGGCGAAGGGCGCCGATACAAGGTTGGTGAAGCGGGCGGAGGTCTTGCCAGGCGCGTCGCGCGTCGCGCGTCCGATGATCTGCACGATTTCGGTGAGCGAGCCCCTGTAGCCGACTGTCAGGACATGCTCACACCAGATCCAGTCGAACCCCTCCTTCGCCATGCCGAGCGCAATGATGACGTCGACGTCCTCCCGCTTTCGCAGATTGCGCAGTGAGGACATGACCTTGTCGCGGCCGGGGCCGTCATCGACGAGATTGGCTACCTTCAAGATACGGCGGCCGGCCCGCACCCGCTCGAAGCCTGTGCTCGAATCCTGGCCGAGCGGCTCCCCGAGGGCGGAGATGATCGCGTCCACAGCGAACATCTTGTCGACGGCGGCCTCCGATGAGCCGACATGCGGAATGTGAACGATCGTCTTGAGCTGCGGGTCGAGTGCCTCGCCCATCGCGTCCAGATATCTGCCCCGATAGAAGCGGAAGCCGATATGCAGCTCCTTGAGGTGCTCGTAGCCGTTGAGCTGCTCATAGTAGGTGTAGATCACCCGCTCAAAGCGGGCTTCGTCCTCGGGGTGCAGGATCGCTTCACCGTCGCCGCGGAAATAGGAACCCGTCATGGCGAGGATATGCGCGCTGCCACGATCCATGAGGCCGCGCAGGAAATTGCCCAGCCGGTTGTTCTCATCATTGGAGGCGTGGTGCAGCTCGTCGACGCAGACCAGGCAATTGTCGAACGCCTCCAGCCCGGCAGATGCGAAGGCGAAGCGCAGTGTGGCGTGGGTGCAGAGCGCCGTCGTCTCCGTCTCGGAGCCCAGGAAGCCCAACAGCTCCCGCACCTTCGAGCCGGTTTCGGAGCCGACGCCGCAGAAATCCCGATCGAGCTTCCAGTCGGCGAAAAAGCCGCCCTCGGTCAGCTTCGTGTCGCGGAACGAGGCGCCGATGGAGCGCTCGGGCACCGCGACGATCACCTTGCGCAGGCCCTGGTTCTTCAGCTTGTCGAGACCGACGAACATGGCGGCACGCGACTTGCCGGAGGCGGGCGGCGATTTGACGAGGATGTAATGCGCGTCGCGCACGTCCCAGACACGCCGCTGCATGGCCCGCATGCCGAGGCTGTCGGTCTGCTTGGACGAGCCATTCGCGGCATAATGCAGCGTCGTGTCAGCGATACCGGTCATCGCCCGCCCCTTTCCTGGATCGCCGCGTCATAGAGCTGGAGCATATGCTCGATCCGGTCCGCATCGGAGCGATAGCGGCGGGCACCGAATAACTTCTCCACCGTGTCGTCGAGTTCCTCATGCGCCCGGCGCAAATCAGGTGGCATGGTCTTCGGGGCGTAAAGGTCGCCGAGCGTTCGACCGAAGCCGGCCTCTTTGCGTGCCCGGTCGATCTCCCACCAATGTTCTTCGAGTTCAGCCTTTCGATGATCAGAAAGAGCCGGCATTGGAAAAGTGTTCCAGACCAGCGTGTTCGAGTAACGCACACGGGTCTCCAATCGGCCACCCACTGTTTCTAACCATAATCTATGCAATCTAGAAGAAAGAACTGCCGCTTGCCACGAAGCTCCATCATATATTCCGAATGCCTCACTAGAAATTATAGCTTCGAAATCTGATATGATAACAGGCAAGTAAATACGGTTCTCAGACGACGGGCGCGGAATGATGATGGTGTGAGACTTGGATTCATTCTGTTCGCGAAATGACCATGGCGTTTCAGCCATTTTCCTAGCGGCGGCGTCCGAGCTGTCTAGGCGTTTTGTGCGCACCTTCTCGAAGCGCTCCTCCAGTGGCGGTATGGCGCGCGCCATCTCCACATCATTGGATTTTATCCAGAGGCACCAGCGCTCGATACCTTTCATCAACTCTTGGCTGCCATAGAGCCGGCGCACAAAACGGGCCGCTTCCGGGTAGCCCCCGATGAGTTCGTCTCGTTCGTTGCGATCGAGAAGAAGCGCCTCCCCATTGTTCGGCATGTTCCCGAACACCATCGGAGCGAAGTCCGGGGCGATGGGCCTGGATCTTTTGGCAACGATGGTCGCTACATTTGGTGCAAGGTAGGGACCGATCAGGGAGACCTGACGGACCGTCTCCCCGTCATAGAGGTTCTTGCTGGCCTGCGTGGGAGCACCAAGGCCAACGATGACGCAGGTCACGCCCGCATTCTTCGTAGCGAGATTCGACCATTTGAACGAGCGATGAGCGAAACGGATCTCGAGGCCATCGAGAAGATGCGGCCAGAGCGTCGAGACAGAAGCGCCCTGCACGATCGAGTTGGTGGAGACGAAAGCGAAGGGCGCGTTCGCGGCCTTGGCGTAGTCGGCGCCTTTGAGGAACCAGATCGCGACGTAATCGAGTTCCCCAGAATTCGGGACGCGACGCGAAAAGACCGCCTTCATGTCCTCGCGCTGCGCCTTCGATTGATGCTTGGAGCCCTTGAACGGGGGGTTGCCCACGACAACGGTCTCGCTTCCCGCTTTCGACGGGCAGGCCTCCAGCCAGTTCGCCGTTGCAGCGTTGGCGCGGGTGATGCGTCCGGCCTCGCTCAAGGGCAGGAAGGGCCGCCTGATGCCGAGCTCCTTCCAGAACAGCTCATCCATCTGGTGCTGGGCGATCCATAGGCCCAGGCGGGCTGTCTGGCACGCAAAATCATCGATCTCCAGACCGTAGAAATTGTTGAGCGAGATCACATCGAGAGGCATTTCTCCCAGCCGCTTGAAGGTCTCAATCTCCATTTCGCGCAGCGCCTTATAGGCGATGATCAGGAAATTGCCCGACCCGCAGGCCGGATCGAACACCCGTATGTTGCGCAGCCTCTTCAGGAATGCACGCAGCTTGTCCTTGCTTGTGCCCGCGCGATCCAACTCGGACCTGAGCTCATCGAGCAGAATGGGGCGCAGCACCTTCATGATGTTGGTGGGGGATGTGTAGTGCATCCCCAATTCGCCACGCAGCGTCGTGTCGACCACGCCCTGGAGCATAGAGCCAAAGATATCAGGGTTGATGTCGCGCCAGTCCAGGCGAGCGCAGTCGAGCAGGTGGCGGCGGCAGCGACCGTCCAATTCGGGGACGGGGCTCCTCTCCGAGAACAGGCTACCGTTCACATAGGGGAGTTTCGACCAGCCCCTTGCCGGCCCCGCGCCCTGACGCGGGTCATGGTCCATATGCGCGAAGGCGCCTTCGAGGAAGGCCTTGAGGTCGGTGCCTGTCCGTCGTCAGGGTTTTTGGGACAACCGGCGGCGTGAGCTAACGGAGGCTCTGGTCCATCAGGTTTGTCACATTAGGCCGCTGCATCTCGATGAAGCAAGCGACGCTGTTTGATGGTTTCGCG
>NZ_JBMSDU010000027.1:0-43807 GCF_049445835.1 Ancylobacter sp. VNQ12 | reverse complement strand
GTCTCACCATAACTGAATCGCGTGACGGTTCCGTCTCAGCAGATCCGACTCGGTCTCACAAATTCTGAATCGGCTAACCCATTGAAAATAAGCGATCGCCAGTCTCATGAAAAACGGTCGGCTGACATCGGATAGGCGGAATTTGTGAGACTCAAGGGCTTGGGCGGACATCTCGCGCATAATTATGAGACTCCCGGAGCACCCTTGTGAGACTGGCTCAGTCGGAATTTATGAGACTGGCGGGCTTTCCGGGACGGCCGGGCCGTTGCGACGACCGCTGAGGCGGCGTCTCTGGCGACACGGAGGCGCCCGAGCCGGGCATAGATGCACCGCCGCAGCGCCGGCGGCCACGCCCGCAGGACCTCCCGCAGCCGCTCGTCCCCTTCCTGATCGCTCGCCAGCAGCACCGAAGCGGCGCATCCAACGGGATCCGCGCACAGCCGCCCGACGCCAACGGCCAAGGCATAGTTCTGCAGCAGCGAGCCTTGCGCGAGCTAAAACAGGCCTGGGCGCACCGGCTTGGCGAGCACAGGCGCCACCCGATCGTACTCGGGCACGACGACCTGAAGTGCCTGCCGGGCAATCGGCCGCGTGAGGAAATCGTGATTGGCCCGGCGCGCGGCGAGCGACAGGATCGGCTGCTCGGCCAGCGACGGGGGCGAGGACCTGCGATGCCGCGTCGTCAGGAGGTCCAGCAGCGCGGGCACCGCGGGCGCGCCCTCCTCCTTCCCCTGCGCCCAATCGGCCAGCCGCAGCGCTCCGCTCCGCGCACTGGCATCGAGCCTGGTCAACTGTGTTTGCGTCAGCCGCGCATCCAGTCCTGTCCCAGCCTTCCCTCCGAACCGGACACCGTGTTCATCGCACCAGAAATTCCAGGGAAAGGCCGTGGCCTTGCGGTGGAGCCCGGCCGGACAACGCGGACAGATATAGCGGCTTGCCGCGGCGATCATCAGGCGCGCCTGCGGCGTGATCTCGTCGAAAGTCAGCCTCCGCAGCCCCTCAACGGTCATGCCGGTGCGGCCAGCCAGCACGGCCCCCTCCCCTGCCCCGAGGCGCCATTCGAGCTCGCGAACGCTGAAGCGGCGGAGGCCGCAATGCGCCAGAAGCGCCTCCGCCGGCATGCTGTAGAGCCGCGCAAGCCGCCCCAGCCAGGACGACAGACGCTCGTCGGGGCCCGGCCGCGGCACCACCGGCAACGGAGCCGGTGCCGGCGGGTCCCTCACACGGGCTCTCCCACGAGAGCCAGCACGCTGCGCTTGTCTGCGACCGCGCTGGGCGTGATCCTTTCCTCGCCGCTCTCGATCGCGGCGATGGCGAGCGCGCTCACCAGCGAGAAGATGCCGGCCGTGATCCCTCCCGTCACCTCGATGAGGCGCTTCAGCGTCGCGTCTGCGAACTCGCTGGGCTGCCGCAGCGGCAAACTGCGCTGCAAGCTGCCGATCAGACCGCCGAAATCCTCGTCATTCTGCCAGGGCGGCAGCGCGAAGGCCTCGAACCGGCGCACCAGCTGATCATCGGTGCGCAGCGCGTTTCGCGCCTGCTGCGTACCGACGCAGACGAGCGGAATCCGCAGCTCATTGCCGAGAAAGCGCAGCATGTTCAGGAAGCGGGTCTGCTCCCGCACGGTGCCGGCCTGCAGGCTGTGCACCTCGTCGATGACCAGCAGCCCCGGCCGGATCTCGGACAGCAGGCGCAGCGTCAGGCTTTCCAGTACCGACAGCGTCGCCCGCGGCGGTTCAGGTGCCCCGATCGCCGCCAGGAGCCGCTTGTAGAAGCGGGCTTCGTCGGGGCCCGGCACCATCTGGACGGCGATGACCGGCATATGCATGCGCCCCGTCACCGTATCAAACTGCGAAGGGTGGTCGCGGGCGAACTTTTCGACGATCATGGTCTTGCCCATGCCGCTGGCGCCGACGATGAGCAGGTTGGGCATGCGCGCCCGTGGCGGGAAGGCAAGCAGGGCTTCGAGCTTCTGGAGCGCCTGTTCGGCGCGCGGATAGTTGATCCAGCGGTCGGCGCGAATGCGCCGGATGCGCTCGTCCGCGCTCAGCGCGGCGATCGGCCGGCTAGCGGGGAAGAGATGCGAGAACGCCTCAGTCATCATCCCATTCCTCCACCGCGAAATAAGGCAGTTGCAGGGGCCTTTCGTCCTTGTTCGGCACCACCTCCGGTGTCACGTCGATGATCCTGTCCGGTGCGAGATGCGCGCGCCGGGCGACATCCCTTCGCATCGCCTTGGTCAGGCGCGTTGCCTCATCGACCAGGGATCGCTGGGCGAGGATTGTGGAGAAGATGAGCTCCTCGTCGACGGCCTCGCGGCCTTTTTCCCGCAAGGCGCGCACGGCAGCCCGGTGCTCCCACAGCCCAATGGGCGGGCGGGTCCGATCGGCTGGACGCGCTTCCAGATACCCCTGCCCTGTCGCCACGAACACGCAGGACAGGTCGCGCGGATCGAATTTGACGGTCAGTCGTTGCCGGTCGCGCCCCATCAGCCAACGCAGCTCGTCCGACCAGTAGCGGATGTGAAACAGGTGCAGCCCGTCGCGCTGCAAAGTGCGCTGCTCGAAAGGCAGAAAATCGATGAGGAACCGCCGCGGATCCGACGGAACCCGCACCGTGACGTCGCCGATGCGGGCTTGCCAGGCGGCCGCCGGCGGCAGATCCAGGGCCTTGTGGATGCGGGCATGGTAGGAGCCGATGATCTCGAGGGCGAGATAGCGTTCCAGGTCGCGCAAAGTCATGACCGCCTCGGCCTCCGGATCGAGGTCGCCGCGTTCGTCGATGTTCGAGAAATGCGAGCCCGGAATGAGGTGAACGGCACCCATCATCGTGCCGATCAGCCGCTCGATATGACCGCCGAAACGCGGCGTGCCAGGTGGACGATAGCTCAGGTCGATGCGATGCTCGCCGCAGGCGCGTTCGAAGGCGCGCGCATGGAATTCGGCGCCGTTGTCGACATGAATGGTCCCAGGAATTCCGTGCGCCGGCCACTCCGCCACGATCCCCCGTGAGGTCAGCCAGGCCGTCTTGTCCATCACCGCATGGGTCAGGCACAACGCCACGGCTGCCAGGGACGGCGCTTCCAGCGACAGGTAGAAGCCCATCGCCATGCGGGTGTTGACGTCGACGGCCAGCGTGAGCGTCGGCCGGCCGATCGGCAATCGGGTTACCGGATCGACGACCGTGACGTCGACCTTGGTGTGGTCGATCTGGAGGATTTCAAGCGGAGCCGCCGCCTCCAATCCGCCTGGCGTCGCCAGAAACACCGCCTCCGATTTGCCGGCGCCCTCCCGTCGGCGCATCAGATCGGCCTGATCTTTCATTTTCAGCCACCGGCCGAGACGGCGGATCGATGGCGGCTGCAGGCCTTGAAGCTGGCAGTCCGCCGCAACCTCCTGCTGAAAGCGCGTCAGGGTGGGCTTGCGGCGCATCGCATAGAGCTTCCGGAAATGCTGCTCGACGATCGTGAGCACCACCGGATCCAGAGGCTGCATGCCAGCGTTTGGGCCACGCCGGCGCGGCAGGAGTGTGCTGGTGCGGTCATCCTGCCGGAACCGCTTCAGCCAGCGAAACAAGGTTGCCCGGCTGACGCCAAGCGCGTTCAGGGCGTCGCGGACTTCCGCATCGCCAGGGTGCTTCGATAGGTTCGACAGGATCTCGGCGCGATGTCGCGCCTGCGCCCAGGCCTCAGGATCGATGCCATCATCGTTCATGGACAGCCTCGCCGTCTGGCTGCAAGCTGGTCTCACAACTACCGACTCAATACCGTCGCCAGTCTCAATTACCTTGAATCGGTCTCATAATGACGACACGGCCAAGTCATTGAAATTGCGCATCGCCAGTCTCATCAACCCCGGTAGTCCGACAGAGGATGCTGCTTTGGCCCCAGCCGCAGCGCCGCTACCCGTCGTGATTTCGACGCAGGCAGAAGCCGCTGCCTTGCCGGCGCATTTGGCGCCTCTCGCCGATCGTGCTCGGGACTATGTCGAGGCCGCCTCCTCCGCTAACACCCGGCGCGCCTATGCCTCGGACTGGAAGCACTTTTCCGCCTGGTGCCGGCGGCAGAACCTCGAGCCTCTGCATGTGGATCCTCAGCTGGTGGGGCTCTACATCACCGCCTGTGCTTCGGGCGCCGCGACGCCGGATCGAGTGCCGAGTTCGGTGGGCACCATTGAGCGTCGCCTCTCAGCCCTGAGCTGGAATTTTGCCCAGCGCGGCCAGCCGCTCGACCGTAAGGACCGCCATATTGCCACCGTGCTGGCCGGCATTCGCAACACCCATGGACGGCCGCCGCTGCAGAAGGAAGCGGTGCTGCCGGAAGATCTCATTGCGATGTTGGAAACGCTCGATCGCGGCACACTGCGAGGGTTGCGCGACCGCGCCATGCTGCTGCTGGGCTTCGCCGGGGGCTTGCGCCGCTCCGAGATCGTCGCCCTCGATGCCGGTCGCGATCAGACCGAGGACGGCCGGGGCTGGGTCGAGATCCTCGACAAGGGGATGCTGGTCACGCTGCGCGGCAAGAACGGCTGGCGCGAGGTGGAGATCGGCCGAGGCTCGTCGGATTCCACCTGCCCGGTTGTCGCGCTGCAGACCTGGCTCAAGCTGGCGAAGATCGGTCACGGTCCCCTGTTCCGCCGGGTCACCGGCCAAGGCAAGGAGGTCGGCCCGGACCGCCTCACCGACCAACAGGTGGCGCGGCTGGTCAAGCGTGCCGCACTCGCGGCCGGCGTGCGGGCGGATCTCACCGAGGGTGAGCGTGAGATGAAGTTCGCCGGCCATTCCCTTCGCGCCGGTCTCGCCTCCTCCGCCGAGGTCGATGAGCGCTATGTCCAGAAGCAGCTCGGCCATGCCTCGGCCGAAATGACCCGACGCTACCAGCGCCGGCGCGACCGCTTTCGGGTCAACCTCACCAAGGCGGCGGGGCTGTAAGCCGCCGACAGGCGGGCGCCCCCTCCCCGTCGACTGGACATTGGACGGCACGACCTTCAAGGGTTGGCGATTGGCCTGATCGGGCTCGGGACCTTGGAGTGTGCGGCGCGGCTGGCGCGTTGCGCTCCATGGGGCTAGTGCGGTTGCGGCATGCAAGATATGTCGATAAGTTGCGATTCTATCGACATGATTTGACGATCTGTCGATACCGACGACATATCCAGCCGACATGTCGATCGCACGAGGATTGATCGACATGTCGTTTCGCCCAGACCGCCCCTACAACGACCTCCCTCCCCTGCCCCCACGCGAGGATGTGGAGACAAAGGCGGTGCTGAAAGCCTGTATCGCAGCGCGTGCGGCATTGGCCGAACTTCGAGTTTCCGGCCAGCTCATTCCCAATCAGGCTGTCCTGATCAATTCTATCCCGCTGCTCGAAGCGCAGGCGAGCTCCGAGATCGAGAACATCGTCACCACGACCGACAGGCTGTTCCGCTTCGCCAACGAGGCCGGCAACCAGGCCGATCCGGCGACGAAGGAGGCGCTGCGCTATCGCACAGCCCTCAGCGAAGGCTTCCAGACGCTCAAGCAGCGGCCCGTGTCGACATCCACGGCCGTTGCCGTCTGCCGGACCATCAAGGGCGTCGAACTGGATATCCGGGCGACTCCCGGTACGGCATTGATGAACGAGGTGACGGGCACGGTCGTCTATACGCCTCCGGAAGGACAGGCTCTGCTGCGGGAGAAACTCGCAAACTGGGAACGCTATATCCACGAGGCGGAGGATATCGACCCGCTGATCCGGCTGGCCGTGATGCACTACCAGTTCGAGGCGATCCATCCCTTTACCGACGGCAACGGTCGGACCGGCCGGGTGCTGAACCTGCTCTACCTTGTCGACAAGGGCCTGCTCGACATTCCGGTGCTCTATCTCAGCCGCTACATCATCGGCAACAAGCGCGCCTATTACGACCGGCTCCTCGCCGTCACGACCGACTCCGCGTGGCAGGACTGGATCCTCTACATGCTCGAGGCGGTCCGCGAGACCGCCAACTGGTCGACGGCGCGCATTCGCGCAATTCGCGACTTGCTGGATCAGACCGCAGACCAAATTCGACGCGATCTGCCGAGGATCTATTCGCGCGAGTTGGCCGAGGTGATCTTCGTGAACCCCTATTGCCGGATTGGCGACCTGGTGTCGGCCGGCATCGCCAAGCGACAGGCGGCGTCGGTCTATCTGAAGACCCTCGCCGAGGACGGCCTGCTGCAGGAGATAAAGGCCGGCCGGGAAAATCTCTACATCAATCCCGCGCTGCTGGCGCTTCTCAGCGACCGGCCGCCAGCGGAGCACAGCAAGCTCGTCGCCACCTGACCACCGTTCGACGCAAAGATTGCGAACGTCATGGCCGCCTCGGCTTCTCAAGGCTTTTCAGGAGTGCCGGGGACACCGTCCAGGACGAGTTTCCGCCAGCGCTGCTGTCATCGGGCCGCGTGATTTCGCCATCCCCTGCCCTGCCGGCGCTTGCAGACGGCTTCGATTCCTCGATTTTCGCTCGCAGCAACGCCATTACCATCGGCCAGACCGTGAATTTCCCGTCCCGGGCGCGTTCTGCCAGATTCCGCAGATAGCCGCCGCCGCTACTGATGCGCTCGCCCCGCTGCAAGATCGACGCAACGGTGACCGCCGCATTTTCCGGCCCCATCGCTTCCCGCGCCTCCATCCAGGCACTCGGGCTGATGCCCAGGGCCGGCCGGGCTTGCTCAGCCGCGGCGACAAAATCGCGCCAAGTCCGGATTTCCCGGCCCTTTGCGTAGTCCAGCACATCCGGACAGGCGCTCAGCACCATTCCCAGGGGCAGATCCCGCTTCGGCAAGCTCCGCACGTTGTCGGTTTCCGCAACGCTGCCGCTCGCTTCCTTCTTTTCTCGTAAGCCCTGTTCAATTTCATAAATTGAGTCTGGATTTGAATTCTGTTTGTGGCGCTCACGATGAGACTCATTGGCGTTCGAATTTTGTGATTCTACGAAGGATTCCAAAGCCCTGTTGATCTCAAGCCAGAGCACTTCGAGGTCTTGTGCGATCACCTCCAACACTTGCCTGGGAGCTGTCCGGGGCAGCCGGTCGATAATCGCCTCGTAGGCGCGCCTGAAGCTCCGCCAATCGGCGGGAACGTCCTCACCGACCCCAGCTTCGATCATCTTGACGATGTCGCGGCGGCATATGGTTAGCTTCTCCTTAACGCGCTTGAACGCCTTCTTCTCGGCTTCGACAGCATTGGCCAGGTCTTTGAACTCGGCCGCGCGCGCAAGGATCGGCGTCAGATCGAAGCCGTAGGCCTGCTCGATCCCGCCCCCCCGCCCCTTCCGGGCGTAGCGCTTGCCATTCGGACTGTCGCGGCGAATGACCAATCCGCATTGCACCAGGACAGCGAGGTGACGCCGAAGCGTCGCCGGCGACATGCCATTGGCCCGGCTGATCAGGTGCTCGTTCGACGGGAACACCACAAGCCCGCTGTCGGGGGTGAGCGCCGTTTCCGGGTGGAACGTCAGCAGCGCCTCGAGGATCGCGAGCGCACGATCTGTGGCGCCGAGGACTTCGCGTGCGTTCCTTATGTCGTGGAACACCTGCCACTTATGAGCGACGGCCTCCTTCGCCACCGCTTTTGCTCTGAGCTGGCTTGAAATTTGGCCAAGCGTCATCGGTCGCCGCCCGAAGGGCGTCGTCGCTAGTTGTTCCGTCATGGTTTCGCCCTTCAGCTTTCAGGCAAAGCGAAAGCGCTCACCAAAACGGTGTCCAATCTTCTTGCGAAGACTCTTGACTGTGATTCGCGGAAGTGGGATTCTCGTTGTCGCCAAACGAACGAGAGGGGCTTCCGGGACACTGTTTCGGGGGCCTTTCTTTTTACCTCATGCGACCTCTATGTTTGTTGCATCTACATCTGGCGTTGACCGAAGTCTTCGCCCCCTCCAGCACCCGGCCTACCCTTGTCAGCTGACAAGGTTTTATGCCCAGCGCTGAAATCATCCTTCCCCCTCGCGGGCGAAAAACCTCTCCAAAAGCGCCGGCAGTTCCTCTTCGACGAAAGCGCGAAATGCAGGCGCTTGCTCGGCCGTGACCGAGAATTTGACGTCCCGGCCCGAGAACGTCGCCTTTCCGACCACTTTCCCGCCGGGGCTCTTGATTTCAATATCGCTGCGGGATCGATCCGCAGGTTTTTTCACCGCAGCCAAGGCCCGCTTGAACCGATCATCGGACGGCAGACCCAAAACCTTGTCATCTGACAAGGTTTTCCGCACCCGTGTGAGCGCAGCGCCGTCTTCACCTATCGCAGTCGCGAAGGACACCCACCGCGGACGGCCAACCCTCGGCGCACGTCCAATCGCCTCAATCAAATCCTCCGGAAGCGCCCGGCAGACAGACCTGAAGCGTGCCAATTCCGGGTCGTCGATCGACAACGCCGCGCGAATATCGCGTGCCTTGATGCCGGCAATCTCCATCCGCGAAGCGAAGAGAGCGCGCTCGATCCAGCTGAGGTCCTGTCGAGCGGCATTCTCGATGCCTTGCGCCACGACGAGTTCGCGATCCGACAATGCCAGGACCGTCGCTTTGACCTTGATGCCGAGATCCGACGCCGCGCGCCAGCGGCGGTGCCCGTAGACAACTTGATATCGACCTTCTACCACCGGATGGCGACGAACCTGGATCGGAACCTTTTGGCCCTCTTCCAGAATGATCTTCTTCAGTGCGTCAAAGTCGGCGTCGTTGTCATCCGGCAACCGATCAGGGAAAGGCGACGGATCGATAAGCTTCGGATCGAGCTCAGAGCTGCCGCCTGCTTCCACAAGCGCGCGAAGGTTGTCTCGTTCCTCTCGCAACTCCGATAGCGATCGCTGCGTTGCTCCAATAACACCCGCTCCGACTCGGGCCAGAGGCTGCGCCGGTGGCGGCGACTTCTGGCCTTCCGACGCGGCAGCATCCGGGTGGTTGGATTCTGCCTGTGTGAAGGATCCAAAGCTGGCCAGTATGGATTTCCCACCAGGACGCTTGGCCATCATACGCGCCCCCAGCTTTGCTTGATCAAAGCCAGAATCTGATCGTTCACGGCGTCGATGGACTCTCGCGCGCGCTTGGCAGTCGCGGCAGAAATGTTCCCTGATTCCAGCTCATAAAGAGTGCGCTTCGCCAGACCCGCCGTCTCGATTGCTGCACTCTCGATAGCCGTCGACGTAAGCACATCCTCTGTGAACAGGTGCCGAAGCATCGTGACGACGTGGACCTGGGATTGATCCATCGGGTCGTGCCTGGTCACAACGTAGCGGAGAAAATCCTGATTCATCGTCGCGCCGGCATCCCGAATGACCGAAATCAGGTCACCCATCATCAGGAGAAACTGGCTCATCGACATAACGTCGAGCATCGCCGGATGGACGGTCACCAAAAGGCCCGTCGCCGCGTAGATGGCACCGAGCGTCAGGAAGCCGAGGGAAGGGGGGGTGTCCAAAATGACGACATCGTAATCGTCCTCCACTTCCGCCAATGCCAGACGCAGTCGCTCGAAAAAAATGCTGTCGGTGCCGCTCTGACCTTTCGAAAGGAAGCGCGGGGTCTCGTGTTCATATTCCATGACTTCGATATTTCCCGGTATCAGGTCGATTCCGGTGAAGTATGTGCGTCGGATAACCTCTGCGATTGGTCGGCGATCACCGTCGTATCGTAGCGCTGCATAAATCGTCTCGTTCTGCTGGACGTCCATTTCCGGCTGCGCGCCGAACATCGCCGACAAAGACGCCTGAGGGTCGAGGTCGATGGCCAATACGCGGTAGCCATGAAGGGCCAGATAGTGCGCCAGGTGCGCGCTCGTTGTGGTCTTGGCACTGCCGCCTTTGAAATTCGCGACGGCCAATATTTGAAGATGCTCACCATCGCGTCGGTGGGGTAGGAACCGCAACGCCTCTGCCGGACGCTGAGCCGCGAACAGTTCGCGAAGTTCGTTTATTTGCGCCAGCGTATAGACACGATGATTGTTTTCGAGCCGGGCGGGTACCGGCCCTTTGCCTTCATTTGACATCAACTTAAGAGTCGATTCCGGAATCGACGTCAGCTTGGAAACCTCATGAATCATGAAGGTTCTGAGGCTCTTTTGTGCGTCCGGGGGATACATCTGCTGGCGCCGGGCCTGCAGATGTTCGGAAAGCATGCCGGCGTGCCGGACGATCTTGTCGGCCGGGTCTTCGCCTTGCATTCTGGTTGCGGCGTGCGCAGGCATTGTCGATTCCGGTGCTCGTTGTCGGCCTACATGCGCTTTATCGCCTTTTGGCCGACAAAAGGTAGGCCACGATTCTCGTTCTGCGTCCAGAGCTTTAAGGTTAACAACTACTTAACGACAGCGGTCCGCCGGTCAGTCGACGCCGATATCTCGCCCAAGTTTCGGATTTGGTATCAAGCACTTACAATTTCCGCTATTCTCTGTATTCCTTGTTTGTTTCCCCCGTTTATTCTCAGGGCGATTGGGCCAACTGGGACAACCGATCATCTGCCTTTTGGTCACCGGCTGAGGTGCGACTCGCCAAAATACGTCCCCGTTTATTCTACACTCCAGCGATCCCGCTCTTCGTGATGACCTCCGACCTCCCACCATGACGTTGGAGGTTGCATTCGATGTGGCTGCGCGCCGTTCGCCAGGCTTCAAGCGCGATTGATCGACGTCTCGTCGACGAACAGCATCAACTCCGTGCCCGCGTCTTCGCTGGTCGCCTCGGCTGGTGTGTCGACGTCCACGATGGCCGCGAGAAGGATCACTACGACGCCTTCGATCCCACCTACATCCTCGCCTTGACGGACCAAGGAACGGTCGCCGGCGGCGCCCGGCTGTTGCCGGCAACCGGTCCCAACATGCTGGAACGGACCTTTCCCCAACTGCTGGCTGCCGGGCGGCTCGATCCCCATCCTGGTATGGTCGAAAGCTCGCGATTTTGCGTCAACACCGCGCTCGAGGAGGGCCGGGGAGGGGGTACAATCCATGAGGCCACTCTCAGCCTGTTCGCCGGTATCATCGAATGGTCGCTGGCGAACGGCTATAGCGAGATCGTCACAGCAACCGATCTGCGTTTCGAACGTATCCTGAGGCGCGTCGGCTGGCCCATGCGGAGGCTCGGAGAGCCTCGCCGTATCGGAAACACGACGGCGATCGCGGGAGCACTTCCAGCGGACCTTCAGAGCTTTGAACGTCTGCGTCCGGACAGCTATCGGTCGGCAATCGCGCCGGCGCAGCATCGGGCGGCGTGAGGACCGCGCCGTGACCCAGCTCCGCTCCCATCCTCGGCTTCTGCGCAAATTGCAGGAGGCCCTCGGCGACCAGCTTTGCATCGCCCTCGACGACCCGACCGTCGTCGAGATCATGCTCAATCCGGATGGACGGCTGTTCATCGAGCGTCTCGGGCACGGCATTGCGCCGGCCGGCGAGATGACGGCCGCGACCGCCGAAATCATCATCGGCAGCGTTGCCCATGCGCTTCAATCCGAAGCGGATGACGAGCGCCCGATCATCTCCGGCGAGCTGCCGATCGGCGGTCATCGATTCGAGGGCGTGCTGCCCCCGGTCGTCGCAGCCCCGAGCTTCACCATTCGACGGAGAGCCTCACGCCTGATCCCACTCGACGACTACGTGTCGTCGAAGGTGATGACGGAGGTCCAAGCGCAAGTGATCCGCAGCGCGATCTCCGCGCGGCTGAACATCGTGATCTCGGGAGGCACGGGTTCGGGTAAGACCACGCTCGCCAACGCGGTCATCGCGGAGATCGTGCGCACGGCCCCGGAAGACCGTCTAGTCATCCTCGAGGACACGGCGGAGATCCGATGCGCGGCCGAGAATGCCGTGACCCTCCACACGAGCGACACGGTCGATATGGGGCGGTTGCTCAAAAGCACCATGCGTCTTCGCCCCGACCGGATCGTCGTGGGTGAGGTCCGCGACGGCGCTGCGCTTACCTTGCTCAAGGCCTGGAACACCGGCCATCCGGGCGGCGTCACCACGATTCACTCCAACACCGCGATGTCGGCGCTGCGCCGACTCGAGCAGCTTACCGCCGAGGCAAGCCAGCAGCCCATGCGCGAGGTGATCGGTGAGGCCGTAGACCTCATCGTCTCCATCGAACGTATGCCCAAGGGGCGGCGCGTGCGCGACGTCGTCCATGTCGAACGCTTCGCTGGCGGTCAGTACGAGACCGAAAATCACTCTCAGATCGAGGACGACCGCCATGTCGCGTAGCGGCTATCATCTCCTGACCGGGGCGCTCCTGGCGCTTACGCTCGGCCTCCTGGCTGAGCCCGCCATGGCGGCTGGCGGCGGCGGCCTACCGTGGGAAGGGCCGCTACAGCAGATTCAGCAGTCCATTACTGGTCCTGTCGCCGGCTTCATCGCACTTGCGGCCGTCGCGGTCGCCGGTGGGATGCTGATCTTCGGCGGTGAGCTGAACGATTTTGCGCGACGGCTCATGTATGTAGTCCTCGTCGCCGGAATTCTGCTCGGTGCCACCCAGATCGTCGCCCTGTTCGGCTCGACGGGTGCCTCGATTGGCGATGTCGCGCCAGCGCACGGTGTCACCCTTCGGGGAGGGGAGGGGGCGCATGGCTGAGCTCGACTCCAGCCTCGCCCGTTCGCGCATCCATCGCGCGCTGTCGCGCCCGAACCTTCTGATGGGCGCCGATCGCGAACTCGTGCTCCTCACCGGGCTTGCGAGCGCCATCCTCATCTTCGTGGTGCTGACCTGGTACGCGGCGCTGTTCGGCCTCGTCATCTGGCTGGTCGCGGTCGCAGCCCTGCGGATGATGGCAAAGGCCGATCCACTGATGCGGCGGGTCTATGTGCGCCACATCGGCTATCGCCCCGTTTACCGGGCGACCTCGACGCCCTGGCGGCGCTTCTGAGCATGGCCGCGCTGCGCTCCTTCCGTCACTCAGGGCCGTCCTTCGCCGATCTCGTGCCCTATGCAGGCCTTGTGGCGAACGGCGTGATCCTGCTGAAGGACGGCAGTCTGATGGCCGGCTGGTACTTTGCCGGGCCGGACAGCGAGAGTTCGACCAATGTCGAACGCAACGACATCTCGCGTCAGATCAACGCGATTCTGGCGCGGCTCGGGTCGAACTGGATGATCCAGGTCGAAGCTGTCCGGGTCCCAACGACGGACTATCCGGTAGATGATGTCTGTCACTTCCCCGATTCAGTGACCCGGGCGATCGACGCCGAACGGCGGGCGCATTTCGAGCGGGAGCAGGGCCACTATGAGTGCCAGCATGCCATAATCCTGACCTTTCGGCCGCCGGAGCGTCGGCGATCGGGGCTGACCCGCTACGTCTATTCCGATGCTGGGAGCCGATCCGCCTCCTATGCGGATACGGCGCTCGACACTTTCCAAACCGCGATCCGCGAGATCGAGCAGTATCTCGCAAATGTCGTCTCGCTGCGTCGGATGGTGACGCAGGAAGTCGAGGAGCGCGGAGGAACGCACGTCGCCCGCTACGACGAGCTCTTCCAGTTCATCCGTTTCTGCATCACCGGCGAGATCCATCCGGTTCGCCTGCCGGACATTCCGATGTATCTCGACTGGCTGGCAACAGCCGAGCTCCGCCATGGCGTCACACCAATGGTCGAGAACCGCTTCCTCGGCATCGTCGCCATCGACGGCCTGCCGGCCGAAAGCTGGCCGGGCATCCTCAATGCCCTCGACCACATGCCGCTTACCTATCGCTGGTCAAGCCGATTCATTTTCCTCGACGTTGAAGAGGCAAGGGCGCGCCTCGAGCGCACCCGAAAGAAATGGCAGCAGAAGGTGCGGCCATTCTTCGACCAGTTGTTCCAGACCCAGAGTCGGTCGGTCGACCAGGACGCGATGATGATGGTGGCGGAGACCGAGGACGCCATCGCCGAGGCCTCCTCGCAGCTCGTCGCCTATGGCTACTACACCCCGGTGGTCGTGCTTTTCGACGATAGGGCCGACCGTCTGCGCGAGCATTGCGAGGCGATCCGCCGCTTGATCCAGGCGGAAGGCTTCGGCGCCCGCATCGAGACGCTCAACGCCACGGACGCCTATCTCGGCAGCCTGCCAGGCAATTGGTATGCGAACATCCGCGAGCCGCTGATCAACACGCGCAACCTCGCCGATCTTATCCCGCTCAACTCGGTTTGGTCGGGAAACCCAACCGCTCCTTGCCCTTTCTATGCCGCCGGATCGCCGCCGCTCATGCAGGTGGCGAGCGGTTCGACCCCGTTCCGCCTCAACCTCCATGTCGACGACGTCGGCCATACGCTGGTGTTCGGACCGACCGGCTCCGGCAAGTCGACGCTGCTGGCGCTGATCGCCGCACAGTTCCGACGCTATGAAGATGCGCAGGTCTTCGCTTTCGACAAGGGCCGCTCGATGCTGCCGCTGACCCTTGCCGTCGGCGGCGACCATTATGAGATAGGCGGTGAGGCGACAGGGGAGGGGAGGGTGCTCGCCTTCTGCCCGCTTGGCGAGCTCGGCACCGATGCCGACCGCGCCTTCGCGTCGGAATGGATCGAGACGCTGGTGACGCTGCAGGGCGTGAGCGTCACTCCCGATCATCGCAACGCCATCTCCCGGCAGATCGGCCTGCTGGCCGAGGCCAAGGGCCGCTCGCTATCCGATTTCGTCTCTGGTGTGCAGATGCGCGAGCTCAAGGACGCGCTGCGCCACTACACGGTCGACGGCCCGATGGGCCAGCTTCTCGACGCCGAGGAAGACGGGCTCGCCCTCGGCAGCTTCCAGTGTTTTGAGATTGAAGAGCTCATGAACATGGGCGAGCGCAATCTCGTGCCTGTCCTCACCTATCTGTTCCGGCGCATCGAGAAGCGCCTCACCGGCGCACCCAGCCTGATCGTCCTCGACGAAGCCTGGCTGATGCTCGGCCATCCGGTGTTCCGTAGTAAGATCCGCGAATGGCTGAAAGTTCTGCGCAAGGCCAACTGCGCCGTGGTGCTCGCTACCCAGTCGATCTCGGATGCCGAACGCTCGGGCATCATCGACGTCCTGAAGGAGAGTTGCCCGACCAAGGTATGTCTGCCGAACGGATCGGCCCGAGAGCCGGGCACGCGAGAATTCTACGAGCGCATCGGATTCAACAGCCGGCAGATTGAGATCGTCGCGACCGCTCTACCCAAGCGTGAGTATTACGTCGCCTCGCCTGTCGGCCGACGCCTGTTCGACATGGCGCTCGGCCCGGTCGCTCTCGCCTTCGTCGGCGCCTCCGGCAAGGACGATCTCAAGCGCATCAGCGTCCTCCATTCCGAACACGGGACCGACTGGCCCCGCCACTGGCTCGAGCAAAGGGGGATCGCCCATGCCGCCTCTCTCCTCCCGAACGTCTGATCCTCGCGCCCTGGCGGCCGCCGCGTTCCTCGCAGCTTGGACGAGCCTTGCATCCATGGACAGTGCGTGCGCCGGCGGCGGTGGCATCACCGGTGGCGCCACCGAATGGACCCAGATCGCCAACAATGCCGAGCTCGTCAGCCTCGTCGGCAACTCCGCCGAACAAATCAACAACCAGGTCACCCAGATCACCCAGCTTGCCGAGCAAATTCAGAACCAGCTGAAGATTTACTCAAATATGCTGCAGAATACGGCGCAGTTGCCAAACCATGTCTGGGGACAGATCGAAAACGATCTCGGTCGCCTCCAGAACATCGTCGCACAGGGACAAGGCATCGCCTTCTCCATGGGCAATGCCGACGACGTTCTGAAGCAACGATTCCAGACCTTCTCGGATTTCAAAAGCAATCTGCCGAACGGGGCCTCCTTCTCGTCGACCTATGAGGGATGGTCGAATACCAACCGCGATACCATCGCCGGCACTCTCAAAGCGGCGAGCCTCACCGCGGAGCAGTTCGGAAGCGAAGAGTCCACCATGTCCTCGCTTCGCTCAATGTCGGAGGGTGCCGATGGCCAGATGAAGGCTCTGCAGGTCGGCCATCAGATCGCCGCCCAGGAGGTGGCACAGCTCCAGAAGCTGCGTGGTCTCGTCTCCCAACAAGTGACGATGATGGGCACCTGGTATCAGTCCGAGCAGGCTCAGAAGGACCTCGCCCAGGCCCGACGCGAGGACTTCTTCCGCTCGAGCGCACCCTCCACTTCGGGCGGGCAGGAGATGCAGCCGAAATGGTGATGTTCAGATCCCTGATCATTGTCGCGTTGTGCTTGATCCTCGGTCTCGCGGGCATCGGACTCTGGTTTTTGCGTCCTTCACCTGACGCCGGGCCAGCTCCCCTCAAGGCGGAGGCCACACCGCAGAAACGCGCGCAAGACTTCTTCGGCAGCGGGAAGCGCTACGACATGGAGAACGGCCAGGAGTTGCGACCGCGATGGTAAGGCGTGAGCTCCTACCCAGCCTAGGCATCGCTGGTCTCGTCCTGATTGGTTGCGTTCTCCTGAGCGATCCGGCGCTGGCACAGGACGGAAGAGTGCTGGATACGCTCGAGAACCAGATCGTGACGGCGGCAAAGGGCTGGGAGACGACCGTCATGAACGCCGCCCGCTCATTGTTCTGGATCCTTGCCGGGATCGAGATCGGCATCGCCGCCGTCTGGCTCGCGCTTCAGGCCGCCTCGCTGGACAGCTGGTTCGCCGAGCTGGTGCGGCGGATCATGTTCATCGGCCTCTTCGCTTTCGTGCTCGATCAGGGACCGGTGATCGCGAAAGCCGTCGTGGACAGCCTGTTCCAAATCGGCGCCGGCAGCGGATCGGCCTCACCGGCGAATGTCTTCAATGCCGGCCTCACCGTTGCGTCGAAGATGTCCGAGAAGATTAGCTTCGGGCTGTTCGAGGACAACGCCCTCGCGCTCTCCGCCTCACTTGCCATGATCGTCAGCGTCATCGCCTTCTCGCTCGTGGCTGCGATCTTCATCTCCGTCCTGGTCGAGATGTATGTCGGCCTGCTCGCCGGCATGATCATGCTCGGTCTAGGCGGATCCTCCTTCACCAAGGACTTTGCCGTCCGTTATCTGGTCTACGCTTTCAGCGTCGGCATGAAGCTGATGGCCTTGGTCATGATCGCCCGCATCGGCTCCGAGGTGCTGATCGGCCTCGCCAATGATGCGTCGGTCGGTGACCAGTACCAGACGGCACTCGCCATCGCAGGCATAGCCGTCGTGGTGTTCGTCATCGCAATGTATGTGCCTGCGATACTTCAGGGCGTGGTGCAGGGCGTGTCCGTCACCGGCGGTATGGAGACCGTTCGCCACGGCGCTCAAGCCGCGAACTTCGCCCTCGCCACTTCGGTCGGGGGCGGCTCGCTCGCTTGGGGCGCTGCCAAGGCCGGCGCGGCAGGTTACTCGGACGCACGTGCGCAAGGTTCTTCCATGGCCGGAGCCGCCCTCAAGGGCATGGCGAGCGGCGTGGGCGCTGCCGGCGGCGCAGTTGCCGCGGCAGCCCGCGACCAGGCGATGGACGCCCGCGGCACCTTCGGCACCTCCACCCTCGGCCTCGCCAACGCCAAGCTCGACGAGGCCCGGAAGTCGTCCCCCGGGAACAGAGGAAAGTAGGGATGCACTTGCAGCGCTGCTCGAACACACGGAGGCCGCATGGCCGCGCGTAGTACACCGGACAACCCCTATCTCGCGGCGAAACAGGAGTGGAACGAGCGTTACGGATCCTATGTCCGCGCGGCCGCAGCCTGGCGGGTGGTCGGCATCACTGGCCTCGTCATGGCACTTGTCAGCAGTTCCTATGCCTTGTTCCAGAGCACACAGGTAAAGCTTGTTCCTTATATCGTCGAGGTCGACAAGCTCGGCACGGCCGTAAGCGCCGGTACTCCGCAGCAGATTGAGTATGCGGACCCGCGCGTGGTGCGCGCGACGCTCGGCTCGTTCATCTCGAACTTCCGATCCGTCACGCCCGATGCCGTGGTGCAGAAGGGGTATATCGACCGCACTTACGCCATGCTGCGGACCTCGGATCCCGCGACCGAAAAGATCAATGGTTGGTTTCGCTCGAGCTCGCCTTTCGAAAAGGCAAAGAACGCGACCATCGCAATCGAGGTCAACAATATCGTCGCCCTCTCACCTCAGTCCTGGCAGATCGACTGGACCGAGCTCGAGCGCGACCGCAAAGGCAAGGAGACCGCGGTTCGCCGCTTCCGCGGCATCGCTTCCGTTACACTTACTCCACCCCAGGACGAAGCCACCATTCGCCTCAATCCCATCGGTCTCTACCTGCGCGACTTCGACTGGACGGCGCAGCTCTGAAAGGCATCGACCCGCACATGAACGTCTCGACGCGGCGGTCTCGGGCCGCACTCCTCTCCATGACGATTCTCGCCTCCTGCGCTTCATTTTCGTCGGACGCCTGCGCCCAGGGCATAACGAGCAATGAAGCCAAAGGTATCGGTCTTTCCGGCCAATGGCGTGGAGGTCGGGGACTGGTGACCCGCGGCCCCGACGGCAAGGTCATCTTTCTCTACGGTGAGGTCCAGCCCTCGGTGGTCTGTTCGCCGCTTCAGGTCTGCGACATCGAGCTCCAGGCGGGCGAGGTCGTCCGCGACGTGCTGGTCGGCGACACCGTGCGATGGAAGGTGGAACCCGCCACTTCCGGCGCCGCCGGCGGTCAGGCGATCCACCTCATCGTCAAGCCATCCGAGCCCGGCCTCGTCACCTCCATGGTGGTCACGACCTCGCGTCGCACCTACCACATCCAGCTCAAGTCCCATTCAACGCAGTACATGGCACGCGTCGGCTTCGAGTACCCCGAGGACGTCTCGGCAAGCCTCGCCGACATCAATGCTCGCCTCGAGGCGAGCACCATCCCGGGCGCCGGCGTTCCGGCCGATCAGCTGAATTTCGCGTACTCGCTGTCAGGCAACGCCCGATGGCGACCGACACGCGTCTATTCGGACGGAACCAAGACCTACATCCAATTCCCCAGCTCCGTCTCGGCCCAGGACGCCCCGGTCCTCTTCGTCACATCCGGAGGTCAGAACCGAATCGTCAACTATCGGATGAGGGGCGACATGATGGTGGTCGATTATGCCATCGACCGGGCGGTGCTGGTCTCCGGTGTCGGCTGGAATCAGGACAAAATCACAATCCGGCGGGGAGGGGAGTGATGACAATCATCCGTGTCGGTGCAATCACCTTCGCCTTTGTGTTCGCTGTGGGTCTCGCCGGCTGCCAGACGCTTGGGGCCGGTGGCCTCACGACCAGCACGGCGCCGAATGAGATGTCCGGTCCGGCTGCGAGCGCCATTGCCGGCGACATGGTGAGCCGCTTGGCCGAACAGGTCGGTCCCGGCAAGATAACGGTCGTCCTGAAGCAGGACGGCACCCCCTTCGGCGAGGCACTGGAGGCCACATTGAAGGGCTGGGGTTACGCGGTCGTCACCAACCAGAAGACCGACAGCGCGCAGGATCTTGTTACCCTCGCCTATGTCATCGAGCCTTTCGACGGCCAGATGCTGGCGCGGATGCTGGCGCGTCTGTCGACCAGCAGTGTCGAGATCGGTCGGGCCTACACCGTCACATCGGCCGGGGCCGCACCCGCGAGCCCGCTCTCCGTCATGCAGCGCGGATAGGGGAGGCGAACAGGATGCAATCGCTCAAGCTCGGCGGCCCGTCGAACGCCGACAGCAAAATTCGCCGCATCAACCGGCTGCCGGTCATCATCGTCATCATTCTGGTGGTCGCCTTCCTCGGCGTGATTTTCTACGGCCTGACCTCGCGCGGCCTCTACACGCGCCGCAGTACCGGGCTCAGCCCGACGTCCGGGGCGCCCGCCTCCACCTATGCCGATCAACTCAAGCGTGGCGTTAGCGACGGAATCATCGGCGAACCGAGCCCAGTGCCGGCGTTCCAGCCGCAGCCGGCGCAACAGCCCACGATCGAGACGAAGCCGGCAACCGGCTCCAATCCTTTCTCGCCGCAACCACAGCGGGCCGAACCACAGAACGCGCCGACACTGGAGGCGGATGGCGTCTGGCGCGCGCGTCTCAAGCGTGAGCAGGAAGAGCAATACATGCGCCAATATCACCGTCAGCAGATGGCGCGCATGCAGGCCAATGAGGCGGCTTTTGACGCCCCTCTCGCCATCGATCGCAGCAAGCTGAACGCAGGCACCGTCGCGTCCGCTCAAGCACCAGCTGCCCACACGACGTCACGGGCCGCGACAGTCGATCTCCACGGCTCGGCACTGGCGGCCGGCCTTGCCGAGCAGAACCGCGATCCCAACGGCCAGGACCAGAAGGAGGCCTTCCTTAATGCCGACTTGAAGGACCTCGGCTACCTGCCGAACCAGGTCGTGCCGCAGCAATCGCGCTTCGAACTCAAGCGTGGCTCGGTGATACCCGCCACCCTGGTCACCGGCATCACCTCGGACCTTCCCGGCCGCATCACTGCGCAGGTCAGCCAGAACGTCTATGATTCAGCAACTGGACACCGCCTGCTGATACCATAAGGCGCCAAGCTGTTTGGCCGCTATGACAGCAAGGTGTCGTTCGGCCAGTCGCGCGTTCTCGTTGTCTGGACTGACATCATCTTCCCGAACGGCTCGACCCTGCAGATCGGCGGCATGGCCGGCACGGATGCGTCGGGCTATGGCGGCTTCAAGGATCAGGTCGACAACAAATATCTGCAGACCTTCGGCGCCGCGATCCTGATCGCCGTCATCGGCACCGGCATCGACCTCGCCATCCCACAGAACCAGAACTCCTTCGACAACTCCATGACCCCCGCGGATGCTGCGCGGATCAATTTCGCCGAAACATTTGGCCGGGTTGCCGAACGGACCATCAACAAGAACCTTGACGTCCAGCCGACGCTGGAGATCCGGCCGGGATACCGGTTCAACGTCCTGGTTGATCAGGATATGATCTTCCCCGGAGCCTACCGGGGTTAAACAGCCTCGTGGCACATCGAACCTCTCCTATTCCTTGCGAGCAGGCAACAGCTGACGCAGTCGCGTGGCCGCAACGCGACCGATATTGATCGGATCTGGCACTCCCCGCAGCGTCAGCCGCACATCGTCGCGCGAACGGGTCTCGACGCGTTGTAGACGGTTGATATTCACCATGATCGATCGACCCAGGCGCACCAATGGTGGCGACGGCAGCATTGCTTCGAACTGACCGAGGGTACCCAGCACCAGCAGGGAGGGCTGATCGGACAGAATGAACCGGCTGAAATCCCCTTCGGCGATGACCGCCGCCATATCGGACGGAGCAGCGAGAACAACCTGTCCGGTTGACCGCAATTCGATCCGCGGCTCTGGTCCCTCCTCACCCGGCACCAGAAGGTGCTGCACCCGCTCAATGGCCGTATCGAGTCGGTCAGGATCCACCGGTTTCAGGAGGTAGTCGACGGCCTGAACCCCGAAAGCATCGACCGCATATTCGGCATAGGCGGTGACGAACACCACCTTCGGCGCGTTCTCTAATGCCGCCAGTAGATCGAAGCCGTCGCCACCATTGAGCCGGATGTCGAGGAAGATCAGGTCCGGTCGAAGTCGACCAATCAGATCCAGCGTCTCGGTCACGCTCTCGCTTTCACCGACAATCTCGATCTGCGGTCGCACTGCCAGAAGGCGGCGCATGGCACGGCGAGCAAGTGGCTCGTCATCGGCGATCACGACACGGAGCACGGCTCACCCTCCAGTCGCAGTACAGCCGCCACGCGCGTATCGCCTTCATCTTCCAACTGACGGAGGATGAAGTGGTGCCGACCAGGATAGTGCACATCGAGACGCCGGCGGACATTCTGAAGGCCGAGGCCATGATCGGGTCGTGCCTTGATGGCCGATGCCAGATGGCCGGTATTCTCGATCTCGATCCTCAAGGCCTCGCCGTCCAGACTGATCCGGATCGACACATCCAGCCTTACTGACCGGTCACCATACTCGAAAGCATTCTCGACCAGCGGCTGGAACAGCAGATTGGCAACAGGCTTCTCGGCCGCGGCCGGATCGACCGAAAGGCTAACATTCACCCGCTCCCCGAACCTTGCTTGCTGGAGGCGCAGATAGGCACTGAGCCCCTCGATTTCGGAGCCCACAGACACGATCGGCGTGCGCAGCCCCGCCAGCACATGCCGCAAATAGGTGGTGAGATCCCGGATCATCGAGACGGCCCGTTCGGGATTGTCATGCGTCTCTTCGGCAACCCCGTTGAGGGCATTGATCAGGAAATGCGGGTCGAGTTGGAGCTGGAGTTCATGGATCTCAGCACGCAGAGCCTCCATCTGAATCTGTGCCATGCGCTGCTGCTCGCGCTGCCGGGCCGCCTCCGTCGCCATCCAGAAGTACAGGATGCTCCAGGCCAGGAACGCCATCGAGTACCGCCCGGTCGGAATGACAAATTCTTCCAGCGGGCGCCCACCCAGCATGCTCCAGCCCATCGCCACCCGGATCGTCGTCATCATCGTGACGATGCAAGCCCCCGCCAAGACACACAGACCGACCGTGATCACGATCTGGAGTAGCGTCAGCTGCGTATCGGCAAAGGCATGATCGAAAAGCCGGCACAGGCCAGCCGCGAGCAGCGTAGCCGCCGGATAGGTGAATGCCGTCAGCATCAACGCAGCGGCCACACTCTCGAAGGTCAGAAGCCGGTCGACGACATCGATAATCGCCAACAGTCCCCAGCCTACCCATAGCGCCCGGCATGGGGTGAGCCGGCAATCGGACAAAGCGACCTCCGCGGATCGCGGCTCATGCGGCACAAGGAAACTCCAGCGGATCGACAGGGTCGGCTTCGTCACTGCATAGCGGGATACCCTGCCTAATGGTAGTCGAGACATCAACGTTCCCGGCACCGGTGTCCGCCCGACAATCACGAAGATCTGCCGCAGTCATCGAGTTTTCCGCCTGCCTCATCGAATTGGCGTCTGCTGTCGGCTGATCTCCCCGGCACACAATGCCATCTCACCCGCGACGCCGTGCAACGACACACGGAAATTGTGGGAGATCGAGGTGAATGCCGAGATTCAATCGCTCATCGATGCCATCGACATTGCCCAGGACGCGCGTTCGGTCACGGTGGTCTTGCGAAACTACGCGCATGCTTGCGGGTTCGACCGCTTCGCCTATCTCCAGACGGCGGCATCCGGCATCATCACCTGCAACAACTATCCTAAAGAATGGCAGGACGTGTACCTGGATCGGGGGTACTCGGAGATCGACCCCGTCGTGACGACCGCACGCCGCCGGATGGAGTTGTTCACTTGGTCGGCTGACGACTGTCCCAGGCGATCCAATCCGAAAGCGCAGAGGCTGTTCTATTCCGAGGCGATCGACCACGGCATTCGTTCGGGCGTGTCGGTTCCCGTGCGTGGCAGCTTCGGCACCATGCTGATGCTGACTCTTGCCTCATCGCGTGAACGGGTGAATACCTCCATGCTCGGAGATGCCGGCCGGGCCGCACAGGCCGCGATTGGCGTGCATTACCGGCTACGGGCGCTTGCCGAGACGCCGCTCGCGGCCGAGCATTGCTCGCTTACGCCGAAGGAGCTTCTCTGTCTCAGGTGGGCGTCGAAGGGCAAATACATGCCCGAGATCGCCGCCCTCATCAATGTCCAGCACAGGACGGTGCAGCATTATCTCGACAATGCCCGCGCGAAGCTTAAAGCTACCAATCTCACCCACGCCGTCGCGATTGCTCTAGAGCGGGGCTTCATCGGCTCGGACTGACGGTCGCAGCTTGGCCGTCCACGACACATGCCAAATTTGCATGCCATGATCATGGCATGCCGCGAGGCGCGACCATGGCATTCCCTACTCGGGAAATAGCAGCCGCTCATAGTCCATAGCGCCGTTGAGGATGTGCAGTACCTCGATGGCATGGGAGCCGATGCGGTAGAAAATCAGGTAGTTGCCATGCACGCAGCGCCGAACGCCAGCATGCTCATAGCGCGGAACCAGCGAATAGGACCGGGGCATGTCGAGCAGCCGCTCGGTGCGCTCTCGCAGTTCCAGCAGGAAGGAGAGGGCGCGCTGCGGGTTGTCGCGGGCGATATGATCGCCGATCCGCTCAAGGTCGGCCTCGGCCTCCGCAGTAAGGACGAGGATCATTCACCGGAGGCTTTCGTCGCCGCAACCCGAAACCTGGCTTCAAGGCGGTCAAAGACATCCTTTGCCGGCCTGACACGCCCGGCGTCAGCATCCTCGATACCGCGAGCAAGCGCGGCATCGAGCGCCGCCAGACGGGTCTCCCGCTCCTGCAGCAGCCGTACGCCCTCGCGGAGCACCTCGCTCTTGGAGCCATAACGTCCGGTGGAGACGAGCGCAGTCACATAGGTCTCAAGCTGTTGGCCAAGGTCAGCGCTGATGGGCATGGTGGCATCCTCCTTGGCTCATTATGGCAGATGCCAATAACTATTATCAACGCCCGATCTGCAGCACGCTAACGCGGCGGCTTGCACCGCGCCGCCGCACAACCCTCCATATCGCCCGAAGGCTGTGCCGTGGCAGCGCGCCATTCAGGTTTGCATAACGTCAAACTTGCAAATTTTTGCCAAGCTCTATCCTCTCGGCATGAGCAAGATGAACATCTCCCTGCCCGATGGCCTGACGAGCTTCGTCGATCAGCAGGTCGCGCAGCGGGGATATGCGACGAGCAGCGAATGTGTCCGCGAACTGATTCGCCAGGACCAGGACCGGGGGAAACTCCGCAGCATGCTGCTTGAGGGTGCCTTGTCGCCCGCGACCACCCCCATCGATGAGAGCTATTTCAGCGACCTGTGCGCGCATATCAATCGCTCTGCGTTCAAATGAACAGCAAGCCGGTTGTGCCGCGCGAACGCGCGCCGGGATATCGAAGACATCGTCGATCACTATCTCCGGGAAACCGGCCCCATGTGGCTCTCGGCCTGATCGATGATGTTGAGCAGGTCGATCGCCTGATCGCGCAACATCCCGATGCCGGCTCACCGCGCTACGCCTTTGAGATGCAGATCGCCAATCTGCTGAACCTCCGCCTCAAGCGCTATCCCTATCTGATCTTTTATGTCGAGCGGCCCGACCATGTCGATGTCTGGCGCGTGCTGCATGGAACGCGAGATATCCCGATCTAGCTTGCCGGATCGGACGTCGGTGAGCCGACCTCATAAAGGCGAGCGCTCGTCTCTACCAGTTTCACGGCTTGCCGGAACCGATGCCCGACAGATCGACCCGAATCCCAGCCTTGTTCGGATCGTCCAGTTCCGTCGTCACCGAAGGCTCCGGCACCTGCAGGTCGGAGGCGTACTCGGCACGCTCGCTTGGCGTCATCGGAACTTCCTGCGACCCGATCGAGCCTGGATCCGGCGCGCTGAACACGCCGACGCCCTCGAATGTACCGGTCAGCCAGGCGAGAATGGCGTCTTCGACGGCTTCATCTCGCGGGCCGCCATACCATTTGACGACGATCCGGTAGACCTTGGCGAACAAGGCTGTCCCCATTCGGACATTCGCGCACGCGTCGAGCAGGTCGGGCTTCAGCTCGCGCGAATCGGAGAGGCCCAGTCCGGCCGGATACTGGGTAATGCCAACGCGTACGACATTGCGGCCGACATGCTGCCGGACGAGCTCCAAGGCTTCCTCGGTCGTCGTCGGCCTTGGCGCGAGAATGGCGCGATTGCCAGTGCGGATCGTGACGGCAAGAGGATCCGGGGATCCCGCCTGCTCGATAAACCTCTCCACGATGGCCGGTTTGAGATCAGGATCCGCGCATTGGTGGATGAGGGCCACGTCGATCATCCCGCCTCCTTTTCCTCAGGTGTTGAGCGCGACGACGAGCGGGAGACCGAACAAACTCGCCCACGCCGTCAGGCTGGCCCGCTGGATATCTGTGATTGACGATCCGGCCGTCCACCAGGCATTGCCGACGCCGATGACAACATCGGGAGCGTGCAACATCGACTGCAGGATCGGCCAGACCAGGAGCTGCTCGTAACAGATCAGCGGCGCGATCCTCGCTCCCGCGAGCTCGACGACCGGATTGGCAAAGAAATTCGCCCGCGCGCCGCCGACATGGCCGGTCAGGGCCCTCCATGGCTGCCACATGGAGACGGGAACGGGCATACGCTCACGATAGAGAATCTGGCTGCCCGCCGCCGAGATTGCGACAATGGCATTATCATAGCCCTTGTCGTCGACGATTGCCGCGCCGGCAACAACGGTGATTTCGCCGCCGCCGAACTCGTCATGCCATAGCCTCTCGACGGTCGGGGTCCAGAAGCCGAGCGCACTCTCGGGCAGGACCACCACATCCGCGACCTCGGCTGCGGCCAGCCGCGCTCTCTCGACCAGCTCGCGTTGTCGCTCAAGCGCGAGGTCCCTACCGAGGCTTCGACCGAGGTCGAGATCCACAGCCTTCCACTTGGCGGGTTCTATAGGCGGCACCCAGATCACGGCCGACCAAGGCCAGGCGACGTAGAGAACGAAAAGCGCCGACCGCCATCGGTCCGTCGTCAGGAGGACGAGGCCAATGACGGTCGCTGCCAGCCCCCACCAACTCCATCCGGGAAAAAGGACGCCGGCAGCCGTCACCGGCTGCGCCCAGCCGGTGATCCCAAAAGGCGGTGCCGCCATCAGAGCCGTCGCCAACAGAAATCGCAGCCCTTTTTCTGTTCCCGGTCGCTTCATCCAAAGCGCGGCCTGGACCACGACAAAGGAAAGTGACGCGCCAACCCAAAGCAGCAGGCCCAGTCCGAAATCGGACGCGAAGAAGGTCGCAACACCCTGAGGAAGGCCGCGCGAGGCGGCGAGGAAGTAGCCTGCCGAGATCAGTCCAACCGTCATCCGTGACGGCGCCGACGACCACAAAACAGGGAATAGCAACGCGACCGGTAAGGTGAGCACATGACCACTCCAGCCAACAGCCCCCACAACGACGGCTGCAAGCACAAGGATCGGCGATCGCCAGCGCTCAAGGATCGAAGGTGACCAGTGGGCGGGCGAAACCGAGCAGGCCATCGACCGGCACCGGCCCAAAATATCTTGAGTCATAGGACCCCGCGAAGGACGAGTGGAGGAAAAGGTGTCCGGCCGGCACCAGGCCGCCAGCAGAGGAGTGAAGTGGTCGCCCTGCTGCATCGGCCGCCCGGATCGCGGAGTGGGGAAGGGGCTCGCTATCAATGTGGACATCGCGGCCGATTTCGATCCACTGACCGGACGCGGCGACCACCGTCTTGATGAGCGGCGCCATCCCGCCTGAGCAGAGGCCGCGCCGGAGATAGCCGCGGGCAAGGGCCTCGGCGAATACGGCAGTCCGTGGCGGGCAGATGAAGACGAGATCGCCGATGGCGACCGGACGATCCAGCCGATCGATCCGCCACAAACCCAGGGGTTCGCTCGGGGTGGTGTTGATGCGCAGACCGCCCAACCAGCCGGCGGCGACGATCATGATCGGCAGTGCGACACCGCCAGTCAGGACGACGAGTAGTCGTTGGCGCCTCACGGCTTCATCACCGGGCTCTGGCGCAGCGACAAGCGCTGTTCCTCCGCCTGCTTCATCCGCGCGGCGGTGCGCTCGTGGGCGGCGAGCTGCTGCGATGTGCGCAGGAGTGGCCATGCCTCTCGAAGCTTTTCGCGCTCGATGCTACGGAGCCCTTCCGCCGCTTTCTCGAAAACGCTGCCGCCGGCGTCACGGGCTGCGTTGACCAACAGGGTGCGCTCGCCAAATCGCTCCGAGACCGCGCGTCCGAAGGCGTCGAGCTCGGCCTTGACCATTTTGTCCGCCAGCGCGAAGCCGAGCGCACCGGGAAGGTCGTTGCGGTCGATAGCGTCGCGCACGCGCTCGAGCACTCGGTGCGCGGCTGCCGAGAGAGCCGGGACATCGACGGCGACACGATGACGGATCGCCCGCTCCTCAGCCTCATGCTTGTGCTCGGCCTCCGCGCGCAGGCGCAGATAGCGCTCGATGTCCTTCTTCAGGGCTGGCGCATTGACCTCGGCGCGCTGGCGCTCCTGCTTGTCGGCCTTGCTGGCGAGCAAACCGGTCTTGCCACGTAGGGCGCCGAAGGAATCCGGCTTCGCCGCAAGCCGCTCCAGCGTCGAGCTGGCCGCAGCGGGATCCTTCAGCATGGCGTCCATGGCGGTCGCCCGGAACGCGGTTTCCGGGTCGGCGAAGACCAGCCGGAAGCGCGTGGAGACCTCCTCCCACTGCTTCATCACGGCGGGATCGGCGAGGATCTTGTCCTCGACGGCCTCGGTGAGGGATTTGGGGAATACGGTAACGCCGGCGACCATCGGTGCGGCCTCCTTCTTCGTGGCGGTGACGGTTGATTTGCGCGGCTCGACCAGGCCGAGCTTCTCGCCGACGAACCGCAGCCGCTGCGCCAGATCGGCTACCCTCTCCTTCTGGCGGACGGTCCAACGGACGCGATCGCGAACGAGGACCCGGGCGACCTGGACGATGTGCAGGCCGCGGTTCGAGGCAAAGCGCAGAGCGTCGCGATAGAAGCGGCCGCCCGCATAATCGAGCGTCGTCTCCTTGGCGTTCAGCTTCGACAGGATCGGGATCAGCCCGCCGGCCTTGCCGAAGGAACGGCGACCGTAATAGAGCGCGACATCCTCACGGTGCCGGGTCATCGCCACATAGGTCAGGTGCCGGTCGAGCGAGAGCGTCGCCAGCACTTTCACGCGGTCGACCGTGGCCCCCTGGGACTTGTGAACCGTGGTCGCATAGCCGTGGTCGACGTTGCGGTAGAAGCGCTGATCGACCTCGACACGACGGCGATGTTCACCCTCGCCGATCTCGGCGACGAAGCGCCTTGGTTCCGCCTCCACCACCTTGCCGATCATGCCGTTCTTGACGCCGAGCGAGCCTTCATTCCGCAGAAACACGATCTGGTCGCCGACGGCGAAGCGGCGCTCTCCGTCCTCGGTTCTGAAGGCCAACCCCACCTCCAGAAGGCCGCGCTCGATGAGTTTGGCGCGCGCCAGGTCGTTCAGCGAGCGGACGTCGCGCCGCAGATGGGCGAGGATCAGCGTCGACTTCGCCGGATCGAAATCGCGGTTCCAGTCGTCGATCAGGCTGGTGATCGCCTGTGCCTTGAGCTCGGAGCCGAGAATCCGGCCGTGAGTGCGATAGGCAGACAGCGCCTGCGCCACCCGGCCACGGGCAAGATCGACCGAAGCGTCCCGCATCCACTGCTCGCGCTGGCGATAGATGGTCTCGAGTTCAGCATAGCCGGTGCGCTCGACGAGCGCCCGGAACGCGGCGCCCGCCTCGATCGGCTGGAGCTGATCGGGATCGCCGACCAGCACGAGCTTGGCGCCCGCCCGCGAAGCGGCCTCCACGAAGGTCGCCATCTGGCGCGAGGCGATCATGCCGGCCTCGTCGATCACCATGACCGTCTTCGCGTCGAGCGGGTCCCGGCCGTTCTGCCAGCGCAGCTCCCAGGACGAGAGCGTGTGCGAGACGACCCCCGCTTCCTTCTCGAGCCCCTCGGCGGCCTTGCCGGCGAGCGCTGCGCCGACAACGCGATAACCGGCCGCTTCCCACACCTCGCGCGCGGCGCGCATCATGGTGGTCTTGCCAGCGCCGGCGCGGCCGACCACCGCCGCGATCCGCGCCGGCGCCGTCACATGCTCGATCGCCGCGCGCTGCTCGGCCGAGAGATGCGCGTGCCGCGCTAGCACCGCTTCCGCCACCTTCTCCCGGACGACGAAGCCATCGACCTTGGCGAGGCCGATCGAGCGGTTGGCCATCTCGGCTTCGAGCCAGATCAGCTCGCGCGTCGTATGCCGCGACGGCGCCCGCGCGCCCGTCGCGAAATCGATGCCCTCGGCCTGCAGCCGTACGACGTCCGGGCTCTGGAGGATCCGGTGCAGCAGGTTCTGGAAGGTGCCGGGATCATCGACATAGCGATGGAGGATCTTGGCGATATCGCGCTCGTCGAAGACGCTCTTCTCGCGGCTGACGATGTCGAGCACGATCTCCGGACGCCGCTCAATCCGGCTGGCGTTCTCGGCACGGTTGTCCTCGAAAGCCTCCAGCCGCTCGAGCCCCGGCGCCCAGCCTTCACGCTTGGCCTTGCGCTCGATCGCCTTCGCGGCGACCCCGATATGCGTGGTCGGCACGAGGTCGATGTCGCGCTCGGCATAGGAGCGGCCGTCGACGCGGATGTCGAGGCCGGCGAGCGCCAGATGGTGGTTCTGCAGGTCGACCCAGCACGCCCGCTGCGCCAGGAACTCCCGCTTGTCGCCGGACCACAGCTCATAGCGGATCTTGCCGGCCTTGGTGCGCAGCGGCTGTGCGTCATCACCGATGACGGCGACCTTCTTTCCTCCGAAGCCCTCCTCGACCAGCGGCCGCAGCGTCGTCATCAGATGGACATGCGGATTGCCGGGCTCGTCGTGATAGACCCAGTCAGCGACCTGTCCGCGCGCAAGAATCTCCTGCGCCACGAACTGCCGCATCAAGCCGACGTTCTGCTCACGGGTGAGCTCGACCGGCAGAGCGATGATCGCCTCCCGTGCGAACTGGGCATCGGAGCGCTTCTCGAAGGCCTCGACCTTGTTCCAGAACGCCTCCGCCGCGCCTGCGGCCGAACGATCGGCAATCAGAGCGCGTGCCCAGGCCGGCGCGTCCGGAGGCAACAGGAACTCGTCATGGATCAGGCCGTGCTTGTTCGAATAGTCGACGGTGCGCGCCTCCCCCTGGTGCTCCATGCGGGCGCAATGGCGGTACGCGGCCGACAGAACAGCGCTGCGGCCATTGCCGCGGCTGATGATCTGGACGGTGAAATGCGTGATGGCCACGGCTGGAGCGGTCCCGACGACGAACGAACATGGTGTTCGTCGGGATCGGCCCCACCCGGCGGGGCGGGAAGCAGCACGTCGCGCCAGCGACGTATAACTGCGCCCTTGGACCATTCCTTCGGAACGGCGGGATGATCTCAAACGGCATCGGCTCCGCCGACTGTAGAATTAACGGGGGTGCGCTTCGCGCCCTCCCCGTCGATGCTTGTCTGGCGCTTCGTTCGATCCAGACAAGGAGGCTCATCCGGAATGAAGAAACCGTCGCGACAGATCAGGGAAGAGATCGCCAGGCTCCAGGACCAGCTCAAACAGGCAGAGACTAGGGAAGCAGAGCGCATCGGCCGCATCGCGCTGAAAGCCGGGATTGGCGAGATCGAGATCGAGGAAGGCGCGCTGCTGTCGGCCTTCGAGGAAGTGGTGGGGAAATTTCGCAAAGACGGCAGCCGCTCCGCGAAGGCCGCCACCTCCGTCGCGGCTGGCGCGTCTGCGGGCGCGGATCAGGAGGGGTGAGCGCATGCGCCGCTCCGATACCTCCGACGCCCGGAAGAAGGACACCCGGGAAAAAATCGAGCTCGGCGGCCTGATCGCCAAGGCCGGACTTCGCTTCGAGAAGCGTGCATTGCTGCTGGGGTTGCTGATCGATGCGGCTCACCGGCTCAAGGGCGGCGAGGCGGAACGCGAGCGCCTGACGGCGATCGGCGCGAAAGCATTCGGCCATGAAGGAGAATAGGATTGTGCTCGCGATCGCGCCGATCGTGCTGATGGTGGGCCTGTGCCTCGTTAGCGCCGGCATCGAAATCTGGCTCTCGAAGCTCGGATCGACGCCGGGCGCCCGCATGCTGCTCGGCCGGATCGGCATCGCCCTACCCTATGCGATGGCGGCCACGGTCGGCATCATCTTCCTGTTCGCATCGGCGGGAGCGACGGCGATCCGGTCGGCGGGCTGGGGTGTCGCGCTCGGAGGCTTGGCCGTCGCCGCCATCGCTGTCTGGCATGAGATCGGACGTTTGCATGCCTTCGCCAACACGGTGCCGGCGGGGGAGCGGCTTCTTTCCTATACCGATCCGGCAACGATCGCCGGCGCGACGATCGCGGCGCTCGCCAGCGTGTTCGCGCTTCGGGTCGCGGTGAAGGGCAATGCGGCCTTCGCGGTCGCCGCCCCGCGCCGCATCCGAGGCAAGCGGGCCATCCATGGCGAGTCCGACTGGATGGCGATGAACGACGCCGGCCGTCTGCTCCCCGATGGGGGCGGCATCGTCGTCGGCGAGCGCTATCGCGTCGATCGCGATGCCGTCTCCGAGCGGACATTCCGCGCCGAGGATGCGGAGACATGGGGAGCCGGCGGCAAGTCTCCCCTCCTCTGCTTCGACGCCTCGTTCGGGTCGTCGCATGGCATCGTGTTCGCAGGTTCCGGCGGCTTCAAGACCACGTCGGTGACGGTACCTACGGCACTCAAATGGGGTGGCGGGCTCGTTGTCCTCGATCCGTCGAACGAGGTCGCGCCAATGGTCGCGGCGCATCGGCGCGGCGCTGGCCACGAAGTCTTCGTGCTTGATCCGCGCTCAGCGGCAACCGGCTTCAACGTGCTCGACTGGATCGGGCAGCACGGGGCCACGAAAGAGGAGGACATCGCCGCCGTCGCCTCCTGGGTCATCACCGACAATCCGCGCCAAGGTTCGGCGCGCGACGACTTTTTCCGCGCCTCGGCATTGCAGTTGCTGACGGCACTGACCGCCGACGTCTGCCTGTCGGGTCATACGGAAAGGGAGGGCCAGCATCTGCGCCAGGTCCGCGCCAACTTGTCCGAGCCGGAGCCGAAGCTGCGCGAGCGGCTTCAGGCCATCTACGACAATTCGGAATCGGAGTTCGTGAAGGAGAACGTCGCGCCATTCATCGCCATGACGCCGGAGACGTTCTCGGGTGTCTACGCCAACGCGGTGAAGGAGACGCACTGGCTCTCCTATGCCAACTATGCCGCGCTGGTGTCGGGCTCGAGCTTCACAACGGCGGAGCTTTCGGAAGGGCGAACCGACATCTTCATCAACCTCGATTTGAAGACGCTGGAGAACCATGCCGGTCTCGCGCGCGTCATCATCGGCTCGCTGCTCAACGCCATCTACAATCGCAATGGCGCGGTGAAGGACCGCACCCTGTTCCTGCTCGATGAGGTGGCCCGCCTGGGCTACCTGCGCATCCTTGAGACCGCGCGGGATGCAGGCCGCAAATACGGCATCTCGCTCGTGATGCTCTATCAGTCGATCGGCCAGATGCGCGAAGCCTATGGCGGGCGCGATGCGACGAGCAAATGGTTCGAGAGCGCATCCTGGATTTCCTTCGCCGCGATCAACGATCCCGAGACGGCGGACTACATCTCGAAGCGCTGCGGCGATACCACGGTCGAGGTCGACCAGCTCAGCCGCTCGTCGCAGATGTCGGGATCGTCGCGCACGCGCTCCAAGCAGCTCACGCGCCGGCCGCTGATCCTGCCGCATGAGGTCCTGCGCATGCGGACCGACGAGCAGATCGTCTTCACTGCGGGCAATGCGCCGCTGCGCTGCGGGCGCGCAATCTGGTTCCGGCGATCGGACATGAAGGCCTGCGTCGGCGAGAACCGCTTCCATCGGAAGCAAACTGCGCCGTGACCAGGCGCGTCCGTGTCGAGGCGGCCGAAATTGCGTCGGGGGAACGGGTGAAGGGGGAGGTAGCGAAGCGGCGACTGTGGGAGCTTCTGAACGCCGGTCCGTTCTCGCGCGTCGCCGGTTGGCGCGACGAAGATCAGTACGGGCGCAAGCTGCGGACGCTCACGCGCGAGGGGCACTCAATCGGCAACATTTTGGTGCAGGAGGGCCTGGCCCGCCGCTGGGACGGGGCCCGGCATCCTTGGTGCGGCTGATCCATCATCGGAATGAATCGGTCCCGCAGGATCGATTCATGGAAGTCGTTGGACGTCCTTTCCCTGGGACGCGAGACTCGCTCCATGGAAAGAACGGCACCAGGCCCATTGCATCTCCGCCGCATCGATCCCGCACGGAACATGCGCCGGTTTTATACGCTCTCCCTCCAGCCGACGCTGTTCGGCGGGGCGACGGTCATCCGCAATTGGGGCCGGATCGGCACGAACGGCCAGTCGATGATGGAGACCTTCGATCAGCCGGAACAGGCTGAAGGCGCGTTCTCGCGCCTCGCCCGGACGAAACGACGTCGCGGCTATGGCGACGCCGGCGTCAACGGAAACGGCTGACCTCGGTGAAGGCTTGCCGGCGGGCGATGAACCGGCGCAGCAGCGGCAGGAAGAACGCCTTGCTGAAGCGGCCGATGGGCGGCTCGGGTTCGAGATAGAAGGACCTACCGACAAGATCGGTGTTGAATTCGTCGAGGATGAGCCAGAGGCGCAGATCGGCATCCAGCCCGGCACGGCGCCTTTCGATGGCCGGGATCTCGGCAAAGAACCGCGATGCTTCCGGCTCCTTGGTGGTGATCGGAAAGAAGAGCACGAGATCGCCGTCCGGCCGGACGATGCGCACGCCGACGGCGACGGGCCGATCCTTGCGGCCCTCAGTCTCGCCGGCACGAGCCTGCCGCGCCCAGAGATAGGGATAGCGGATGACAGTCGCGGTCTGGATGTCGTCGAAGCTCATGGCTTTCCGGCCTCATCCTCCCGCGCGTAGGCGTCGACGGCATTCTCGAACTCTGCGAGAAGGCCGTGGGGCATCGTCTCGATGGTCCCCGCTGAACGAGCGTCCGACTGGCGCATCAGCCGCTCATAGTCTTCAATGTTGAGGAGCACGAGGCGCGGCTTGTTGCGCTGGGTGATCATCACCGGCCGGCGCAGCGCCTCGGCGATGATATCGCCGGACTTCCGGGACAATTCGCTCGTGGAATAGGACCCACCTGAACGCGGCATGGCGATCTCCCGTAATTGCTGCCTTTGCTGTCATATACAGCATTCACCGCATTTGTGCAACGACGAGCCGTCCGAAGCGCCGTCGCCGACCAGGCGTGGCGCCCTGGACGGCGCGACATGGCGAAAGCTCCCTAGAAGGGAGGCTCGCCGCTGAGCAGGCCCTCCAGTTCGGCCCAGATGAGTTCGCGCTCCGCGAGAGCCATCTCCAGCTCGGCCTCGATCTCACGGCGCTCCACGGCGTCGACGGCGTTCCGCAGCTCGGCGCGCAGTTCCTCGATGTACTGATCGATCGACATTGGTCGTCTCCTTGATGTCGGTGAAAGACGACACCGACGGTCATGGCGGGCCGGAGGGATCAAGGAGCGCGAAGCGACCGCCGGAGCCGGCGAGTGGGGGAGCCGAAATGCGCCAGCATTTTGGGGGAACCGCTCGTCCTTGAGGCCTTCGGGCCGCCATGGCATCCTGGGACGATCTGAGCAGCCATCCCCGCTCCCGGTTGTGCACCCGACAAGCCGGAAGCAGGTTCGATGCCTGCTTCCGGCTGCGACACCGTGGGAGCCGGCTAGAGCACCTCGTCGGCGATGCCGAGGGCATCCAGGCGAGCGTGATCCTTGACCGGAACCACTTCGTAGTCATCCGACATGAAGGTGTATTCGTCGCTCCAAACATCGCCGATCTCGGCCGATGTTCCGTCAGGCCAGACCGCGATGTCGTCACTACGGTGGACCTTTGCGCCTGTGAGATTTGTGGTGATGGTCATGTGTGTGTCCTCCTGGCTGCGGCCGTTCGCTACCAAAAAGGCTGAAGGCCCCGCCTTGCGGCGGGGCCCTCTGGTCGGAGGCTCAGTCCCGGTTCGGCCGGGACCAGATCAGCTGGAGGCCTTCCTCGCCTTCCACCTCGATCAGGGTGGCGTAGATCGGGGCCGGGAACGAAGGGTCGTCGAGCTTGACGGAGAGGTAGTCGCGGTCCGTGTCCCGGGCAGTCTTCTGCCAGGCCGCGCCGAGCTCGACATTCGCGCCGGCGAAGATGCGGAAGTGGGGGCCCTTGTCGGACGGATTCTCGACGCGGACCAGCTTGGCCTTGACGTTGAGGGAGAGCGTCCGGATGGAGCCAACGAAGCCGTTTTAGGTCAGCCGTCAACTGTCATTTTGAGCAGAAGCCGTTGATCTGGCTTCATCATTCGCTGGATGACACTTTCAAGGTGTCCTTTTGCCGGCTCGCGGCGCCCCGAGGTGGAGCGCCGCGCCCGAGGGTCGGCCGCCTCAGCGCGACCAGAAGAGGGCGAACCCATCCTCGCTCTCGACCAGGGTGGCGTAGATCGGAGCGGGGAAGCTCGGATCTACGCCACCCTGATCGAGGTGGAGGGCGAGGAAGGCCTGCAGCTCATCTGGTCCCGGCCGAACCGGGACTGAGAGCGTGTGAATGAATGCAGGGGCGTCTACGCCCCTGCACCCCGGCCAGGGGCTTGGCCTGGACCTATGGTCCCTCTCCCGCATGCGGGAGAAGGCGGTTGCACAGCACGGCGACGCTGGCCGTCAGGGTGCTGTCCAGCCAGTCGACATGGCCGGTGCGGAAGTCGCTCAGGGATTTGTGATTGGTCGAAACTCCGCCGCACAGCCAGCGATAAGCGGCGTGGCTGCCGCACAGCTCCGCCGGGCGCCAGGCGCTGCCCACCCCGTCGATGGTCGCAAACAGCCACAACGCCACCAGAATGCGCGGATCGGCCGGCGGATGGCCCACATGCCCCTCCACCGCCTTGATCCCGGCCAGCAGCGCCGAAATGTCGAGACCCTCGACAAACCGCCACACCAGCCGCGCCGGGTGATCCGCGGAAATCAGGTCGTCCAGGCTGCACGCCCGAAGCTCGGCCTGCGATCGCTCCGCCTGCCGCAGACGCGGCACCCCGCACCGCTCTTTGGCCGGAGCCGATGCCTCGGGAAGATTCTCAAAAAGCCCGTCGCTCATCTGCCCCCCCAACTCGCTTCCGAGATTCTACAGGAAGGGCCGCTGACATTCATTCACAGGCTCTGAGCCTTTCGAGCAGCGCGTTCAGGGTGACAGCCAGCGGGGCGACCTCGCTGGGCAGGTCGTCGGAGGCGACGGGCCCGAGATCCTTCTTGCTCCGGGTCTCCAGCCGCTCCCGGAAGGCCCGCAGCGGCCTCATGCTCCTGCGCACCGCAAGCGCGGCGGCGACAAAGGCGGCCGGAATGACCACTGTCTGGCCTATTCGGATCCGGCGTGTCCGAGCCGTCAATGTGTGGCTTCGACCTTCGGTGTGTCTGTTCGAATTTCGGTTTCGGTGCCGCGCATCCGCCGCCGAGCGTCGAGATCATAGAGGATGGGAACGACGAACACGGTGAGCGCCGTGGATACCACCGTTCCGAAAATCAGGGAGATGGCGAGCCCGCCGAAGACCGGGTCCGTCACCATGATCGCCGAGCCCAGGATGATGGCGAGCGTGGTGAGAAGGATCGGGCGCAGGCGCACCGCGCCGGCCTGCCGCACGGCCACATCGAGAGGCATGCCGTGCTTCAGATTGTCCTGAATGAAGTCGATGATCAGCAGCGAGTTGCGGATCACGACGCCGGACAGGGCGATGATGCCCACCATGGAAGTTGCCGAGAAATCCGCCCCCACCAGCCAGTGGCCCGGGAAGATCCCGATGATGCCGAGCGGTACTGACGACATGGCGATCATGGGAATGAGGAACGAGCGATAATAGGCCACGAGCAGGAAGTAGACCATGAGCAGGGCGCCGCCCAGGGCCACGCCCATGTCGCGGTAGATGTCGAGGGTCATGCGCATCTCGCCGCCCCACAGGAGTTGGTAGCACCGAATGGTGTCAGGCACGTCCTGGACGAAGCCGAGATTGCCGGTGCGCAGCGGCTGCCCGTCCGGCGCCGTGATGCCGGAAAGGCGTCGCTGCAGGTCCAGCACGGCGTAGAGCGGCACCGAGGCGGAGAGTTCCGCGCCGACGAAGGTCACCTTTTCGTTGTCGCGATGGAGGATGGGGCGGTCCGCCTCGGCGGGAATCACCTTCACCAACTCGGAAAGCGGCACCGGCCTGCCGTCCGCATTGTCCACGAATACGCGGTTGAGCCGCGTCGGGTCCACCTCGAAGCGGCGGGGCACGAAGGCGCGCACATCCACCGGGTCCTTCTCGTCTGGCAGATGGGCGCGGCTCAGCACCTTGCCGCCGTAGATGAGGGCGAGGGCCTCGGCGATCTGCGCCGTGGAGACCTTGGAAAGGGCGGCCTTCTCCTTGTCCGGCACGATGCGGTGCTCCCGCACGTCCTCCGGCTCGGTGTCGATGAGATCGACCACGTCGTAGGTTTCCGTGAAGGCCTTGCGCACCTCGGCCGACAGCGCCCGCAGCCCCTCAGAATCCGGGCCGTAAATCTCGGCGAGGACGGTCGAGCGCAGCGGCGGGCCGGGTGGGTCCTCGACCAGGGAGACCTGGGCGCCGGGATAGGCCCTCGCGAGGGCCTCCACCTTGGGTCGCAAATCGCGCACGATGTCGATGGAGCTTTCCGACCGGTCGTGCTTGTCGGTGAGGTTCACCCGGATCTCGGCGATGTTGCTGCCGACGCGGCCAGCCGTGCCCTTGAACAGGCCGTTGAAATCCTCGACGCCCGCCTGCCCGATCCAGCTCTGGGTGTTGGCGACCAGCGGCTCCGTCGCGAGCAGCGCCGTGATCTCCCGCGCGAAGCGGTCGGTGACCTCGATCGGCGTCGTCTCCGGTGTCTTGATGACGACGTTGAACGTGTTCTTGTTGTCCTTCGGCAGGAAGCCGAGGGGCACCCCCAGCGCCGAGACCGGGCCGTCGCTGCCGGACGGGCGAACGAACTGCCAGGCCCCCTGCATCATGGAGGCGATCATCAGGACGAGCACGGCCGCGGCGAAGATACGGCGGACGCCGCGCCGGTGCTGGAGGGGCGCGATGAGGCGAAGATAGAGGCGCTCCATCCACCCCGGCTCGCCGTGATGCGCGGCTTCCGCTTGGGCGTCCTCCTCCTGCACCTCATGGCGGTGGAGCCACCGGTTGGCCGCCCAGGGCGTGACGATGTAGGCCACGAGGACGGATGCGGCCATGGCGATGGGCACGTTGTAGGCGATGGGATAGAAATATTCGCCCGGCATGTCGGTGACGAAGAACAGGGAAGCGAACACCAGCATCACCGCGAAGGTGGCGAGATTGGTGGCGTTGCCGATTTCGTTGGTGGCCTCGACCGTCATCTTCTCCTTGCTGGCGCGGGAGCGCTTTGCGCCGTAGTGGCGGTGGATGTTCTCGATGACCACGATGGCCGCGTCCACCAGGAGGCCGAGGGCGAGGATGAGGGCGAACAGCGTCACGCGGTTGATGGTGACGCCGCCGAGAAGGTCGGCCGCAAGGGTGATGGACAGGATGAGCGGCACCGTCACCATCACAATCAGCGCCTCGCGCCAGCCCAGGAAGAAGATCAGGACAAGCCCAACCGTGGCGAGGGCGATCAGGAGGTGCTCGAGCAGAAGGTTCACGGCGGCATCGGCCTTCTCGCCGTCGTCGCGGGTGACCACCGCCTGAACGTCCTTCGGCACGAACGTCGCCTGCATCTGTGTCACCCGGTCGATGACGGCGTTGGCCACTGTGACGGCATTGGCACCCTTCTTCTTGGCCACGGCGATGGTCACTGCCGGTAGATCCGCCGCGTCCGGTCCACCGAAGCGCGGGTCGCCGGGGCCGAAGGAAAAGCGGCTCAAGGTGGAGAGTTCGGGCGGGGGACCATCGGTCAGCGTCGCCACGTCACGCACATAGACCGGGCGGCCATCATGGATGGCCACGATCTGGTTCAGCACGTCGTCTGCGGAGGTGAAGTCGGCTGAAAGCTTGATGGCCTCCACCTTTCCGCCGCGCACGGTGGGCGCAAGGGGCACGGAGAGGTTGCTGGCGCCGAAGGCCAGATAGGCCTGGCTCAGCGTCACGCCGAAGGCCTGAAGGCGGTCGGGATCGAGCTCGATGGCGATCTCCCGCGTCTGCCCGCCCTTCACCGAGACGACGGAGACGTTGTCCGTGCTGCGCAGGTGCTCCGCCATGCGTTCGGCGAGCCGCTTCAGGGCATAGTCGTCATAGCGCGGGGAGGCGAGGGTCACGGTGACGATAGGCACGTCGTCCGCATCGATGCTGCGCACGAAGGGCGTGCTCGCGTCTGCTGGCAGGCGGGCGCGGCTCGCCAGGACCCGGTCGTAGAGCTTCACCAGCGACTCTTCCTTCGGCTGGCCCACCTTGAACTGCACCTGGATCATGGCGAGGGAGTTCTGCGCCATGCTCTCCACATGGTCGACGCCGGACATCTCGCTCATGATGCCTTCGAGCGGCCTGACGACGAGTTGCTCCACCTCGGACGCCGACGCGCCGGGCAGGCTCACCGTGATGAGGGCCGCCGGCACGATGATCTGCGGGTTCTCTTCCCGCGGGGTCTTCAGCACCGCCACGACGCCGATCAGCGCCACTGCGACGATGAAGACGATGGTGAGCTTGGAGGTGATGAAGGTCTGGGCGAGGCGCCCGGCCATGTTGAGACGCGGCAGGCTCATTTCGTCCCCGCGACCATGTTGACCGTCGCGCCGTCGCGAAGTGTGTCGGTGGCGCCGACGAGAACGGTCTCGCCGGCCGCGAGCCCGGCATTGACCTCCACGGCCTCGTCGATCTCCTTGCCGGTGCGCAGCCAGCGGAACCGCGCCGAGTTGCCGTCCAGCACGAACACCCCGTCGAGCCCGCCGCGACGCACGATGGCGGCGCGTGGCACGAGCAGCGCCGTGCGGGCGCCGAAGACGAAGTCCGCGCGCCCGAACATGCCCGGTATCAGCGCCGGGTCGGCGGGCAGGATCACGTTGATCTCGTAGCGCCGCGTGATGTCGTCTCCGGACGGCACGATGCCGCGCACGCGGCCTTGGAAAGCCTTGCCCTTCAGCGTATCGATCCGCACTTGGACCATGGCTTTCGGGTTGATCTCACTGAGCTTGCTCTCCGCGACGAAAGCCTTGAACAGGAGAACTTCGCGGGATTCCACCGTCAGGAAGGGTGTGCCGGCGGTCGCCATCTCGCCGGTGCGCCGCGTGACGGCGACCACCAAGCCGTCCACGGGGCTGGTGATGGCGGCATAGCCTTTCTGGGCCCTGGCGGCGGCGAGCGCGGACTGTGCCTTGTCGAAGCCCGCCTGGGCGACATCCACGCGCACCTTGGCCTTGCGCAAGGTTTCAGCGGCGATGGCGCCCGTGACCGCGAGCTTGGAATATTTCTCCACGTCCGCCCTGGCGTCGTTGATATCCTCGCGGCTGGCCCGCACGCCGGCCTCCGCCTGCCGGATGGCTTCGTCGATGTCGGAGGGATCGATGCGCACGAGGAGGTCGCCGCGCGACACCTTCTGCCCCTCGCGCACGTCGAGCTGCTGGATGAAGCCGACAACCCGCGATGACACGTTGATGCGCCCGTCGGACACCACCGAGCCGGGCACGCTGTAGGTCACCGGAACCTCGGTTTCCACGACCGGCGCGGCGGAAAGGCCAGCGGACGGTTCGGCGGCAGGCTCCGCCCGGGCGGCGACGACTGACGGTAAGAGAAGAAGCAGCGCCGCAAGGCAGGCGGCGTGGGGCCTCGCGGCCATGTCACGCATGACGGATCCTTTTGAAATAAGATTCGAACTTTCGATCTGGAGCGGGCCGGCCACGACCGACGCGGCTTCCCACTTGATAAGTTCATTCGAATGTACTAATTCTTAAGAGAGGAAATTGCAATGGCATCGAAACTGAAAGCACCGAGCGGTCATGACGCCCGCAGCGCCAAGACCCGCGAACACCTCTTGGAGGCAACGATCGAGGTCATCGGATCGGTCGGCTATGAGGCGGCGAGCACGCGTATCCTGGCCAAGGCCGCGAATGCGAACCTGTCGGCCATTCCCTATCATTTCGGGGGAAAGAAGGCGCTCTACCTCGCGGCGGCGCAGATGATCGCCGACTATGCGCGGAGCCGGTTCGAGGAAGTCGGCGCCCTGTTGGACGGGCGCGTAGATGCCGAGCCGAGGAGCCGATTCGAAGACGCACTCATCCATCTGCTGCACATCGTCCTGGAGGACGCGGAGCCGCATTCCTGGACGTCGTTTCTCGCCCGTTGCACGTACGACAATGACAAGGCGTTCGAACTCATTCACAAGGAAGCCATCAAGCCGCTGGTGGATCGGCTCGCTCTGGCGGCGCGCGAAATGTCCGACCCGAAGGCGACGGATGAGGCGATCCGGCTGCGCGTGAGTGCGATCGTGACCGCGATCATGAGCTTCAGGGTTCTCCGCGGAATCGTGCTCCGCAGCATCGAGTGGGACGACTTCCAGGACGAGCACGTTGCCCAGTTCGAGGCGATGGTTCGCGATCTGTATCGAAGCAATTTTCTGGTAGACTTTAATATAGATCAATAACAATGACGTACAAATATGTAAATATACAGAATATGCTGACAATCCTCTTTTAATCTTGAGAAGGTGTGTCCAATGGGCGATAAATCATATCCTCACGAAACCATAGCTTGGGCGAAGCAACGTCTTGATGAGCTGGATGCGATCATCTCCGAGGTGGAGAAGACATCCAAGGATTTGAGCGGCAGTGTCCGCGCGGAGGCGGATGCCGCGCTTGCGCGTCTTGAGGCGTCCCGCGTCGGCTTGCAGAAATCCTACGATGCGCTTCGTACCGAAACGGAGGATCTCAAGCGCACCGCGGAGGACGTTCAGAACGCCCTGGACGACGAATGGGTCGAGGTGGAAACATCCTTCCAGTCCTTCCTCGGGGCACTCGCCGATCAGGCCGACACGGTGCGCGGCATCGTGGCCGCGCGCGTCGAGGCCCAGCGCCAGGCCTGGGACAATTCTCTGAAGGGGTTGCGCGATCAGGCCGCCGAGACGGTGGACCAGGCGCGCGGGGACCTGGATGCGGCCATCAAGCGCCTGTCGGACGAGGCCGATACGTTTCAGGCCAGGATCGGTGAGGTCAAGGATGCGCGTGATGCGTCATGGGAGGCTGTGAAGAGCGGCCTCGCCGAGGCGAAGGCCGTTCACGACCGCACCATCGACAAGATTAAGGGTGCCTTCGCCAAGCTGTTCTGAAGCACGCGACGTGCGGGTTTTCTGGCCCCTTCCTCCTGCTGCGGAGATCACAATGAAGAACATGCGCACCACTATCGCCGGGCTCGTGTTCCTGGTTCCCGCCCTCGCGTTCGCCGCCCCGCGTGCGCTTGCCGAGGGCGCTGCGCCGCCGGCGCCGACACAGGACGTCGAAAGGACCTCGGCGGCGCGCGAAGCCATCCAATGGACCCAGGATCGCTTAGCGGAGGCCGATGCGACCATCGCCGCGCTGGAGCGCAGTGCCGCAGCACTCACGGGCGAGGCACGCGCCAGGGTGGATGCTGCGATCAAGGCGCTGCGCGAGCAGCGCGACGCCTATCGGGCGCAGGCCGACGCGGCGATAGCCAATGCGAAATCTTGGACCGATGCGCAGGTGAGTGCAGCTCAAGAAGGGCTTGATGCGAGCTGGGCGGCATTCCAATCGGCACGCGATTCCTATCTGGATGCCGCCAAGGCGGACCTCGCGACGCGCCGGGCCGTGCTCCAGGCGGAATTGGAGGCTCGGCGGACAGCCTGGCTGCAATCCATCGAGGACCTGCGCACACGAGCAGATAAGGTCTCGGACGACCAACGCGCGGCCATCGAGGCGCGCATCGCCGCGCTGAAGGCGCAGGTCGATGACGCTCAGGCCAGGCTCGCGCGGCTCGAAGAAGCCTCGAGTACAGCTTGGAAGGCTGTACAGAAGAGCTACGCCGATGCCAGGGCTCTCTTTTACGAGACCTATCGTTCCATTCGAAAGGCGATCGACGACGCGTCAAAGTAAAAATGTGTGTTTCGGCGTCGAAAATTGTAATTGCTCAGGCTCCATCCGCGTCGGCTCTGTGAGTCGGATGCGGGCCGGGTTTGGCGCGGTCGATGTTGCGGCGGGCGGGGAGGTTTCGGCTTGTGGAGGGTCGCTCACGATGGGACGGGCGTCGATCGTGTCCCACCAAGTGGTGTAGGTGGCGCTGGCGGTCGCCGTGCTGTTCGGCGCGGGCCTTGCTGATCAGGATGCCGCGGCGGGCATGCTGATGAGGGGATCATTGCCCAGCGGGGCGATGGTTTCCAGCGTCATGTAGCGGGCGCGCTGGACCGCCCATTCGTCATTCTGCT
>NZ_JBMSDU010000026.1:0-45325 GCF_049445835.1 Ancylobacter sp. VNQ12 | reverse complement strand
TCATCATGTCGGTGGTCATCGGTGGATCTTTCGGTCTGGAGTTGGGGTTCGCAACCCAGACCCTAACCGAACATCCCCGGTGACCACCTCTGCCTCGACCTACACCACGTCCGGGGACACGATCCGAGCAGGCGATCCGTCATCTTCAGGGCTTCGTTGGCACGCTGCAGGTCGATGGCTACGCAGGTTACAAGGTCCTGGCCGAGCGTAACGCGGTCAGCCTGGCGTTCTGCTGGAGCCACGTCCGGCGCAAGTTCTACGAGCTGGCCCAGACCGGCCCCGCGCCGATCGCCAGTGAAGCCCTGCTGCGCATCGCCGACCTCTATCGCGTCGAGGCTGATATCCGTGGCCGTACCCCCGGAGCGCCGGGACGCACGGCAGGAAAAGAGCAAGCCGATCATCGACGCCCTCGAGCCGTGGTTACAGCAAAAGCTCGCTTTGATCAGCCAGAAGACCAAGCTCGCCGAGGCGATCCGCTACGCGCTCTCGAGCTGGGCGGGGCTTGGCCTCTTCCTCGACGACGGGCGCATCGAGCTCGACAACAACATCGTCGAGCGATCCATCCGCCCTCTGGCACTGACGCGGAAGAATGCCCTGTTCGCCGGCTCCGATGGCGGTGCCGAACACTGGGCCGTCATCGCCTCGCTCGTCGAGACCTGCATGTGTGGATGGCCTCCGCGGTGCAAGGCATTTCTGAGCTAATTGCGCGAGTGTTCGGCGACATGCATGTGTCCGGCCTACGTAAGGCGGCACAGCCGGCCGCCGGCCCAGATGAGATCCGCGGATCGGGTCCATAACAAACTGACGCGCTCGAAGCGCCTACAGGTCTCCTGGGTGTCCCGATCTCGTCTATCAACCTCGCGTCATCTTCCCATTCAGCGCCGTTGCACCACGATCGCCAGGTCCCGGCTTGGTTCTGGCGGCCGATCTCTATGCCATTCGATATGTCTCCTGCCGTGTCATGATCGCCCAAATGATCCGCGCCGTCTTGTTGGCCAGAGCCACCGCAGCGAGCTTAATCGGCTTCCTCGCGATGATCTTGCCCAACCAGCTTTCCGCGAAGCCCTCCTTGCTGCGCGACCATCGGATCGTAGCCATGGCACCGATCACGAGCAGTCGCCGTATAGTTCGATCGCCCATCTTGGTAATCCGACCGAGCCGCTCCTTACCGCCACTCGAGTTTTGCCGAGGAACCAGGCCAAGCCAGGCCGCGAAGTCGCGTCCGGATTTGAAGCCGGCAATGTCTGGTACGCCGGCAAGCACTGCGGACGCAAAGGCCGATAGTGGTACCATGTCACCGTGGACATTGCGGACGTTGAGGCGCAGCAGGTCGGCCGCCTGCATGCGCTGGCCCGCCTCCGCCTGAACGCTCACGCGCTGCATGCGTCCGACATTGGGAAGTCGTTCACGTAGGAAGAGCCGAGATTGGCAGAGATGGTGGCGTTGATATCGGCGAAGGTGACGCCGAACGTGTTCGCCTTCTCCTGGTCGATGATGAGAATGACCTGCGCCGCGTCGGCCAGGCCCTCGACGCAAAGGCCGGCAAGGATCGGACTTTGCGCGGCCGCATCGAGCAGTTGTGTGCGAGCGTCAGCCAAAGCCTCCTGTCTGAGGCCGCCGCGATCCTGCAGGCGGAAGGTGAAGCCGCTCGAATTGCCGAGACCCTGGATCGGCGGCGGCGACAGCGCGAAGGTCTGGGCATCCTTTATCTGGGCCATCTTGGCCATCTTGGCATTGATGCGTGCCGAGATGGCATCCGCGGAATCCTCGGGGCCACGCTCGCTCCAGTCCTTCAGCGTGATGAAGGTGAGCGCGGCATTTTCTCTGCTTGACAACCTCCAGGGTGACCATGAGGTTCATCAGCGCCAGCCGCCGCGCCGCCTTGGCCGGCAGGGAGGTGTCGCACGATCGCGCGGCCGAGCACCAGTCCGGCGCAGCCGCCGAGGGCCTGAAGCAGCCGGGCGGCGACCAGCGCATGGGCGTCGGGCGCGAAGGCGCAGCCGATACTGGCCGCCGTGTAGAGCAGCAGGCCGCAGATCAGGATGGGACGGCGCCCGAAACGGTCCGACAGTGGGCCGTAGACCAGTTGCCCGGCGGCGAGGCCGAGGATGTAGAAGCTCACCGTGGACTGCATCGAGGCGAAGCTGGCATCGAGTTCCAGCGCCGCGCGCGGCAGGGCCGGCACGAAGATGTGCATGGCCAGCGTGCCGCTGAAGGTGAACAGCGCCAGCAGCCAGAGCGGCGGCACACGCAGCGCGCCCGACCCGCCCAGGAGGTCGGAGCCGCTTCCCGCCAGCGGGCCGGGCAGACGTATCGTCATCGCAGGATCATTCGTTCGTGGCGGCGGCGGGCATGCCGCCGAGAGGGATCATGATTATCATTGCTACATAATAATTAGCATGATATCAATTTCGTTATGAACGATATCGACACGCTACGGCGTTCCCTCACTGCACAGCTTCTGCAGGCGGGCCGACAATGGCGGCGCATCGCCGAGAAGGAGCTGGAGAATCTGAGCATCTCGGAAGCCTGCGCGGCGCCGCTGCTGTGGACCGGGCGGCTCGGCGGCGGCGTGCGCCAGGTCACGCTGGCGGCTTATGTCGGGATCGAAGGCCCCTCGCTGGTGCGCCTGCTGGACCAGCTCGCCGCCTCCGACCTCATCGTCCGCAAGGACGATCCCACCGACCGACGCGCCAAGACCATCTGGCTGACGGATGAGGGCGAGCGGCTGAGTGCGCGGATAGAGGAGCTGCTGTCGGAACTGCGCGGGCAGGTCCTCGCCGATGTCGACAAGTCCGACCTCGACGCGACACTGCGCGTGTTCAAGGCGTTCGACGAGGCATCCGCCCGCGCCGCCACCGAGGAGCTGGCGACGTGAACATGCCCTCGTGGCGGGACTGGCTGTTTTCCGCCAAAGCCCTCCTCGCTTCAATGCTGGCGCTCTATATCGCGCTGGCCTTCGATCTGCCGCGCCCCTACTGGGCGATGGCGGCGGTCTATGTCGTCGCCAACCCGCTGGCGGGCGCCACCAGCTCGAAGGGCCTCTACCGCGCCCTCGGCACGCTGCTCGGTGCCGGCGCGGCGGTGTTCTTCGTGCCGATCTTCGTCAACGCGCCGGAACTGCTCAGCCTCGTCGTCGCGCTGTGGACCGGCTGCCTGCTCTACATCTCGATGCTCGACCGCACGCCGCGCAGCTACGTCTTCATGCTCGCCGGCTACAGCCTGCCGCTGATAGCGCTGCCGGAGGTCGGCACCCCCGAGGCGATCTTCGACGTCGCCCTGGCCCGCAGCGAGGAGATCATCATCGGCATCACCTGCGCCAGCGTCGTCGGCGCGGTGGTGTTTCCGACCAGCGTTGGCACGGCGCTCTCCACTCGCATATCGGCGTGGCTCGACGATGCCGCGGGCTGGGCCGGGGAAATCCTGCGCGGCGAGGGCGCGCTACCGGCAACGCCGCTGCGCCGGCAGAAGCTCGCGGCCGACATCGCCGGGCTCGACCTCGTCATCAGCCAGCTCTCCTACGATGCCGCGACGCGCGACGTGACCCGCCATGCGCGCGAGCTGCGCGGACGGCTGCTCATGCTGCTGCCGCTGCTTTCCTCGCTCGCCGACCGCCTGCACGCGCTGAAGGACGAGAAGGACGTCCTGCCGCCGGACCTTGCGGCGCTGCTCGCCCGCGTGGCCGATTGGCTGAGGCAGGGGCGCGGCGGCGAACCGGAGCGGGCCGAGACGCTGGTCGGCGACATCGTCGCACTGCGCCCGCCCGAGCCCGTCGACTGGCAGGAGCTCATTCTCGCCAGCGCCCTGGACCGGCTGCAGGAGATCGTCGATCTGTGGAGCGACTGCCTGACGCTGAAGGACGACATCGAGCGCGGCCGGCATGCCGGCGCCTGGCGCCCGCGCTTCCGACACCGCCGTGTGGTCGCCCCGGCACGCCACTACGACTACGGCCTGCTGCTCTTCTCGGCGGGATCCTGCGTGCTGGCCACGCTCATCGCCTGCGCCTTCTGGATCGCCAGCGGCTGGGCGAACGGGGCCAGCGCGGTGATGATGACGGCCGTCGCCTGCTCCTTCTTCGCCGCGATGGACCGGCCGGCGCCCTTCATCCGCATGATGACCTTCTGGTCCGCGGTCAGCCTCGTCGTCTCGGGCGTCTACCTGTTCGGCATCCTGCCGCATGTGCACGAATTCGAGATGTTGGTGTTGGTGTTCGCGCCGCCCTTCCTCCTGCTCGGTATCCTCATCCCGCGCCCGCAGTTCAACATGCTGGCCATGCTGCTGGCGGTGAACACCGCGTCCTTCGTCGCCCTGCAGAACCGCTACGGCGTCGATTTCGCCCTCTTCGTCAACGAAGGTTTGGCGGCGGTGAGCGGTCTCGGCTTCGCCCTCGTGTGGACGCTGGTCACGCGGCCTTTCGGCGCCGAGCTGGCAGCGCGCCGCCTGGTCTGGGCGGGATGGGCCGACCTCGCCGAGACCGCCGCGGGCGCGCGCCGGCAGGATCAGGAGCGTCTCGCCGGCCGTATGCTGGACCGGCTCGGCCAGCTCGTGCCGCGCCTTGCGGCTATCGAGGACCGGGAGCTCGCCAAGGTGGACGGCTTCGCCGAGGTGCGCGTCGGCTTCAACATCCTCGAATTGCAGAAGGTGCGGCGACGGCTCGATCCGGCCTGCCGCGCCTCGGTCGAGGCGGTGCTTGCCGGCGTGGTGGAACTCTATCGCCAGCGGGTGGCGCGGCGCGGCCTCACGGAGCCGTCTGCCGGCCTGTGCGCGGCGCTCGATGAAGCGTTGCACCGCTCGGCCGAGCAGACGGGTGCCTATGGCCGCCATGCCGTCGACGCCCTTGTCGGGCTGCGCCGGGTGTTCTTCCCCGGCACGCCGGGCCCGGCCGGCGGCTTTGCGCCCCGCGAGCACAGCCGGCCGATCCTCATGGCGGCGGAGTAGCCGATGCCCGGCGAGATCGATCTCTATGGCGTCTACGTGCCGAACCTCCTCGTGCTTGCGCTGGCGACGCTGCTCGTCAGCCTCGTCGTGCGGCGCGCGCTCGCTTGGTTCGGCGTCTATGGCTTCGTCTGGCATCGCGGGCTGTTCGACGTCGCTCTCTATGTCGTTCTGCTGCAGAGCATGTCCCTGCTGTCCCGATGGTGGCTGTCATGACCTTCTCCCTGCGCGGCGCGATCCGCGTCGGCCTCACGCTTGTCGTCCTTCTCGCAGCCGTCGGTGCCGCGCGCGAGCTCTGGGCGCATTACATGGACGAGCCCTGGACGCGCGACGCGAAGGTGCGCGCCGATATCGTCGGCGTGGCGCCGGATGTCTCGGGCTTCGTCAGCGAGGTGCTGGTCCGTGACAACCAGGCGGTGAAGCAGGGCGACGTGCTCTTCCGCATCGACCGCGCCCGCTTCGCCATCGCGCTGGAGCAGGCCGAAGCCGCCATCGAGGGCCGCAAGGCGACGCTCGAACAGGCACGGCGCGACCGCGAGCGCTATGAGCAGCTCAAGGACGTGGTCTCGCAGCAGAAGACCGAGCAGATGCGGATGCAGGAGACCGAGGCCGCGGCCGCCTATCGGCAGGCGCTGGCGGACCGCGACCTCGCCAGACTCAATCTGGAACGGTCGGAGGTGAAGGCTTCCGTCAACGGCACCATCACCAATCTGAGCCTGCGGCCGGGCGACTATGTCACCGCCGGCACGCCCGAGGTGGCGCTTGTCGACACCGACTCACTGCGGATCGAGGGCTATTTCGAGGAGACCAAGCTCGCGCGGATCCGCGTCGGTGCGTCCGTCACCATCCGGCTGATGGGCCAGCCGGCGGCGCTGGATGGGCATGTGGAGAGCATCGCCGCCGGTATCGAGGACCGTGAGCGCACCGTCGGCAATGGGCTTCTCGCCAACATCAACCCCACCTTCAACTGGGTCCGCCTCGCGCAGCGCGTGCCGGTCCGCATCGCCCTCGACCACGTGCCGGACGGAATCGCGCTCGTCGCGGGGCTCACGGCCACGGTGTCGATCAAAGACTGACAGGTGGGCTGAAGCTGCTCTTGAAGTGGCGCCTTCTTGAGAATCCCCGGAAAAACCTCAGCGACAAACACGCCGCCGATGATGAGCGGAGCAAGCGACCTGGCCAAAAGGAGAACCTAGATGCCGTAATGGGCCGGCGTCTCGCCATCGACTAAGTCCGGACCCGGCAGCCGTCCGGACGTAGGCTCAGGCGCCGAGCAGCAGACGCGGGCAGCCTCAATCGAACACGATTACCTGCCGGATGGCCGTGCCCTCTGCGAGGCGCTCGAAGCCCTCATTGATCTCCTCGAGTTTCAGTCGATGGGTCATCAGCTTCTCGATGGGCAGCCGACCATCCATCATCATCGCGGCAAAACGCGGAATATCGCGGATGGGCACACAGGAGCCGACATACGAGCCCTTGAGCGTCTGCTCGCCCACGGTCAGCGACACCGCCGGAATCTTCAGTTCTGCTGCCGGATTGGGAAGCCCCGCGGTGACAGTCGTGCCGCCGCGCCGCGTGATGTCATAGGCGAATTTGAGCGCCGGCACCGCGCCAGCAAATTCGGCCGCGAGATCGACACCACCGGCGGTGATCTCCTTCACCCTTGCAATGGCGCCTTCCTCAGATGGGTCGACCGCATGGGTCGCACCAAGCTCAAGCGCGGCCTTGCGCTTCTCAGCCGATAGGTCCGCGGCGATGATCTTGTTCGCGCCTCCGGCGACCGCGCCAAGCAGGGCCGCCAGGCCGACACCGCCAAGCCCGACGATCGCACAGCTCTGGCCCGCCTTGAGTTCGCCAGAATTGAGAACAGCGCCGACCCCGGTGAGGACCGCGCAGCCCAGCAGCGCGGCTTTGTCCAACGGTATGGACTTGTCGATCTTCACGCAGGAGTTCTCGGACACCACGGCACGGGTGGAGAAGGCGGAGACGCCGAGATGGTGGTTGATCGTCACGCCCTCGCAGGTGATGTGCTTGGACCCACCCAGCAGGGCTCCCTTGCCCGCAGCGACCGCCCCCGGCTCGCACAGGGCCGGGCGGCCGCTGGCGCAGGGGACGCAATGGCCGCAGGACGGCACGAAGACCATGACCACATGGTCGCCGGGCGCAAAGCGCGTCACGCCCGGCCCAACGCTCTCGACGACACCCGATGCCTCGTGGCCAAGCGCGACCGGCATGTCGCGCGGCCGATCGCCGTTGATGACAGACAGGTCCGAATGGCAGAGCCCCGCAGCCGCCATCTTGACTACGAGTTCGCCGAAACCGGGTTGCGACAGTTCGGCTTCGATGATCTCGAGCGGACGCGTGGTGCCGTAGGGACGTTCTGCGCCCATCTTGCGCAGGAGCGCAATCTTCGTTTTCATGGCTGCTCTCTATCACTCTATGTTCAGGCAGAGATATTTGATTTCCAGATACTCATCAATGCCGTAGCGCGAGCCCTCGCGCCCAAGCCCGGACGACTTGACGCCGCCGAAGGGCGCCTCTGCCGTCGAGATCAGTCCTGTGTTGACGCCGATCATCCCGGATTCGATCGCCTCCGCGACACGGAAGACCCGGGACAGATCGCGACTGTAGAAATAGGCGGCGAGACCGAATTCCGTCGAATTGGCGACATCGATCACCTCCGCCTCCGTTCGGAAGGAGACGACCGGCGCCACGGGCCCGAATGTTTCTTCCTCGAGAATCCGCATGCCGGGCCGCACGCCGGACAGAACAGTCGGCTCGAAGAAGGTTCCGCCAAGATCGGAGCGCCGGCCTCCCACCTCGACCTTCGCCCCCTTCGCCAGCGCATCGGCGAGATGTGCCTCAACCTTCGCGAGCGCCTCCGCGTCGATCAACGGTCCGATCGAAGTATCCGCCGCCGTGCCCGGGCCGATGCGCAGAGCGCTTGAAGCCTTGGCCAGTTTTTCCGTGAAGGCCTCCGCAATGCTCTCCTGGACATAGAACCGGTTGGCGCAGACGCAGGTCTGGCCCGAGTTGCGGTACTTGGCGATGAGCGCCCCCTCGACGGCCTTGTCCAGATCCGCGTCTTCGAAGACGATGAAGGGCGCATTGCCACCCAGTTCCAGCGACAGCTTCTTGATGTCATGCGCGCACTGACGCATCAGGATGCGGCCGACTTCGGTGGAGCCGGTGAAGGTGATCTTGCGAACCTTCGGGTTTGTGCAGAGCTCCAGCCCCATACCAGGCGCATCACATCCAGGGACGATGCTGAGCAAGCCCTTGGGAATGCCCGCCCGCTCGCCAAGCACCGCCATTGCCAAGGCGGAGAGCGGCGTCTTCTCGGCGGGACGGCACACGAAGGCACAGCCGGCGGCCAGCGCCGGGCCGACCTTGCGGGCGATCATTGCATTGGGGAAATTCCAGGGCGTAATCGCGCCGACCACGCCGATCGGCTGCTTGAGGACAATGATGCGCTTGTCGCGCTGATGGCCCGGAATGACATCGCCATAGACGCGGCGAGCCTCCTCCGCAAACCACTGGATGAAGCTCGCACCATAGGCAATCTCGCCGCGGGCCTCTGCGAGGGGCTTGCCCATCTCGGCCGTGAGGATGCGTGCGAGATCCTCCCGGTTAGCCATCATCAGCGCCTGCCATTCAAGCAGGATCGCGCATCGCTCCTTCGCAGAATAGGACGCCCAGCGCCTCTGCGCCTCGAAGGCCGCGTCGATCGCGGCACGTACGTCGTCCCGCGTCAGATCGGCGACATCGGCAATGCGGTGCCCCGTCGCAGGGTCGATCACCGGATATCGGTTGGACGACCCGCGCCATTCGCCGGCCACGAAGCCATCGGTCGCCAGAAGCGTCTTGTCCGAAAGTTCAAGCACGATATGTCCTCCTAATGACACAAAGCCGCCTTGGCGTCGGTTTCGCCTCCCATAGATCCGCGTGGGGCGGACGATGGGCGGTCGTGAGTGCGTTCCAGCCCCTCGTCATCAACCTAGCTGCCCTCAGCGGCCGAACGAGAAGGCCATGAACGCGACAAGGCCAAATATGACGGCCGCGGCGATCGTCAGCCGTTGCCGCCTCTGCATTTCCAGGATGCGCACGTCCCGCCGGGCGAGCGGTCGGGCGCGATAGGGCTCGACCGTGACCACGGCGCTCATTGCCAGGCCGATCTTGTAGGACAGGAACCAAACCAACCCGAGGCCGAGAGCCCAGAGCATCACCATCCAAGCCCAGAGCGAAGGCATGCCGAGCAGAAACGCGTCGGCGGCGGCCGGCGCGCCAAAGGCGACGTTTCCGAACAGCAGACCCGGGCCCGCGGCCAGAAAGAACCACGCGAGAACCGCTGCCCAGGCGCTGGCGCTGAGGCCTGAGTTCTGTGTCGTCCTACCCGTCGCGGCGAGGACGCGCCGCGCATCGGCCCGCTCCTCGCCGACCGGCCAGCGCTGCGTAGCAGCCGAGACGAGGAGCGCGGCGGCCAGATTGGCCGCAAGGCCCCAGACGGCGGAGTTGAGCGTCCAGGGCCAGCGTCCCCAAGGTAGTTCGAGACCTAGGAAGCTGAGCACGGCATAGCCTAGCGGTTCCGTGAGCAGAACCGCGGCGAAGCCGGCGCCCACGCCGACGACAGCACCTTCGCGGGTGAGCCGGCCGATCCACGCGATTCCGACCAACGGTACGAGCAGTTGCACGGCGAGCGGCAGGGCGACGCCGCCGAGCGCGGAGAGGGCGACAGGCGCCAGGACCTGCAGCAGAAGCGAAAGCAGAGCGAGCAGGCCGGCGACGATGCGCGTGAAGCCAACCGTCTGCGAGCGCGTAAGAGTGCTATGAAGCAGCGGCTTGTAGAGATGACGCACGAGGTTCTCGGCGGCAACGAGCAGGCCGAGACCGGCCAAAAGCTGCACCCCGGCAATGATCGCGACCAGCAACCATCCCGCGAACCAGGGGGAGGATGAGGCCAGCGCCTCGAGGATCGCGATGATGGACAGCGACGGTGTGACGAGCCCGCTCGCTCCGATGATGGCGACTCCGATAGCGACAAGGCTTCCGAACACCCCGGCTGTCACCCAGGTCTGGCCCGCCGCGAGCCCGGCCGGGCTGCGCGTTGACATGACGACCTTGAGGGCGAGTGGGTTGGCTCCGAGCCCCATCAGCGCGACGAATAGGCCGAAACTGGCCATGGCCGTGGGCACGGCGCCTGCGTCTCCGCGTCCCAGTCCGGCCGTAAAGCGGATGACACCGGCGACAAGGAATCTGGATGAGTCGGCCGGATCGGCTGCGAGCGCCTTCAGCGCTCCGTTGAGCCCGCCGAATCCGTCGAATGTGATCAAGACAATGCCGGCAAAGACAGCCGTACCGAATCCAAGGAGAACGGTCTGGATCGCCCCGATCGAACCTATCGCGCGAAGGCCGCCGATCGCCACATAGGCGAAGAGCAGCACGGTGAGGAACGCCTCCGAGACCGGCGCCGAGACGGCACCGTCGGTAAGTGTCGAGAGGAGCTGGCCGACGGCACGCAACTGCAACCCGGCGAAGCCAACCGCCATCAGCGTCGCCACCGCCGTGCTCGCCAACGCCAGGAAATCGCTTCGATAGTAGCGGCGCAGGAGTTCGGCATCGGAGGAAAGGCCCAGTCGCCGCGCCACGAGCCATATCCGCTTGAACAGCACGACACCCGGCAAAGCGACGGCGATGCCGCCGACAAGCAGGCTCGCCAGAGAGAAGCCGCCGCGGGCGATCTCCTGCGTGCCTGCCAGCAGGAACCACCCCGACATGCCGAGGCCGGCCAGCAGCAGGGCCGACATCCATGGCGGGAGGTCATGCCCAGCGGAGAAATAGCGCGCGTCATTCCCGTTCTCGAGAAAGGCGAGGCGCGCGAAATACAGACATGCCGCCGCATAGGCGAGTATGGGAAGCGGAAGCCAGATCGACACGTCGGCACTCATCTTCCGTTCCCACCATTGCCGGATGGCGCCGGGTGGTGAAACCGCGAGAACGCGCCCCGCATGCCGTAGCGGGTCGACAGATAGACCAGGAAGCCCATGGCCAGTGTGAAGAAGGCAGCGAGGCCCGAGAGATAGTCCGTGGGCGAAAGCTCGCCGCCCACCCATGCGGTAACGAACAGCGCCGCGAACAGGCCGAATCCTCCTATCCCCAGCGCAGTCTCGGCCCGGCTGAAGCCCCGGCCAAACACGGCGTTGACGACGATATGAGCGATGAAGGCGGCGCAAATGCCACCGATGCCAAGCAGCGCTATGGGCAGGGAGTCGCGTACGAAGCCTTCGACAAGGCCTCCCGCGCCAAGAAATCCCGGCCCGGTCCAGATGCAGAACATAAGGACGGTGCGTTCCGCGCTTGCACGTGTCGACATGTCGCTTTCTCCGAGTGTCATTCGCGCCTGCGGCTCCTTGGCCGGCCGGTTCTTGTCGGATCCGGCCGGCTCGGAATGCGGCTGCGATCTGGAGTCGATCACTTACCGCCGCTGGACTTCGGCGGGTTCGGCTTGTCCGACGCGCTTGCGGGATCGGTGTAGACGATCTTGGAAAGGTCCTGCAGCGTTTGGGTACGATGCAGGCTCTCTCCCGTCAGGCCTATCTCGCCGAGAAGCTGGTCGACGAAGGGGGCCTGCGAGCGATAGCGCAGCGCGGAGGTCACGACCTGCTCGGCAAGGTTGCCGTCGCGCGGCGTGTCGTTGCCGCCTCCCCCGCCGCCATCCGCGCTCGAGAAGCCAGGAAGCCCCTCGACATGAAGGATCTTGATGCCCTCGATCTTCTCCATCGGCTTGACGCTCTCGCGGATGATGGCCGGCAGATTCTCGACGAGGCGCTGATGAAGGGCGCTGCGGCGGCTGGCGTCGGAACGCAGGTTCTCCGCCGCATTGAGCTTCTCCTTGCCCTCCGCCTCGACACGAAGCCTCTCCTCGAGCGCTGCCACGGCGATCCGGTCGGCATCCGCCTTGTCCGTTGCCGCAGCCTTTTCGGCCGCCGCGAGAATGCGCAGACGTGCCGCCTCTGCCTCCGCCATCCGTTCCGCTTCGATCAACTCGATCGTCTTCTGGCGATTGGCGATCTCGGTATCGCGCAGTGTCTGCACGCGCTCGGAGGCTTGGACCATGGTCGCGCGAGCCTCTTCGGCTGCCGCCTGCGCCTCGGATCTCTCTTTCGACTTCAGCGAGATCGCGATCTCGCTTCCTTGCTCCTCGATCTGAAGAGACTGCCGACGCTGGATCTCGAGCCGCTCGATCTCCTTCTCGATCTCGATGCGGGTGCGTTCGACGCTCTCACGCTCCTTGAGCTTGATCTCGTCGGTCTCGCGCTCACGGGCCGCATTGGTTGAAGCGATCTCCGACTTGCGCTGTGCGCGCTCCACGGCAACCTCGGCCTCGTGGGCCATCTTGGCGTATTCAGTGTCGCGCGTGATCTCGAGCGCCCGCTTTTCGGCTTCGAGATTCTTGGTGCGCATCGCGATCATCGTGTCCTTCTCGATGTCGTTGCGCTTCTTCTTGCGCGACTCGATCTGCTCGGTGAGGCGCGTCAGGCCTTCCGCGTCGAACGTGTTCGAGGGATCGAAGAGCTGGATATCGGTCTGGTCGAGTGACGTCAGCGATACGGATTCGAGCTCGAGGCCGTCGACGGTGAGCGACTCCGCCACCTCCTTCTTGACCTCGCGGACGAAATCCTGCCGGTTCTCGTGGATCTGTTCCAGCGTCATCTTGGCAGCCGCGCCACCCATGGCGTCGACGAAGCGACCTTGGATCAGGTCCTTGAGCTGGTCGGCCTTCATGGTGCGGTTGCCGAGGGATCGTGCGGCGGTCGCGACCGCCTCGATCGTCGGGGCGACTCGGACATAGAACTCGACGGTCAGCTCGACACGCATACGGTCCTTCGTGATGAAGGATTTCTCGCGGGCTCGCGTTACTTCCAGACGCAGCGTGTTCATGTTGACTTCGGTGAAGTCATGCAGGATCGGCAGCACTAGGGCGCCACCACCCATCACAACCTTCTCGCCGCCGAAGCCGGTCCGAACGAAGGAGATGTCCTTCGTCGAGCGCCGGTAGAGCCAATGCAGGAGATAGGCACATATGGCGATGACAATTGCGGCAAGGATGATGACCGCGATGATATCTGCACCCTTCATCACTCTTCCCCCATTTCCTGGATATCGATACCGGACCTCGGCTGCGTGTTGTTCATGCTAGGCATTCTTTCCGTCCGCTCCCGATAGGATGGCGGTCGCGAGCAGCGCGGCGCCGAAGATCGCGATGTTGAGGAGATCGGCGACGTTGTAGGCGATGCTCAGTGCGCCATCGTCCTGGTAGCCGCCGAAGGATGTGATGAAGTTGCCGAGCGGGTAGATCGCCCAGCCCACTGTGACGATCAGGCGAAGCCAGAAATAGCCGCGCCGCAGGAGCTCGTCCGTGGACAGCCGCACTGCCTCGTCCATCCGGCCGAAATACAATTCGCCGAGGATGTAGAGCCAGAAGACGAGGCCAATCAGGAAGGCCAGCGTCGCATGCATGTAACCGGCCTCACCCAGATAACGCGCGAAGACCATGAGCACGCTGACGATGACCAGCCGCCAGAACAGTCCGACCGACTGCTGTCCTGCGCGCCCGGCGAGGAACCAAAGAGCCAGGACCAGCAGCGGCAGTGAGATGATCCAGCCGGCATAGTGATAGAGCACCGGGATCTTCCCGGACGCAGCGAGGGCAAGGCGCCCCTCGAAGCTGGCCGCTGCCGCCGCGAGCAACGCAAGCGCGCACAACGTCACCGGGATGCGCAAGCTCTTGTCGACCCAGGTCGAGCCGAGTAGCAGCAGCACCGCCGCGACCGCAAGACCAAGGAAGTTCGAGAGATAGCTTGCTGCCGCCAGATCGCCCGTCTCGAAGACCGTCATTTCAATTCTCTCCCGGAAAGACAGCGCACTGCGGTCACCTCGTCAGATTTGCGTACGGATGTGGGGGGAACGCGCATAGAGGGCGACCATGGGCAGGATCAGGATGCCGAAGATGAACTGCTGCCACTCGAAGGCGAAGCCGATGCCGACGAGGAAGGACGACAGCACCTGCAGAACGAGCACTCCGATGACCGTGAAGCCGTATCCGCCCTGCCCGCCGAGCAGCGATGTGCCGCCGACGACGACCGCCGCAAGCGTCAGAAAGAGGTACTGGTCGCCCACGCCGATGAACCCGCCGCCACTCCATCCAAGCAGCAGGCTGCCCGTGAGCGCGGCGAAGAAGCCGGACACCGCATAGCTCAGTGTCCAGTAGTGAAGCTCCGAGATCATCACCCTGCTGGCCGAGGTCCGGTTGACGCCGAGTGCATAGAGGTGCCGGCCATAGAGCGTCGTCCGCATGCCGACGATCATGATCACCGCGATCAGCGCCCAGATGGCGATCACCGGCGGCAATGGCAGACCGAAGGTCGTGCCGCTCATCGAGGACAGGTTTGACAGCCAGTCCGGCACGGTGCCGAAGACATTGCCACCATAGGCCGAGCCGATGGAGGTGAGGATCTGGACACCACCAGAGATGGCAAAACCCGTCCCAAGCGTGACGATCAGCGCCTGGCCCTGCAGGCGATAGGAGAGCAGGCCGTTGATCAGGCCGAGAAGAACGCCGATCACCAGCACCAGCACCAGTGCCAGCCAGGGCGGAACGCCGAGCCCGATGATGTAGAGCAGGCCGACATTCGCCGCGCCGATGATGAAGGGGATCGAAAGATCGAGGCCGCCGAGCAGCGCCACCAGCGTCTGGCCTACCGATGCGATGCCGAGGAAGGAGGCAAAGAGCAGCATCGACTTGATATTGTCGGCCGATGAGAAGCCCTCGATATTCATCGAGCCGACCGAGAACAGTCCGCTCAAGACCATGATGCCGATGAAGGCTGAGCGATTACGTTCGAAATTGCGCCCGAGCGTGCGGGTAATGACGAGAATGCCGAGAAGGATCAGCAGCGAGACGACGTTCCAGACATTGAAGAAGCCGGGAATCGTCGCCGAGAGGATCGCGAAGGCAGCCAGGATGAGTGCAAGAGCGGTGATGGCCGGGCGGAATTGCCGCCAAACCCTGGCAGCCTGCCCAGGCTCCGCCTCGGCCGCCGCCACGAACTGGCCGAGGACGAACATCCAGGTCCAGAAGAACAGCGCGCCGATCGCGATTGCCGACAGGATGATGAAGGGAACCTGCAATGCCTGCAGGAACCCGTAGACGGTCCCAATCGCCACCAGCAGCAGCGCGATCGCGAGCCCTATGATCTTGGTGGGAAGGGAAAGTGCTGCGCTCACCGGCTACCCTCCTGTCCCGACGGGGCGGCGGGCGCTTGTGTCGTGCCGGTCGGACGGCTCAGCCCATAGGCAGAGAGAACGACCAGCGCCGCCACGACGAGCACCACGGCTGGGGCGAGACGCCGGCGGGCGGCGGCCATGAAGGCGATGCGCAGGACAAATGCCAGCACCGCGAGCAGGATCGCCCCCAGAACATATGGGGTCGCTTCCTGCGCGAGGGCGGCCTCTTCCGGGCTTGCCACCGCAACTTCGAGCGGCACGACGTAGAGTGCCTGCGGCGCGATCGGCTGAAGCGGACCGGGCGGCAGCGCGCTGACGACAGCATCGGACGTGGCGGCGCGCGACGGCGCGACGTTATAGGTCGCATGCAGGACAATACCGAGCGAAACGACACCGAGGACAACGAAGTAGAGCAACGGAGAGAAATTGCGAACGTGCCGCTGGATGAAGGGAATGGCCAGCGTCAGCAGCAGCGACACGACGAGGATCGTGCCATAGGCGAGATTGGTGACGAAGCTCTGGACAGCGCCGAAATTGAAGGTCGAGAGCACATAGGTAATGAGATAGAGATTGACGGCTCCCAGGAAGGAGCCGAACGCGCTGGCTCGGCCGCCGCCGAGCGAGGCGCCGCCGAGCACGAGCGCCGTGACGGCTATCAGCGTGTAGGTGGTGCCCTGCGAGGGATCGCCCGAAGAGATCAGCGCCGTAAAGCAGATCGCCGCTAGCCCGGCAAAGCAGCCAGAGATCAGATGCGCCCCGATCCGCACCGCTGTGATCGGCACGCCACTAGTATAGGCGGCACGCTCGTCCGAACCCATCAGGCGCAGGTGATTGTAGAATGAGGTACGCGCGAAGAGCAGCCAGCCGGCGGTCGCCGCCAAGAGAATGGCGAGGACGGGCGAGAAGATGCTGGTACCCAGGCCCCAGGACGACATCCATTGCGGCGCGACGCCACCAGGCCTCGGCAGGATCACCAGATTCATGCCCGTGAGCGCGAGATAGCCCGAGAGCGAGACGATGATCGGCTGGACGCGCACATAGATGACGATCAATGCGAACAGGAGCTGGTACAGCGCGCCCGCTGCGAGCGCATAGGCGAAGACGGCAATCGGATTTTCGATGACGCCGCTGTTGTTGAGCTGGATCAGCGTGACGTTGATGAAGCCGATCAGCGGCCCCACCGACAGATCGACCGTGCCACGGCCGGCAATGACGACAGCCATGAGAGCGTAGGTCGCCAAGACCAGCGGGGTCGCCACGATCACCGCGCTGCCGATGCCCGTGCTCGAAATCAGGCCAGGGGAACGCAGGACCGCAATTGAAAGAAGGGCGAAGAAGAGGCTGATCGGCATCAGCAGGAAGGGGTTGGACCGCCCGCCCTGTGCGGGTGCCGCCATTTCCTTCGCCGCGATGGCGCCATTGCTTGCGAGACTCATGGCGCCCTCCGTTCCGTCCGCCCACCGACGGCATCGAACTCGATGACTCGGATCGGTCGCCGCGTCGGCTTCGCAGACGCCTCGGGTAGAGCACGATCGAACGTTCGCGACGGTTCGACCCTATGTGTCGCGGCAGCGGGTCGCGGCGGTTGCGCTACAGCATCGCGTCCCGGCACCAGGCCATACATGGCCGAGGCGAGGCCCGAGCCATCGGTCTGGCCGAACATCGCCTCCAGTACGATCCGGCCCTCCAGCGCGCGGCCGTCGAAGGCATCGAAGGGCGCCCCGTCACGGAAGACGATGACGCGGGTGCAGAAGCCGAGGAATTCCTCGATCTCCGAGGAGAGGTAGATGACCGAGCGGCCATCGCTGGCGAAGGCGCGCAGATGCCTGTAGAGCTCGCTCTTGGCGCCGACATCGATGCCACGGGCGGGATCGTTCAGCACGATCACATCCGGGCGCATGGCGAAACCACGGCCGATCAGAACCTTCTGCTGATTGCCGCCGGAAAGCGAGGTAATGCGGTCCTCGCGGGCACCGAACTTGATGAGCAGGTTCTCCGCCTCGCGCTTGAAGATCGCGCCGAGGGCTGGGAAGTCGATGATGCCGAGGACGCCCGCACGCCGCTTCTCGCGATAGAGCGGCATGACCATGTTTTCGAAGATCGAGAGCGAGGCGAAGATGCCCTCGCGCTTGCGGTCGCCCGACACATAGGCGATCCGGTTAGCGACGGCGTCGGCGAGCGAGCGGACGGCGTGGACAGAGCCGGCAGGGTTGCAGGCTTCCACTTGTCCGGTCGGTGCGGGCGCTACCCCGGCCAGCGCCCGCACGAACGCATCCTGCCCCTGTCCGTCGAGGCCGGCGATGCCGACGATCTCGCCACGACGAAGCGAGAAGTCAAAGCTGCGGCCGGCGTTGTCGAGACGAAGATCTCGAGCCCGCAGCGCCAGCGCGCCATCACGCGGCATTGGAGGCTCGTGGCTGCGGATCTCCTCCTCGTCTTCCCCAGTCATGAGACGCAGGAGGTTCTTTTCCGTTATCTCCTGCTTTTCGAGGACGCCGACGTCGCGCCCGTCTCGCAGGACCGTCGCGCGGTCGGAGATTCGAATGAGCTCGGCGATGCGGTGCGTGACGATGAGAACTGTGACGCCGCTGTCGCGCAGTGCGCGCATCTTAGCGAACAGGCGTTCCGTGCTGTCGAAATCGAGTGCGGCGGAGCTTTCGTCGAGGATCAGGACCTTCGGATTGCTGACGAGGGCGCGGCCAATCACGACCCACTGCTTGAGGCCCAGCGGCAGCGTTCCCAGCAATGCATAGGGATCGACCGGCTCGCCGGCCAACTCCTGCATCAGTTCCGCGGCGCGGCGAACCTTCTGCTCCTGCGAGAGATTTCGCGCGAAGAGCGGATCATTCCCCATGAAGAGATTGTCGACGACGGAGCTCTCGTCGGCGACGAGAACTTCCTGATAGACGGTCGATATACCGATCGCCCGGCTCTCGGCCGGCGTTGATGGTGCCTCGCCGAGTACCGACACGGAGCCGCTGTCGATGGGCAGGATGCCTGAGACGATCTTGGCGAGCGTGCTCTTGCCGCAGCCGTTTCCACCGACCACGGCATGGATCTCGCCAGCGCATGCGGTGAAATTGACACCGTCGAGCGCACGGGTCGGCCCGAAGTACTTCTTCACATTCCGCACAATGATCGTGTCGCGACCATGGGCGGTGTGAGGTTCTTCCTTGGGTTCGGTCGACATGGGTTGCGTCTGGTCTCGTGCGGCCCGGGAGGGGTCGCCGCCCGCGAGGGGCGGCGACATGGCGCTCAATCCACGCGTACTTGGATCAGGGCTTGTAGGCGGTCGGGTCTGCCGGCCGCACGAAGAACTGGTCGAGATATTCCTTGGAACCCCACCTGTCCTTGCCGACGTTGAACCAGTTCTGGGCGTTCTCGTCACAATTCTCCGGCAGGAGCTTCACAACGTCTTCATGCGTGATGACAACCGGATCGACCAGGATGGACTGGACCTTCGGGCCCTGCCCTTCGAGCGTGCGCATCATGATGTCCCAGATCAGCCCCACATCGTCGGCCGGCGGCCAGGTCTGAACGGCGGCGGAGATGAGCTTCGGATTCTTGCGCCAAGTGCACAACGCGCCGAGTTCGCCGCCCACGGTGACCTTCACGTCCTTGCGGCCGGACTGCTTCAGGGCGCGCAGCACGCCCATTTCCGCCGCCGACTGCACGACGATGCCATCCAGCTTGCCGGGATGGGTCGCGAGCCATTTCTGGACCTCGCCCTGCGCGACCTGATCGGTCCACATGCCGGCGACCGAACCGACGATCTTGATGTCCGGCGCCGTGGCGAGGCCGGCGAGAACGCCACGGTTCTGGCTTTCCGAACCGGAGGTTCCCGGAATGCCCTCGACCACCAGCACATTACCCTTGCCGCCGAGATCTTCCGCCATACGCTTGCCGATCTCGAAGCCGGCAACCTGATAGTTGACCGACGAGTTGATGGCGGTCGGCGCGGTCAGGTAGCCGGTCATCGAGAAGACCGGAATGCCCTTGTCATGAGCGTACTGGACGGACTGGTTGAGCGCCGTCGGGTTAGAGCAGCACACGAAGATGGCGTCGACGCCCTGATCGACGAGCTGGCGGATCTGCTGGATCTGCGTTGAATCGTTAAGGTTCGACTGGGTGATGACGACGTCGCTGATCAGCCCGAGGCTCTTCCACTTCGGAATGATGTCCTTCTGCAGACCGTCCATGGCGTTGGCACGCCAGGTGTTGCCGGCATAGGAGGATGCATAGCCGATCTTCCACGGCGGCGGATTCTTCGCCTTGAAGTCGCGCAGCGGGCTCGGCCCGACCGGCTGGGACGGGTCGAGCATGTCCTTGTTGTAAAGACGCGCAGCGACGTCGGGGTTGATCTCATCCACGCCTGCGGCAAACGCCGAACCGGCACAGGCCGCCAGGATCGCGCCGGTCAGCGCGAAGATGCTCAATCTACGCATAGTCCTCCTCCTTGGGTTCGGGATCGACGTCTTCGCGTCGATCCTCTTTGTCAGTCGTAGAAATCGTAGGGGGCTTTCAGGAAAGTCGGCCAGGTATCGGGGTCGTGACCGGTCACCACCATCGCGTGAGTATCGTCGGCGATCCTGCGCAGCTTGGTTACGGATTCCGCCGCTTGGATCGACGACACCACCAGACCCGGCAGGGCCTTCTCATTCCAGTGATCGAGCGTATAGGCCGCGTCGATCGTGAGGAGCACCGGTCCCGTATTGGGCAGCGTCACCAGGAACGACTGGTGGCCGACCGAGTGGCCCGGCGTATAGATCATCCGCACCGTGCCATCGCCGAACAGATCGAAATTGTCCGTATATTCGCCGCCGAGGAACTTCCAGTTCAGGCCCGGGCGATCAAAATCGGCGCGGATATAAGCTCCCGCCGCGAACCAGTGCGGATTGAAAGCGTATTCGTACTCGTTCCGTTGCACGAAATACTGTGCACGCGGAAAATGCCCGAGCGCGCCGGTATGGTCGAGATGCAGATGGGACTGAAGCACATAGCGCACGGACTGGGGATCGACGCCGACGCGCTTCAACTGGTCGACGCAGTTCTCCGAAACATCCATTACGGGGTCATAGGCATCGACCACAGCGCCCCAATGACCACGCTTGTCGATCGCCACCTCGACGGCATTTCCACCGTCGATCACGACATTGCCGAGTGGATGCTTGATGAGAAACCAGGGCACCGGAATCTCGAACGGACCTTCACCCTGGTTCATCTTGATGTATTTGAGCCTGGTGCGCAGCGTTCCTGTCTGGAACATGTGCAGCTCGATGCCCGAGCTCGCGCCGGAGCGCCGGGAACTCTCCGTCGGCTTGCGTTCGAGATTGCGGCGCGGCGCCAAGGCGCTACCCGGCGAAGATGAGATACTGGTCGCATCGACCTCGACACGACGGCCCTTGTCATCGAACTCGATGATCTTCATCGCGCAGTCCCTGCTTTCGCAATCATAGATCCGACCATTGCCTCAGTTGCGCTCCGCGATGATCCGGAGCGCCTCCTTCAGATAGACGGAGAACAGCGGGTAGTTCTCCGACATGGGGAAATGCCCGATGTCCTCCATTTCGATATAGACGCCGCCGGGAATCTGCCGTGCCGTCGCCTCGGTGGCCTCGGGTGGGGTCAGGTAGTCATAGGTGCCGGTCATCATCACGACCGGGCACCGCCGCGCATCGATCTCGCCGAGGCGGCCGCGCAAGTCATGATCGACCGAATAGAAGAAGAGATCGCCTTTGAAGGCCTCGGCGCCCTGAGTGTAGTAGTGCCAGGTGAGCCAACGATCCATTTCCGGGCTTTGCGGCGCCATCAGATCCCAGACGCCGCTCGCGCAGACCTGCGCGGCATTGGCATGGGGATGCCGCCACCAGTCGAGATAAAAGCCCGGCGCATGTTCGGCCGCTTCGACGGGAATGACACCGCGGAAGCGGTTGGGATGATGCAGCGCAAGCTGCAGCGCGACATTGCCGCCGAACGACGACCCCATGAAAATCGGACGATCAATCTCCAGGGCATCGCAGAACGCGATGATGAAGTTCATGTAGTGTTCGGCCGTAAGCCTGTACTCGTCCTTCCACCACTCTTTGTTCAACGGAGGGTCGGACTTTCCGTGGCGTGCGAGATCATAGGCGATCACGTCATAGTTCGCGGTGATCTCCGGATCCTCCAGAAGACCGCGCCATTGATGATTGTGGCAACCGGCAGTGTGCTGGCAAACCAAGGGCGTGCCGCTGCCGTTCCGAAGATAGAAGACCTTGTATTCCAAGCTGTCGACATCGATCGTCACATAGCGTCCGATGACGGGGGAATGCTTGGCCATGCCTGACTCCATATAGTGAGGGCACTGGATCGTCGGCGACAGGCTGCCCGGATCTCAGACCGGGGCGCCGACCTTGCGGAGCAGTTCGAACTGGACCGTGAAATTGCGCAGGTTCTGCATGAGGACGAGGATGTTGCCCTCGATCTTCAAATCGCGCCGGAAACTTGCCGCCCAGATGCCGTGATACATCGGACCCGGCACGGGCCTTGCGAACTCGCGCCACGTCTGCGGGCTCGCCCGCAGGGCGAAGTCATAGGCATCCATGGGCTCCGGATCGATATTGATCCGATAGACCCTGCCATCATGCATCTCGACGATGACCTTCGCCGATCCCATGTCGAGCAGATAGCTGCAGGTGAAATAGCGCGCCATCGCCCCGATCGTCGGATCACGATCCGATGCGTCGGCGAAATGCTGCGCCCACTCCCTAACGCCTAAGGCCATGGCTATTCCCTCCCGACAACAAGGAGGATTTAGCCGTTCCGCATACGCGAAATCATCCACCCTGTCGTCCGTCGTTCAATATGCTGAACGTTATCTTGTTGGTGAAACAGTAGTCACCAGGTTATATGCTGTCAATGGAAAGCGAGGGGCAGGAATGAATGATGTCGGAAAATGAACCGCAGGAGGCTGAAGCGCGCGCCAAGCTCGTCCCAGCGCTGGAGCGCGGCGTGAGAATCCTCGATACCGTGGCGCGTGCGCGGGGCTATCTGAGCCTCTCCGATCTGGCGCGCGAATTGGACATCGCGAAGAGCAGCGCTCACACGCTTTGCAACACGCTCGTCAAGTTGGGGCTGCTTATCAAGCGTCCCGACCAGACCTTCCTTCTCGGACCGCATGTCATGCGGTGGTCAAATGCTTTCCAGCAACAGTCCGATCTCGCTACCGAGTTTGCCGCGCTGTGGGATAGGGAGACCCAGTTGCCAGGCGCGACGATCACGCTGACCGTCCTTGAGGGGAACGAGGTCATCTATATCGCGGCGCGCAATTCGGACCTCAGCCACCCCCTGTTCGAGTTCCGCGCCGGCATGCGGCTTCCGGCGGCATTCACGGCGACTGGCAAGGCCTTCTTGAGCGGGATGAGCGATTTCGAGGTCCGGCGACTCTATCCGGACGGCCTGCCGGAACCCCGCACGCCGAGCAGCGTCAGGACTGTTGAGGATCTGTTGCAGGAACTTCAGGAAATCCGCGAGCGGGGGTATTCCTGCGACGATCAGCAGGTGGCCGAGGGCCTAGTCTGCTTCGGTGCGCCGGTCCTCGACTCGCGCAACCGCACCATGGCCGGCGTTGCCGTCAGCCTGCTCGCCGAATGGCTTACCCCTGAGCAGCAGGAGAACGTGATCGCCGAGGTGAAACGGATCGCGCAACAATTGTCACAGCGCATGGGAGCCGAGATCGAGCAGGTGGCAGGACCTGATCGCACGTAGGATCGACGCGAACGTCGATGCCGCACTCCAGCTTGCGAGGGTCCCCGCTGCTTCGGGCGCGACCAGACGATCTATGATCCCTGGCACTATGTTCCTGTCCTGGCGAGGAAGCCCGGCGCCATGCGTAACGGGGCTCCGTTCAAGGACTGGATCCTGCCGACCGGCTTGGAGCGCGTGCGACGCAAGCTTGGCTCCGCGCCCGATGGCGGGCGTCAGATGGTCGATATCCTCTGCGGCAATTCCTGGTGCGCGGATTGAAGAAGGTCCGGGCCGTCGCCTTGTGGCACGCCCTGGCCCCCAACCTGCGCATCGCCATGGGACTGCTGGTGCCGGTCGACGTCACCGCCTGAACAGGAGGCCGCCACTCCGCCCTCACCCGCCCGCCGCCCCCGGCGGTGGACACCGCCTTCTCCAGCATGCGGGAGAGGGACCATAGGTCCAGGGGCCAAGCCCCTGGCCGGGGTGCAGGGGCGTAAACGCCCCTGCATTCATTCACACGCTCTCAGTTCAGCTCCGAGGGCTGCGCGAGCGGCTCGCCCCATTCGCTGAACTGCCGGAGGCGCCGCTGAGGGGCGTCGCCTGCGCACCACATTGAACCAGCGTCAGCGCGACGTGAAGTTGCGCCAGGACCAGGCCGAACAAGCGGGCGCGGACGACCGGGTGGACCTCGGCCTGTGCCGCCTGCTGGCTCGAGGTCCGCAAGATCCGAGCAACTGCGGCGACAGCATGACCGTGCGATCCTTGGCGCCCTTGCCGTGGCGGACCTGGACCACCATCCGGTCGCTGTCGATATCCGCCACCTTGAGGCTCATCGCTTCCGGGGGGCGCAACCCCGCGGCATAGGCGGTGGCCAGTGCAGTGCGCGCCTTCAACGATGGTACTACTTCCAGAAAGTGCACCAGCTCGTCGGCGCTCAGGATCGCCGGCAACTTGCGCGGCGTGCGCGCATAGACGATGAGCTCCGGGATCTCCGCCCGGTCCAGCGTCACACCGTAGAAGAAACGCAACGCACAGACCGTCTGGTTCAGCGCCGGCCAGGAAATGCCCTGCGATACCAGATAAACCTGGAACGCACGGACGTCCTCCTGCCCCAGTCGATCCGGCGACCGGCCGAAATAACGGCTGAACTTCGCCACCGCATGCAGATAGGATAGTTGCGTAGCGGGCGACAGGTTGCGCAAGCTCATGTCGTCGATCATGCGACGGCGCAGCGGGCTTACCGCTGCCGTGGCTTCAGCCATGGGATGGTCTCCTGGTCAGGGGTTGGTCTCAGCAACCAAACCTTCCCATCAGGAGGCCATTCCAGCCAATGCACACGCCAATCCCGCGCCAGCGGGTTCGTTCAATCCCAAAAATGCTCCCGCTACCAAAAATCTGCCAAAGTAGTGCTAGTTGAGGCGACCGCCTGCCGGCCATCGAGCGGCCGGAAGCGACATGCGACGTGCTGCGCGAACGGATCGTAGCATAGCTCACACCACGAGCACGCCGGCCGATTCATAGATCGAGGTCGTTCATCAGTTCGCCCATCCACACGCCCCGTCGCACCAGATCCGCCGCAATCTCGATGACCGTGTTTCCGACGAAGCGCGCCGCGGGACTGGCCTGCCGGTCGACCGGATAGGCGAGCACCAGCTTGCGCGCTGGAGCGGGGTCGACCAGCGGCGCGACGCTCAGCACGCCCACCTCCACAAGATGATGGATCGGCGCGAGCGGCAGCATTGTCGGGCCGAAACCGTTGCGGACGAGATCGATCATCGCGCCGAAGGAGTCCGCCTCGACGCTTGCGCGCAGTTCCACGCCGGCCTGCCTCGCGCAATCCTCCATGATGGCGCGCAGGCCATGCCGCGGGCTGGGCATCACCAGTTCCTGCTCCGCGAGCCGCGAAAACGGCACCGGCGTCGCGAGACTTAAGCGGTCGTCCGCGGAGCCGACGACCAGCAGGCTCTCCATCATGATCGGCACGACGCGCAGGGATTTAAGCGGCTTGGGATCGTAGGACACGGCGAGGTCGAGTTCGCCGCGCTGCAGCCAATCCAGCAGATGTCCGCTGAAGGCCGAGGAGAAACGCACCTCGAGTGCGGGATGCGTCTGCTTGATCTTCCGCAGCAGCGGCACGGTGATGATCTCAGCCACGGTCGGCGTCGTGCCGACCGTCACCTTGCCGCGATAGGACGATCCGGCATGGGTCGGAACGCGTCGTATCGCTTCCATCTCGGCCATGATCCGGACGGCGTGGTCTAGCACGTCCTGACCAGCCTGCGTGATGACCATACCGCGCCCGTGTCGCTCGAACAGATCGACGCCGAGTTCCTTTTCCATCAGCCGGATCTGCCGGCTGAGCGCGGGTTGAGCGATGCTGAGCCTGTCCGCCGCCTTGCTCAGGCTGCCAAGCTCGGCGACGTGGATGAGCGTCTTCAGTTGGGAAATGTCCATGCACCCACTCCGCCTCTGCAACGGGCAGGTATAGCTTCTTGCGCTGCCATGCCAAACGTAGATGCCGCCGCGCTTGGCCCGCTATCGCCTCTCCTCAGCCTTTTGCCTTAGCAATTTCGGCAGTGAGTTCGGGGACGATGGTGAAAAGATCGCCGACGAGGCCGAAATCGGCGACCTGGAAGATCGGGGCCTCGTCGTCCTTGTTGATGGCGACGATGACCTTGGAATCCTTCATGCCGGCGAGGTGCTGGATGGCGCCCGATATGCCGACCGCGACATAGAGATCGGGGGCAACCACCTTGCCGGTCTGGCCGACCTGCCAGTCGTTCGGCGCGTAGCCGGCGTCGACCGCCGCGCGGGAGGCCCCCACAGCGGCGCCCAAGGCGTCGGCCAGCGGCTCGATCACGGCGTGGAAGTTCTCCGCCGAGCCGAGCGCCCGGCCGCCCGAGACGATGAGACGGGCGCTGGCCAGCTCCGGCCGGTCGCTCTGCGCGATCTCCTGAGCCACGAACCGCGACAAAGCGGGATCGCCCGCCGCCTCGATCGTGCGGATCGGGGCGGAGCCGCCTTCACCGGTCGCGGCGAAGGAGGCGGTGCGCACGGTGATGACCTTCTTCGGCTCAATCGAGCGCACGGTCTGGATGGCGTTGCCGGCATAGATCGGCCGCTCGAAGCTGTCGGGCACCAGCACCTTGACGATGTCGGAGACCTGCATCACGTCGAGCAGCGCCGCCACGCGGGGCAGCACGTTCTTGCCGACCGCCGTGGAGGGCGCGAGGATCGCGTCATAGTCGGCGGCGAGCGCCACGATCAGCGCCGCCAGCGGCTCGGCGAGGCGGTGGGCGTAGAGCGGGGAATCCGCCAGCAGCACCTGCGCAACGCCCTCCAGCTTCGCCGCGGCCTCGGCGGCGGGGCGGGCATTGCCGCCGGCCACCAGCACATGCACCGGGGCGCCCAGCGCCAGGGCGGCGGTCAGCGCGCGGGCGGTGACCGGGTTGAGGTGAGCATCGTCATGCTCGGCAAGCAGCAAGGTCGCCATCTTCAGAGCACTCCCGCCTGTTTGAGGTTGGCGACCAGCTCGGCGGCCGAGGCCACCTTGATGCCGGCCGTGCGGCCGGTCGGCTCGCTGGTCGAGAGAACCGTGAGCCGCGGGGTGACGTCGACGCCGAGATCGGCGGGCGAGACTTCAGTGATCGGCTTCTTCTTGGCCTTCATGATATTGGGCAGGCTGGCATAGCGCGGCTCGTTAAGCCGCAGATCGGTGGTGATGATCGCCGGCAAATTGAGGCTCACGGTCTGCAGGCCGCCGTCGATCTCGCGGGTGACGTCAACCGTGCCTTCGGTGGGCGACACCCTGGAGGCGAAGGTGCCCTGCGGCCAGCCGAGCAGCGCTGCCAGCATCTGGCCGGTCTGGTTGCAATCGTCGTCGATCGCCTGCTTGCCGAGGATGACGAGGCCCGGACCCTCCTGCTCGACCAGCTTCTTCAGCAGCTTGGCCACCGCCAGCGGCTCCACCCCGGCTTCGTCTGTCTTCACCCAGATGCCGCGGTCGGCGCCCATGGCAAGCGCGGTGCGGATGGTCTCGTCGGTCTTGGCCGGGCCGACCGAGACCGCGATGACCTCGGTGGCCTTGCCGGCTTCCCGGAGCCGCAGCGCCTCCTCGACGGCGATCTCGTCGAACGGGTTCATCGACATCTTCACATTGGCCAGCTCGACGCCCGAGCCGTCCGCCTTGACGCGGATCTTGACGTTGTAGTCGACCACCCGCTTAACGGGCACCAGGATCTTCATGATGGTCCTTCCTTACGGAACGGGATGCCGGCGCCGATCAGAACCACGGCAGGCTTCCCGGACGACGATCTAATTGGTGGCAATGTCCCGGCTGCGCGCCAGGATCGAGCGGGCGCGGATACGCACCGGCTCGTCGACCATGGCGCCATCGACCGCGGCGGCACCGTCGCCGCTTTCCAGAACCTTCCGCGCCCAGGCGATCTCCGCGGCATCGGGCAGGAAACCGGCGCGGATCGCCTCGATCTGGCGCGGATGGATGGCGAGCTTGCCGCCGAAGCCGAGCTCGCGCGCGTAGCGGGCATCGTCGGCCGCGACCGCCGGGTCGTCGACCACCGTGGTGACACCGTCGAGCGGAGGAACGAGCCCGGCCAGCCGGGATGCCAGCACGATCTCGTGGCGCGCGCACAGCAGCGCCTGCCTGGTATGCGCGCTGCCGAGGTCGGCGCAGAAATCGATGGAGCCGAACGCCACCCGGCCAACCGCCGGCACGGCGGCGATGGCACGGGCATTGGCGAGGCCGAGAGCGCTTTCGATGAAGGCGACCAACCGCTTGCCGGGACCGAGCCGGTCGCTGATGGCCATGAGCGCCGCCGGATTTTCCGCCTTCGGCACCATGATGCCCGCGAAGGGCATGCGCGCCACGGCGGCTAGATCGTCCGCGTGCCACGGCGTTCCGGGGGCGTTGATGCGCACGAATACCGGCCGATCGGTGAAGTCCGCCCGCAGCGCGGCCCGTGCGGCCTCCTTCGCGGTCGCCGCCACGGCGTCCTCGAGATCGAGGATCACCGCGTCCGCGCCCGAGGCCGCCGCCTTCTCAAAACGCTCGGGCCGGTTGGCCGGCGCGAACAGTGGAGCGATAACGTCGCGTTCGTCGCTCATGACCAGCGCGCCTCTGCGCTCATGCCGGGCGGGCCGCCGGCGCGGGCCGTCCAGAGCTTTACCGCGCCCTCGCTCACATCCGCGTTGAGAAAGAACGGCTCGGTATCGAACAGCGGCGACTGTCCGCGAAAGGTGAACCGCGCGGGCGCCGCCCCCTTGAGCTCGGAGGCGAGATTGTACAGAAGCGTCGCCTGCAGCGGCCCGTGCACCACGAGACCGGGATACCCCTCGACCTGCGTCACATAGGGCTGATCGTAATGGATACGATGGCTGTTGAAGGTGAGCGCCGAATAGCGGAACAACTGCGGCGGCGAGGGCTCGACCCGGTAGCGATGGGCGCCCTCCGGCGCTGCCGCGGGAGGCTTGGGGGGCGGTGCGTCCGGGGGCGATGGCGCATCGAGATCGCGATACACGATGTCCTGTATCTCGCTGATCACCCCGCGACCAGCAACGTCGATCTCGTGCGTCACGGTGACGAAGCACAGCACGCCGCTGCGGCCTTCCTTCACCACGACGTCGGCGATGCGCGAGCGACGGCGGATGGTGTCGCCAATGGCGAGTTCGCCGTGAAAGGTGAGGACCCCGCCCGCCCACATGCGGCGCGGCAGCGGCACGGGCGGCAGAAAGCCGCCGCGCCGGGGATGGCCGTCCTCGCCGAGCGAGGCGGTCGTTGCGGCCGGTTGAGCGAGGCACCAGTGCAGCAGGCGCGGCGCCGGCGTGCCGATGGCGAGATCGCCCTCCGGCAGGTCGAGCGTCGCCCGGAACTTGCGCACGAGATCCGCGCTCACGAGATCGGTCGCGACGTCCTCGCGCCCGATCCAACTGCGCAGATGCTCGACATCCAGCGAGACGACAGCGCCCATCACCTCGCCTCCCTTTGCCAGCGGCGGCCCCCGGCCGGCAGGGCGTCGTGTTCGCCGAGGGCAGGCACCAGGCCATACCAGCGCGGCGTGCCATCGACAATCGGCGCGGGCGCGGGGAAGGCGACCGGACCCGCCGGCGTGTCGACGGTGATGCGCCGCAGATGCGGGTGTTGCGACAGCGACGCCATGTCGTTGACCGAGGCGAACGCGACATCGGCGCGGGTCAGCGCCTCGACCGACTCGCTCGCGTTGCGATCGGCGAAGGCCGCGGCGACGAGGGCGTCGGTCTCCGGCCGGTTGGCGACGCGGGCCACATTGGTGGCAAAGCGCGGATCCCGGGCAAAGGCGGGGTCGCCCAGGAACTCGGCGCTGAACTTCGCCCATTCCCGGTCGCTCTGGATGGAGATGAGGATCTCCTTGTCATCCTTGGTGAGGAACACGCCGTAGGGGGCGATGGAGGGATGGGCGAGGCCGAGCCGCCGGGGCGGCTTGCCGCCCTCCTGATGCAGCAGCGGCACGGTGAGCCAGTCGGCCATCACGTCGAACATGGAGATGCGGATGTCCGCTCCCTCGCCGGTGATGCCGCGGCCGATGAGCGCCTCCAGTACCGCCGCATGGGCGGTGGCACCGGTGGCGATATCGACGATGGAGATGCCGACCCGCGCCGGCGCCTCCGGTCCGCCGGTGATCGAGGACAGGCCGGATTCCGCCTGAATCAGCATGTCATAGGCTTTGCGCTCGGCGAGCGGGCCCTCATCGCCATAGCCGCTGATCGAGCAGACGATGAGGCGCGGATGGCTGAGGCGCAGCGTGGCCGGGCCGAAGCCGAGCCGGTCCAGAGCCCCTGGTTTCAGGTTCTGCACCAGCACGTCGGCCTTGACGAGAAGGTCGCGCAACGCCTGCTTGCCCTCCGGCAGCGAGAGGTCGACGACAAAGGACTGCTTGCCGCGGTTGAGCCATACGAAATAGCTCGACTGACCCTTGGCCACATCGTCGTAGCCGCGCGCAAAATCGCCCTCGGGACGCTCGATCTTGATGACGCGGGCGCCTGCGTCGGCAAGGCGCGAGGTGCAGAACGGCGCCGCGACGGCCTGCTCGATCGCGATGACGGTGAGGCCTTCGAGGGGGAGGCGAGCTTTGGCGGCCATCAGAACGACCTCGGCAAGCCGAGCACATGCTCAGCAACATAGGACAGGATGAGGTTGGTCGAGATCGGCGCCACCTGGTAGAGTCGGGTCTCGCGGAACTTGCGCTCGACGTCGTATTCGCAGGCAAAGCCGAAGCCGCCGTGGAACTGGATGCAGGCATTCGCCGCTTCCCACGAGGCCTTGGCGGCGAGGTATTTCGCCATGTTCGCCTGGGTGCCGCAGGGCTGGTGCGCATCGTAGAGCCGGCAGGCCTCGAAGCGCATCAGATTGGCCGCCTCCACCTCGATGAAGGTCTCGGCTATCGGAAACTGCACGCCCTGGTTCTGGCCGATGGGCCGGCCGAACACCACGCGCTCCTTGGCGTACTGCGTCACCTTGTCGATGAACCAGTAGCCATCGCCGATGCATTCGGCGGCAATCAGCGTGCGTTCGGCATTGAGGCCGGTGAGGATGTACTTGAAGCCCTGGCCTTCCTCGCCGATCAGGTTCTCGGCGGGAATTTCGAGATTGTCGAAGAACAGCTCATTGGTCTCGTGATTGACCATATTCAGGATGGGCTGCACCGTCATCCCGTTCTTCATCGCGTCCTTGATGTCGACGATGAAGATGGAGAGGCCTTCGGATTTTTTCTTCACCTCGTCGAGCGGGGTGGTGCGCGCCAGCAGGATCATCAGGTCGGAGTGCTGGACACGCGAGATCCAGACCTTCTGGCCGTTGATGACGTAGCGGTCGCCCTTCTTAACTGCCGTGGTCTTGATCTTGGTGGTGTCGGTGCCGGTGGTCGGCTCGGTGACGCCCATGGATTGCAGGCGCAGCTCGCCGGCGGCGATCTTCGGCAGGTATTTCTGGCGCTGCTCCTCGGAGCCGTGCCGCACCAGCGTGTTCATGTTGTACATCTGGCCGTGGCAGGCGCCCGAATTGCCGCCCGCCCGGTTGATCTCTTCCATGATCACCGAGGCCTCGGTGAGGCCGAGCCCGGAGCCGCCATATTTCTCGGGGATCAGCGCGGCCATCCAGCCGGCTTTAGTGAGCGCATCGACGAACTCTTCCGGATAGCCGCGCGCCTCATCGATCTTGCGATGATACGCGGCCGGAAAATCCGCGCACAGCGCGCGGACGGCCTCGCGGATGTCCTCGTACAGGCCGCTACCTATGGTCTGCATGATGGCTTCCTCACCCTCTCATCTTTTCTCTGCCACCCGAACCTTGCGGGCGACCGGTTTCCTCACCGGATCACGAAGGAATCGTGAATGCCTCGGCGAAGTTGACGTCGACGACGTTTCAAGCGGACGCGTTCCCCGTCCACCTCTTACTCAAGTTCCGGGGGACGGGTCGGCCTCTCTGATAGGGCGTTCACGGCGATACAACAATTATTTGTTTTATCAACGAGATATGCCAGAATTATATAGCTCGGTCAGCTTGCGTTGGAGCAGGCTGCCGCCGGCGCGCGGGTTCGCCATCCTCGGCCCGCGCCGCCGTTGGGCATCGTCCGGCACCGTTGGCGCCGGACGTGCGTCTCCATTGCGGTCAGACCGGGTCCCACGCGAAGACGTCGCCCGAACGATGCATCGGCGCGAAGCTGGAGCGCATGGCGGGCAAGGCGTGGGCGGCGATGCTTTCGGGTGTCCAGCCCTCGGCGGCGTGGACGCTCCGGATCGGCCGCATCTGGTTGAACAGGAACAGCTCGTTGAGGCGGGCGGCGAAGACCTGCCCGGTCACTTCGGCCGCCGCAGCAGAGGCCAGGAAGACAACGAGCGGCGCATTGGTCTCCGGCGTCATGCGCTTCATCCGCGCGACGCGCGCCTGCTCCTCGGGCGTGGTGGAGGGGATGGAGCTCGTCATGCGGCTCCAGGCGAAGGGAGCGACGCAGTTCGAGCGGACGCCGAAGCGGGCCATGTCGAGCGCGATCGACTTGGCCAGGCCGACCACGCCGAGCTTGGCCGCCGAGTAGTTCGCCTGACCGAAATTGCCGATGAGGCCCGAGGTGCTGGTCATGTGCACGAAGGCGCCCCCGCCCTGGGCGCGGAATGGTTCGGCCGCCGCACGGCTCATGTAGAAGCTGCCATTGAGGTGAACGTTGATCACGGCTTCCCAATCGGCCGGATCCATCTTGTGAAAGATCACGTCCCGCAGGATGCCGGCATTGTTCACGACCGCGTCGATGCGGCCGAAATGATCAAGCGCCATCTCGACGGTGCGTCGGGCGGCATGCCACTCGGAGACGCTTTCCGTGCTGATGATGGCCTCTCCGCCCACCGCTTCGATCATGGCCTTGGTCTCCTCGGCCATCGCCGAGGAGCGCTCGCCGGTGCCGCTAAGCGAAACGCCGATATCGTTGATGACGACCTTCGCGCCGGCCCGTGCGAACTCGATCGCGATCGCGCGGCCAATGCCGCCCCCGGCGCCGGTCACCACGGCCACCTTGTCTTTCAGTCCCAGTTCCACCGTCATTGTCGTCTCTTTCCTGAAGCCGCGCGGTCTACCACATCAAGCGCCGCGAAAAACGGGCTTTCTCTTCTCGAAGAATGCCGCCCGGCCTTCCTCAGCATCGGCGCTGAAAAGAAGGATCGGCTGCATCTGGCGCTCGAATTCCAGAGCCCGGTCCACTTCTGCCGCAAGGAAATCCTTGACGAAGGCGCGCGGCAAAGGTGCCTCGGCCGCCGCTACGCGGGCGATGGCGCTGGCCCGTTCGAGCGCCTCGCGCTCCTCCGTCAGCTCGTCGACCAATCCGAGACGATGTCCCTCTTCGGCATCGATGGTCATGGAATTGAGGAAGATGCGTCGCGACGGCGCCACGCCGATGCGGGCGGGCAGGGTGGCCATCAGGCCCATATCGGGGATCAGGCCGATCTTGCCGAAGCTGGAGACGAAGCGGGCCCGTCGCGAGGCGACGACCACTTCGCAGGCTGCCGCCAGAGCGAAGCCGCCGCCGGCGGCCCAGCCTTCCACGGCCGCGACCAGCGGCTTGGGAAAGCGGACCATGCGCCCGATCAGATCCTTCATCACCGCGAAACGGTCGCGGGCCTCGATGGGGCTGCCGAGCGTATTCTGTTCGCGGATGTCGCCGCCCGCCGAAAAATGGCCGCCGGCTCCCGTCAGCACCACCGCCCGCACGGCCGGGTCGCTCTCGGCTTGCGACAGCATGGCCGCGAGACGGCGGCGGGATTCGTGTCCGACAGGGTTGCGTCGCGCCGGCTCGTCGAGGGTCAGAACCAGAAGGCCGTCGCTAAGGGATTTCGAGATCGTCATGACGCGTTTCCCGATGACGTGCTGCCGGGTGCGATCCGCGCCAGCCCGTTGCCGATCGCCACGACATCGCGCTCGACGACACGGACGCGGAACGAGCCGTCCGGCCAGATCTCGGTGCGCAATGTCTCGCCCGGTGTCACGGTGGCCGTGAAGCGGGCGTCGATTCCCTCCAGCCGGGACGGATCGCCCTCGCACAGGCTCGTCACGAGCGCATGCGCGGCGACGCCGAGGCTGCACAGACCGTGCAGTATCGGGCGTTCGAATCCGGCTGCGGCGGCGATGTCGGGGTCGAAATGCAGCGGGTTATTGTCCCCGTTCCAGCGATACCAGAGCGCCTGCTCGGGCCGGATGCTGGTGTCGCGCGTCGCTGCCGGAGGCGTTTCCGGCACGGCGTGGGCCGGCTTGACCGGGCCGGAAGGTCCGCCGAGCCCACCGTCGCCGCGCAGGAAAATGGTCGCACGGGTGGTGGCGTACAGCGTTCCGGTTTCGGCGTCGCGCAGTTGCTTCTCGCTGTAGAGAAGCGCGCCGCGCCCCGGTCCCTTGTCGACGAGGCCGGTGACGCGGGTCTTGCCGATCACCGTACCCTCGGCGGGAAGCGGCGCGTGCAGGGTGATGCCCTGCTCCCCGTGCACCAGTCGCATCGCATCCACGCCGGTATCGGGATTGGCCAGCCAGAAGCCTGGATGGCCGAGGACCAGCGGCAGGGTAGGAAACGGCACCAGCGGCAGGGCGCCGACGAAGCGCAGATCGGTGCGATCCATCGGGTTCTGACCGATGCCGATCGAGAGCGCGTAGAACGCACAGTCGCGCGCGACGTAGCTCTGACGAACCTCGGGAATGTCGTAGGCCATCAGCCTGTCGTGATCGATCATGCTAGGGCTCCTGTCGTCCACCGCACCGCGCGCCGCTCACACCGTCGCCGCCGATCCGAGGAAGGCCGTGACCTGGCTCGACAGAGTGCCGCCATTGCCGTGGAGGAGGGCAATATCGGCGCGCGTGAGCTGCCGCTCGCCGGCCTCGCCGCGGATCTGCGCGACGCCTTCGGCGATGAGGAACATGCCGTACATGCCGGGATGCACGCAGGAGAGACCGCCGCCATTGGTGTTGACGGCGAGTTCTCCGCCCGGTGCGATGCGTCCGTCCTGGACGAAGCGCCCCCCTTCACCCTTGGGGCAGAACCCCAGATCCTCGAGGAACAGGATCGTGTTGATGGTGAAGGCGTCGTAGACCATTGCGACATCGACGTCGGCATGGGTGAGGCCGGCCATCGCGAAAGCCCGCGGGCCGCTGTCGCTTGCCGCGGTCATGGTCAGATCGGGCATGGCCTGGATCGACCGATGCCAGTTGGCCCCTGCTGCGCCGAGGAAATAGACCGGGGGTTTGGGGAAATCCCGTGCCCGGTCCGCCCGCACCAGGATGCAGGCGGCCGCGCCATCCGTCACCAGGCAGCAGTCGCCGGACGTCAGCGGATCGCTGACCATGCGCTTGGCGAGCACCTCCTCGCGCGTCAGCGGCCCGCGTGCGAAGGCCTGCGGATTGAGGTTGGCCCACTGCCGGGCCGCGACAGCGACGTCCGCGAGCATCTCGCGGGTCGTGCCGAACTGATGCATGTGGCGGCTGGTCGCGAGCGCATAGGCGGTGATCGGGTGGCGCGGCTCATAGGGCGTCTCGTGCCATTGCGGCTCGGACATCGAGACGAGGCGACCGCCCGCCGTGCGCTGGTTCGAGCCGTAGCAGATCAGCGCCACGTCGCACAGGCCGGCCTCCAGAGCCAGCGACGCCTGCAGCAGATGCAACTCGAAGCTTGAGCCGCCGACATTGGTGCTGTCGAAATATTTCGGCTTGAGGCCGAGATATTCCGTGACGCTCATGGATGGGAAAGCGTGGCTGCTGGTGGCGGCGAACACCGCGTCAATATCGGACAGTGCCATTCCGGCGTCGTCCAGAGCGGCACGGACCGAGAGGCCGAGAAGTTCGATCGCGGAGAAGCCGGGGGCCTCGCCGACGCCGGCGGTGCCCATGCCGACGATCGCCGTGTTGCCACGAATGGGATGGGTCACGTCACAGCTCCTCCGGCTCGAACACTACGCGCGGCGTCTCGCCGGCTTCGATGCGCGCCCTGACCCGCGCGCCGATCGGCAGGGTCTCGACGCCAATCACCGTCGACATCATGCGCGGCCCCTCGTCGAGATCGACAAGGGCCACGTTGTAGGATCCCTCGCGTCGGCGGTTGACCGTGATCGCGTAGATGGTGCCGCCGCCGGAGGCCTCCACCCATTCGAGATCGGTCTCGCCGGACGGCGACATCACCTTCGGATAGAAGACATACTCTCCCGTCCGCCGGGCACGCTGGATCATCAGGCGCCCTTCCCGAAGGTATCGTTCGTAAATGACCTGCGGGCCCGCAGCCGCAGCCGTCGATGTCTCGTCCATCGCGTTTCCTCCCAAGGTGGAGGGCGCCTCCTGCACGACGGCCAATCCCGACCGTTCGCAGCGCCGACCGGTTTCGGCCGGCACTGGAACGCAGGAGATTGTGATCGTTCCAGGCGGCCTGTGAGGGCCGACGACAGGCATGCCCGCGCACCTTCCGCCTTCGAAAGAGCGTGAGGCGTCCTGACCATCTCAGCCTCCCTCGCAGACCGAAGGATTCGCCCCCGAATTTTTTCGCATAAAGAATTGTTTTCGTCCAAGAGAAAAAGTGGCAGATTTATAAAAAGCTCGTTCCTGGTCTATCCATGGGGCATCGCCAGAGCGCAGGGAAATGTTGGAATGAGCGACGATCTGGAAACGGCTTCCGACAAGGTGGCGGAGAACGTGGTGCGCGGCGGTTCCAAATATGTCGGTGCGGTGGAGAACGCCGTCTCCATCCTGCGGTTCCTGACGCACACGCACGCTCCTGCCGGCGTTGCCCGCATTGCGCGCGAAACCGACATCAACGTGTCGACGACGTTCAACATCCTGCGGACCTTGGTCAAGGAAGGCCTGATCTCGTTCAACCCGACGACCAAGGATTACAGCCCGGGGGTCGGCATGCTGGAATTTGCCGTCCCTTTGCTCGGCACCAATCAGATCGACCTTCTGCGTCCGAACCTGCAAGATCTGTCGCTGCGCCACCGCGTGCTGATCGGGCTCTGGAAGATCACCCCGAACGACCGGATCGTGCTCGTGGACCGGGTTATCGAGGGGAACATCGTGCGCGTCGACATGGCGCTGGGCTCGCGTCTTCCCGCCTTTGTCGGCGGGGTAGGGCGCTCCATCGCCTCGACGCGCAAGCTCTCGCGCTCCGAGCTCAAGCGACGGTTCGATTCGCTCCGCTGGCAGAATCCACCCAGCTTCGAATCCTATGCCGAGGACGTGGCGAGGGCCCGCGAGACCGGTTACGCCTTCGATCGCGGCAACCTCTTCCAGGGCCTCGATATCGCCTCCGCGGTCATCGTCGACTACGAGGGGAACGCCCGGTTCGGCATAAGCGGCGTCTCCATCATCGGGCAGATGGATGAAAAGGCCCTGCTCGCGCTCGCCGAGGACCTACGCGACACCGCCGCGCGGATTTCCAGCGCTCTTTACGGCCGCTGCGCGTGAGTGATGCGCCGGCGGTTTCCGTCAACTTCGCGTGGCCATTGGCATCAGCCAGAGACCTCCCCCTGTCGCCATGTGCCGAACGGGGAGGCGATACAGGAAAAACCGCATGTGGAACGTCGACAAGCTCAAGGAAAACCTCGTGGCTCCGGTCATCGGCTCGCCGATGTTCATTGCCTGCGGCATCGATCTGGTGGTCGCGCAATGCTGTGCCGGCATCATCGGCACGTTTCCCGCGCTGAACGCCCGTCAACCCGGTGAACTCGATCTCTGGCTCACCGAAATCGCACGCCGGATCGCCGAGTTCGAGGCGCGAACCGGACGCAGGGCGGCGCCCTTCGGCGTCAATCTCATCGTTCACGATTCGAACAAGAGACAGGACGAGGATCTGGAGACGATCGCGCGCCACCGGGTGCCGCTGGTCATCACGTCGCTTTCCGCGCCGGGCAAGGTCGCCGACCGGGTCCATGCCTATGGCGGGCTGGTGTTCCACGATGTGATCGCGGCGCGGCATGCCCGCAAGGCGGCCGGCGAGGGCGCCGATGGGCTTATCCTCGTCGCGGCCGGCGCGGGCGGCCACAGCGGCCGCCTCAGCCCGTTCGCCTTGGTCGACGAGGTGCGGCAGTTCTTCGACGGCACGCTGATCCTGGCGGGTGCCATCACAAGCGGGCGGGCGATCGTCGCGGCCGAAGCGCTGGGATGCGACTTTGCCTATATCGGCACCCTGTTCCTTGCCTCCGAGGAGGCTCAGGTGGTCCAGCGCCACAAGGAACTCGTGGTGGAGAGCGCCGCCGCAAACATCATCTATTCGCCGATGTTCTCGGGAACCTACGGAAACTACCTCGAAGGAAGCATCATCGCCGCTGGCATCGATCCGCTTGAGGCGACGAGAGCCGAAGTAAGGCGCATGGACTTCGGCGACGGGCATCCCAAGGCCAAGGCCTGGCGCGACATCTACGGGGCCGGCCATGGCGTCGGCAACATCCACGCCATCGAACCCGCCGCCGACCAGATCGCCCGCCTGGCACGGGAGCGCAACGAGGCGCTCGCCCGCCTCGCATCGGCCAGCGTGCCCGTCCGCCCGTCCGCGATGGCGGCGGCCGGCTGATCGGTTCTGCGTCCCGGCCGACGGCAGATTGTTTCTGCATGAAGAAATCTTTTCTCTATTGATAAAGTCGGCCGGATGCACCAATCTACCGTCCTACGCGATCGGGACCTTGTGAAATCAAGGTTTGAAATCGGAGAAATGGCGCGAGAGGCCGGCGCGCCTTTCTCAAACACCTGCGAACGTTAGCCCAACAAAAAAAATAGCGACGCCAAAGAGCGTTGCGATCGGGAGGAAACATGCGACACTTCAAGCTTGCAGCATCCACGGCCGCCTTTGTCGCCTTCGCCATGCCGGCCATGGCCGACTACGCGGTAGGCGCGCTTTTTCCCTTGAGCGGCCCCAACGCCACCTATGGCGACATCTTCATGTCGGGCGCCAGTCTCGCCGCCGAGCACGTCAACGCTGACGGCCTCCTCAAGGAGAAGGTCGTCGTCCTCCTGGAGGACAGCCAGGCGATGCCGCAGCCGGCCGTGGTCGCCATGACCAAGCTGGTCAACGTCTCCAAGGTCCCTTACGTCCTGACGGCATTCACCGGCGTGTCGAAGGCCATTTCGACGCTCGCCGCCCGCAATCATGTCGTGGCGGTGAACGGTGGCGGTGTCGGGCCGGATCTGGCCGAGCTCGGCGAATACTTCTGGAACGTCATTCCGCTGGCCAATTACGAGGTCCGCGCGGCGGTGCCCTATCTGGTCGAGCAGGGCAAAAAGCGCTGGGCGCTGGTCTATGTCGATGATCCGCTCGGCGCAGCCGCGAAGGCGGAACTGGCGGAGCAGCTTCCCAAGGTTGGCGCCAAGCTCGTCGACAGCTTCGCCGTGCCGACCACCGCCCAGCAATTCGCCGGCATTGCCGCGAAGGTGCGCGCCGCCGACGTCGATGTGGTCTACATCGCCTCCTACGGTTCGCAGCAGGTGCAGATCGTCAAGCAGTTGCGCGAAAGCGGTGTCAACGCCCAGTTCATTTCCTATTCCGCGATGGGCACGCCGGACTCGATCGCGCTGCCGCAAGCGGAAGGCCTGCTTTTCACCAGCCAGGCGATTGATTTCGACTCGAAGGACCCTGTCACCAGTCGCTTCGTTGCCGACTTCAAGGCGAAGTTCAAGCGGGTGCCTTCGACCTATACGGTCAACTACTACAACGCCGTCCGTCTGTTCAGCCTGTTGGTCAAGCATCTTGAAGACAAGGGCCTGCCCGTGACCGGCGAAAACCTGCTCGCGGCTCGCACGGAGATTGGCAGCTTCGATCTCGTCGGCGGGAAGGTCAGCTTCCAGAAGAACGGTACGCTTCAGGCGCCCATCCAAGTCAATCAGATCAGTAACGGCGTGGTCAAGGTAGTGAAGACCTACGACCTGGGCGAGTGATGTCATGCTCTGGCTCCAACTTGCCCTTACGGGCCTTCAGGTAGGCGCGGTTTACGCGCTTACCGCCGTCGGCTTCTCGCTCATCTTCGGCTGCACCAGGATCTTTCACTTCGCCCATGGCGCGACCTGCGCGCTGGCAGCCTATGTGTTCTTCTGGCTCAACCTGCAGGGGCTGCCGGTAGTTGTCTCGGTCGCCGGCTCGGCGTGCGTGGCGGTGATCTTCGGCCTGTCCATGGACCGTTTCGTCTATGCGCCGATCCAGCGCGACAAGGGCTCGTTCTTCACCGTCTTCGTCGCGTCCTTCGGCGTCGCGATCGCGGTTCAAAACCTGATCGGCATGATCTTCGGACGCAGTTTCGTGACCATCGACACGCCGCTTTCGCAATCGGTCGAGATGGTGCCGGGACTGTATGTCTCGCCACTCGCCTGGATCGCCATCCTGGTGACGGCACTGTTCTATTTCGGCCTTCAATGGCTGCTGCACCACACGTCGATCGGCCTTGCGCTGCGCGGCCTTGCCGACAACCCGGAAAACATCCGGGTCTATGGCCTCGATCCGCGCCGCCTGTCGGCCTACGCCTTCGGGCTGGGGTCGCTGCTGGTGGTGCCGGCGGCCATTATCACCGGCGCCACGTCGGGGCTCAACCCGGCGATGGGGAACCACATCATGCTGATCTCGCTGGCGGCGACCATCGTCGGCGGCATCTCGTCGATCCGAGGCGCGTTGATCGCCGGGTTCATGCTGGGCATAGCGGAAAACCTCGCGCTGATCTGGGTCGACGCGCAATGGACCGAGGCCGTGACCTTCTCGATCCTGTTCCTCTTCATCCTGTTCCTGCCCTCCGGCCTGTTTGGCCGCGCCCAGGCGCACTGAGGCCCCGACATGGAAGCGTATCTGCTCAATCTGGGCGTGCTCATCGCGCTTTACGCCATTCTCGCCAGCACGCTGAACTTCATCATGGGCTATGCGGGCATCTTCTCGCTCGCCCATGCGATTTTCTTCGGCATCGGTGCCTATGTCGGCACCTGGCTGGCGATGAACGTTTCGGCATCGATTTTCGTGACCATCCCCGCGGGGATGGTGGCGGCGGCGCTGATCTCGCTGATGCTGGCGCTGCCGGCGCTGCGTGTGCGCGGCGAATACTTCGTCGCCGCCTCTCTCGGTCTCCAGGTCATCGGCGTGACCGTGTTCGCGGAATGGAAGTCCTTCACCGGCGGCGTCGGCGGCATTGTGGGTGTTCCGCCGATCCAGGTGTTCGGTGTCGACATTTATCAATCGGGCCAGTTTCTGGTCGTGACGCTGGTGTGTCTGGCCCTCGTGCTGTTCATCATCCACGCGCTCGTGCATTCGAGTTTCGGGCGCTCGCTGATGGCGATCCGCGACAGCGAATCCGCCGCGCTCGCCTTCGGCAAGAACATAGCTCTCATCAAGACCTACTCGGTGATGATCTCGGCCTCGCTCGCGGCCGTCACCGGCGTTCTGTATGCGAGCTATATGAGTTTCGTGAATGTCGAGAGCTTCACGCTCGACGTTTCCGTTCTGCTGATGGCCATGGTCATCATCGGCGGCACCGGCACGTTGCTCGGGCCGATCGTCGGTGCCGCCCTGCTTCTCATACTCCCCAACGCGCTCAGCTATCTGAGCTTCCTGCCGCAGACCGAGATCGGCTCGATCCAGCAGATCATCTACGGGCTCGGCATGACGGTGCTGATGATCTTCCGCCCCGGCGGACTGGTGAACCGTTCCTGAAGGGGCAGACGATGAGCAATCCGCGACTGAGCGGCGAGACGCTGCTCGAGATCCGCAATCTCTGCCTCTCCTTCGGAGGCCTTCGGGCAACCGACGACGTGAGTCTCGACCTGCGCGCAGGGATCGTGACCACGCTTGTCGGACCGAACGGGGCCGGCAAGACGACCCTCTTCAATCAGATTACCGGGCATCTCCAGCCCGACAGCGGAAGTATAAAATGGCTCGGCCAGGATATTCTCGGCCGCAAGCCCTATCACATCGCCCGGCAGGGCATCGCGCGCACCTTCCAGGATCTTCGGCTGTTCCAAGAAATGACAGTCGAGGAGAACGTGCTCACCGCCATGGAGCCCAACTCTCTGCCGTTCATCTTCGCCGGCCTTGGGCGGGCGGAGAAACGGGAGCGGGTGGATCGGGTGCTCGAGCGCGTCAACCTCAAGGACAAGCGCCGCGTTCTTGCGGCCGACCTCGCCTATGCCGAGCGCAAGTTTCTCTCGATGGCGCGCATCATGGCGACGCGGGCCCGGCTCTGGCTGCTGGACGAGCCGGCCTCGGGGCTCGATCCCAATTCCTATGAGCGCTTTCTCGCCATCCTGCGCGAGGAAGTCGCCGACGGCGTCACGGTCTGCATCATCGAGCACAACCTCGATATCGTCGTGCAGATCTCCGACCGCATCTCCTTTCTCGACCGAGGCAAGCTGCTCGCTGACGGCGATCCGCACACGGTCCTCAACGATCCCGCGCTCGCTGCCATATATTTCGGAGATCGGACATGAGTGGGAAAATTCTCCTGGAGGGGCGGGGCATCGCCGCCGGCTATGGCGGCCGTCCGGTGATCGCTGGAATCGACATCGCGCTCATGGAAAACGAGGTGCTTTGCCTCATCGGGCACAACGGCGCCGGCAAGTCGACCCTGCTCAAGACATTGTTCGGGCTATTGAAGCCCAGCGCCGGGAAAGTGCTGTTCGCGGGCGAGGACATGTCTGGCCTTCGCCCGCGCGAGTTCGCCGCTCGTGGTGTCGCCATGGTGCCGGAGGGCCGTGGGGTCTTCGCCAATCTGACGGTGGAGGAAATCTTCAAGCTCGGCATGTGGGCCGCCGACATCGCCAAGGCGGAGCGCGCCGAGCGTGTCGAATGGGTGCTCGAGATCCTGCCGGTCATCCGGGAATTCTGGACGCGCCGGGCGGGCACGCTCTCCGGCGGCCAGCAGCAGATGGTCTCGATCGGTCGCGCGCTCTTGAGCCGGCCGAGCATACTCATCCTTGACGAACCATCCATCGGGCTGGCCCCGAAGCTTTTTCAGGACATTCTTCGCCCGATTCCCGAACTCCGGCAGAAAACCGGCATGTCCATCCTGATCGTCGAACAGAATGTGCGTGAAGCGCTGAAGATTTCAGACCGTGTCGAAGTCATGAAATCCGGCGCCATGATCTGGAAAGGCCTGCCCGAAGACCTGTCGGATAACAAGTCGCTGATGGAGCTCTATTGATGGCCACTAGCAAATATCGCCTCGACGACCTGCTTGCCGCGCATCGTAGCATCGGGTCGCAGTCCGCCGTGTTCTGGCGAGAGAATGGTGAAGCGGTCTCGCTGGAACAATTCGAGGGACTAATCGGCGGAGCTGAAGACTGGCTGAAGGCCCAGGGGGTGGGTGTCGGCGACCGCGTTGCCGTGATGATGCTCAACCGCGTCGAATGGCTGGCGACCTTCTTTGCCGCGGCCCGGATCGGCGCGACGATCGTCGCGGTCAACACCCGCTACAAGACGAGCGAAGTCCATCACATCCTCAAGGCATCGGAAGCGCAGCTGATGCTGACGCAGAACGACGGCCAGAAGACCGACATGATGGGTGTCCTCGCCGGCCTTTCCGGTAAGGATTTGCCGGCACTGCAGAGGGTCGCGGTCCTTGGAACCTGTGACCGGCCGGAGCTGATCGGGCGGCCGGTCGTCGCCTTCTCGCTCGCGCCGCGCCCGATTGAACCGGATACCACGAGCGACCCGGATCGTCCGGTCATCTTCTTCACCACCTCCGGCACGACCAGCCTGCCCAAGCTTGTCATCCACAGCCAGAGCACGCTCGGCCTGCATGCCCATGCCGCATGCGAGACCGCACGCCTGCGATCGCAGGACGGCCATTCCTACATCGCGGCCCTGCCGTTCTGCGGTGTGTTCGGGCTGAATCCGACGCTGAGCGCCATCAGCGCGGCAGCGCCGGTGCAACTCCTCGCCATGTTCGACGCCAGCGCCGTCCGTCGGCTGATCGTCGAACGGGGGATCACTCACATGGTTGGCAGCGACGAGATGTATCGCCGCATCCTGGATGAGGATGGCGCCGTTCTGAGCCGGCTGAATTTCTGTGGCTACGGCATTTTCACCCCCGGCACGGCGGAGATCATCGAGGCGGGCGCGCGCAACGGCGCGCCGATCGCCGGTGTCTACGGCTCGAGCGAAGTGAATGCGATCTTCGTGATCCAGCCGCATGACCTGCCGCTCGATGAGCGGCTGAAGGGCGGGGGGCACGCCGCGTCGATAGCCAGCGCGCGGCTGAAGGTGGTCGATCCGGAGACCGGAGCGCCGTGCCGGGATGGCGAGGCGGGCCTGCTGAAAATCGCCGCCGCGACCAATTTCATCGGCTATTACGGCAATCCGGACGCCTATGCCAAGGCGGTGGACGCCGAAGGCTTCTTCAGCACGGGCGACCTTGCCTACATGCGCGACGACGGCAGCATCGTCTATGTCTCGCGGATCGGCGACACGCTGCGGCTTTCCGGTTTCCTCACCGATCCCGGGGAGATCGAGGCGGCGCTCAAGGAAGTCGGCAGGCTCAGGGAGGTGCAGGTCGTCGGCGTCGAGATCGACGGCCAGACCCGACCGGTCGCCTTCACCCGACGCGATCCCGAGGCCCCGCTGGACCGCGACGGCACCCTGGCGGCGCTGCGCCAGGCGCTCGCAGCCTACAAGGTGCCGGTACGGCTGTGGGAAATCGATGAATTCCCGACCGTTCCGAGCGCAAACGGCGTGAAAGTGCAGCGCACGACGCTGCGGCAGTGGGCGCTTGAGCGGCTGGCCTCGGAAAGCGCGGCAGCATGAGCGGAGGAATGCATTTCGAGGACTTCGAGGTCGGGCAGGTATTCAAGACGTCGGGTCGGACACTGACCGAGACCGACCTGCAGATGTTTTCGATGCTCACCGGCGACTGGAATCCCATCCATTCCGACGCCGAATTTGCTCGCGCGAGCCGCTTCGGCGAGAGGTTGCTGCATGGCACGTTGGGCGTCGCCCTGTGCATCGGCCTGCTGCATCCGCTCGGTATCTTCGACGGAACCGCGATTGCCATGCTCTCGATCGAGAAATGGCAGTTCCGGCGGCCGCTTCTCCTCAACACGACGGTTCATCTTGAACTTCAGATCGTTGAAAAAGAAGGCGGCCGTACCGGCAAATCCGGACGCATCGGCCGACTCTTTCTGCTGAAAGACCAGCACGGCGACGTGCTGCAGGAGGGCCGCGCCGACGTCCTGGTCATGACCCGTGCGGGCCAGGCTACCTCTTAGTGTCTGCCCCGGAATTCGGTTTCGAGAAAAAGTTGAGTGATATCAGCCTTCTGTGATTCAGTCGGTGTTGCGAGACAACGACGGAGCAGCAGATGTGGACCGATACCACCCGAGCGCAGCATGCGCCAAGATCTGCGCCTGCCAAGCGATTTGACGGACGCGGAATGGCTGGTTCTGGAACCGGTGATGCCTACTTGTTGATTTCCGCGAAGAAGTGATGGATTTCCACTGAGAATTGACTCTGACGCATATGTGCAACGGCCCGACAGGCAAGGTGTTTATGGAGGTCTGATCCATCCGGTACGGTGCGTTCATATGTCCGGCCTTTGGGTGCGATCATGCGACTGCTGGTCATGATGCATTCCGCAGCAGATCGGTCGCCTCATCACTTTCCCGCGCTTGATGCGCACTGAGTCAGACGGCGTATCCTCTACCGGGATCGTGTCCCCTACGGTTCATCACCCCTTTGCACCTGTGCGGCAGACCGGCGACTTACGCCGGAACTCTTGATCAGATTACGGCAGCCCTAACAGCGCGGTGACGAAGTAGCAGTTTGATCAAGCGTCCTCTGCCGGGGCCGCGATGGCGAGGAACGCCGGTGCGCCGTTGATTTCGGCGATGATGACGATGGCCAGCGCGACATCGGTCTGAATG
>NZ_JBMSDU010000025.1:0-50832 GCF_049445835.1 Ancylobacter sp. VNQ12 | reverse complement strand
GGACCGCGGGCCGAACGCATCGGGACGAGCGTGAGCCGTTGCCCGCAAAGGGCGTGATGTGGGTCCGTGATCGTGACCTCGGACACCAGCCGGTCGACGATGAGGGTATCCTGTAATGTTCGGGGACCCCAAGATGACCACGGCGCTCCTTGATCGTCTCACCCACCACTGCGACATCGTCGAGACCGGAAACGAGAGCTGGCGCTTCAAGAACCGCGCCTGACCTCCGCCACCATTGACCCCACTGCCGCTGCGCCACACCAACGCTCCGCGGCAGTGGGGTCAATGCCCCAGCCCGGGGTCAATATTCGGCGCCGATATGGGGTCAAGTTTCCATGCCGATTGACAGATCGGGTGATCGTGATCGCTGTTCGTCGTCGTGACGTGGCGCCGGCGGGTGCGGGACTGGAGGCCATGCTCGCGCATCAACCTCCTGATCTTTTTATGATTTACAACAATGCCCTGGTGCCGAAGCGCCGCTCGGACACGCCGCCAGCCGTAGCTCTCAAATTCCTCACAGACGGCCGCAATCGCCTCGACGGCGGCCGTGTCGTCGCGGGCCTCGGCCTAGCCGTCGTAGTAGGTGGACCGCGCGATCCCCATCAGCTCGCATCCTTCGGAGATGTTGAGCTCGTCGGGCCGGTGATCACGGACGTAGCGCCGCTTCTCGCCCGCGGCGCGTTTCTCAAAGCCCGCTTTAGAAACTCGAGTTCCATGGCCTGCTTGCCGACGAGCCGTTCCAGCGCAGCGATCGGGGCTTCGTATTCCTGGACCAGGTCGGCCGCCACAGCCTCTTCCTCGAAGGCGCCGGTCTCATGCTTCTGAAGCCAGATGCGGATAAGGTTCCGCGACAGGTCGTGCCGCCTGCCGAACGCGTGGAGCGTCTCGCCAGCAAGATATTCCTCGACCACCTGTCGCTTGAATGCAGTGCTGTGGCTGCGGTGTCTGCTCATGAGCTTTCATCCTTCGAAAGCCCAGACCCCTGTCAATTCCAAAACCCGGTCCTGTCCGGCCGAAGGGGCCCACTCCAACGCGGACCAGAAGCGGTGCCGGCATCGTTCGGCCTTCAGTTCGCCACAACTAGGCCGCCGTCGTACAGGATCTGCTGGCCGGAGACGTAGTCGTTCTCTTCCGACAGCAAGAAAGCTGCAAGCCGCGCATAGCCCTCAGGCGTGCCGTAGCGGCGCAGCGGGATCGTTGCCAGCGTGCGGGCTCGAATTTCCTCGACCCTCACATTCTCTTGCCCGGCATAGGAGTCGTTCCAGTCGCGGATTCGGTCGGTCTCGACATAGCCGGGCGCCAGCGCGTTCACCAGGATTCCCCCCTCGGGCCCCAGTTCCAGCGCCGCGGTCTTGAGGGCGTTGACCAGCGCCGCGCGCAGCGCGTTCGACAGGCCGATGCCCGCCCAGGGGGCCTTGACCGTGAAGGACGAGATCGCCAGCACCCGTCCGGCTGCGGCAGCCTGCATCTGAGGCACGAGCGTCCGCATCACCCGAAGCGGCCCCACAACCATGGTCTCGAAGGCGCGCGACCAATCCTCGTCCGTCAATGCCATCACCGGCTTGACAGGTGGGCCACCGTGGTTGAGCAAAAGAGCCCGCGCTCCGCCCATCTCCTGCGACGCCGCCGCGAGACGCGCGGCCAAGTCGGCCTCGGCGATGCCGCCCGCCACTGCTTCGACCCGCACTCCGAAGGCGCTGCGGATCTCATCCGCTGCGACTTCGGGTCGGCGCGAGGACAGCACCAGATCATAACCACGCCGCGCCATTTCGCGCGCCGTGGCAAGACCCATTCCCGAGCTCGCCCCGGTCATGACGGCAACTTTCCGGTCCGACATCACAGCCGCCTTCAGATCCGGCTATCGAAGAAGTCGGCGATTTTCTTCGGCATGGCGTCCGGCACCGGGCTGCCGCCGTAGCTGCACAGACCCATGGCTAGACAATGAAACCGCCCGCCCAATTCGGGAATCAGATATTGCCAATTCGACCTGCACACCGCACCCGGGCCGGAGCCGTGAATCAGAACCGTCGCCGGCAGGGTGGGGGAGCCCGAGCAGCGCAGCAACGTCGTGAAAGCGTCGTGGACAATACCCACTTCGGTAGTGTCCGTCCGCGTCTGCATATTCATGGGCACCTCGATAAATATGGCTTCTCGTCCACTTTTGGACGATCAAGAGCATCGGTGACCGCGGAGCGCCCCTGATTGGGCGCCGCTCGGCGGCGCTTTTCGGTTGTTTGTAGCTGTCCAGCATACTCTCCGTATGCATTTCTCCTATAGCTGAACCGGTCAACTCGGGGCGCGAGCAGTGACCAACCCGTCCAGCTGCACCGCCCGACGCATGTTGTAGGCCAGATTCTTCAACCCGATCCGCGCCTTGGCGCGCGCGATCCCGAAGCTGCACCCCAAGGTGCCGCCCATGTCGCTGGTCTGTGCGCCGAACACGTGTTCGACCCGGGCGTGGACCTTCGATCGGGTCGTGTTGCCCTGTTGCTCGCGCTTGGTGAGCGGTCGGTTGCGATGGGCCTTGCGGTGGATCCGGCTCTTCAGGCCGCGATCTTCCAGTTTCTTATCGATCTCGGCCGAGCGGTAGGCGCTGTCCGCCCAGACGTCGGAGGCGGTGTTGTCGTCATCCAACACGTCATCGACGGCCCGGCTGTCGTGCACGGCCGCGTCGGTCACCTTGTAGCGCCGGATCAGCTTGTGCCGCCGGTCGACGCTGACGTGGGTGTTGTAGCCATAGCGCGACTTGCCGTGCTTCTTCGTCCAACGCGCGTCGGTGTCCTTCTGGCGCTTCTTGGCCGGCTTCTCGTCCCAACCCTCGGGCGTCTCGCCATCCTTGAGGCCGCGCTCTCCTCGCGCCCCGTTGCGCTGCCTGAGTACCGGTATGATCGAGGCGTCAACCATCTGCCCGCCCATCGCCAGCCAGCCCCGACGCCTTCAGGTAGGCGTCGAAGGCGCCGAAGGCGCCGAACAGCTCGTCTACGGTCCCGGCTTGGACCAGTTGCTCGCGGTACTGCCGGACCCTAGTGGCGTCCGGCACCCGATCCTCCAGACCAAACCCCAAGACGCGCATGAACGACAACAGTTCGCGCGGCTGGTACTCGAACTGCTCGTCGGAGAGGTTGTACAGCTCGCACCGCACCAGCACCTCAAACATCGCGACCGCATCCCCAAGACTTGCGCCCCACCCTAGACTTCCGCGCCTCCGGCCGCCGCCACACCGCCTCCACCTGGGGCCGGACATCCGCCCGGCCACCATCGCGTTCAGCCCGACATAGCGCTTCCGCACATCGAAAACGCCCATCTGGCCCCTCAGCAATCCCCAATCATACTGCCTACACCGCAAATTATACTGCAACCCGCGCAGAGCGCAACATTTTTCGAGGTGCCCGTCATCTCCCTCAGTCAGGGAGCAAAGCTTTTGCACGAATAACGTTCACGGATCGTCGAATATGCGCAGCAAGTGCGGATACTGCCTTATCTGTGTCCCGCGCCATCGTAGCGTGGAATATTTCCTCATGCTCATTGTGCACTTCAAGAGGAACCGGCCCCCTCGTGCCAGAAAGCCGACGGTAGCGCTCGGAACTTTGAAACAAAACCTGTCTAAACCGAGCAAGCCAAGCGGAAGGCGCCGCCGCCGCAAGCGCCTCGTGAAACTCCTTGTTCCGAACTTCCCACGCATCGAAGGCAATGGCGGGATCAACCTCAAGTCTCTCCTGCGCCCGAGCAAGACGGTGAAAGCAAGTGACGAGGTTATCCTCCCAAGCGTTATCGCCCAGCTTGATGCTCTCAGCTAACGCGCTTGTTTCCAACTTTATACGCACATCTGTAATATCCTCAAGGTCCGACAGCGACATCGGCGTCACGCGAAACCCTTTTTGGCCTTCGGCGACTACAAGCCCATCCGCCATCAATCGCGTCAACGCTTCGCGGAGGGTGCTACCGCTAATGCCGAGCGAGGACTTTAGCGTTTCAAGATGAAGCTTGGAACCTGATGGATACACTCCTTCAATGACCCGCCTTCTAACTACTGAATACGTTAACTCAATGGCCATTGGTCTCTTCTCTGTAGACCGCGCGCCACCGAGACCTGCTCTCTTAATGATTCTGTGGTCAACCATCACTTCTTAGTTCCAAATCTACCCAACCAATTTGGCGCATGGCCTGCTGGACCGGAGGACCGGCCGCAACGACGCGATTCGGTTCCAAAAGCGATGGTATAATCTGCCCCGCCGGTTTCACGCCATAAAATGAGTTGACGAGTCACAATATCGTTTTTACGCTCGAAAGTCGACATATGAGGGTGGCGGACTCTTGCGCCTCGTGCCGACTATTCCGCGGCGGAGCCTGCGGAAAGCAGTCGGTGAACGTCTCAAAACCATAGGAGGGATATCGTGCAGGAAGCCAATCCGGACATTGCGCGAACAATCGACGCAAACGGGATCGCGACGAACTTTCATGACGCCGGATCTGGTGCGCCTGTCGTGCTTGTTCATGGCTCGGGACCGGGCGTCACGGCTTGGGCGAACTGGAGAGCGGTGATTCCCGCATTGTCTCGACATAGGCGCGTCATCGCGCCCGACATGATTGGCTTCGGCTTCACCGAGCGGACACACCACGTTGAATACAATCTCGATCTTTGGACCAAGCATCTCGCGGGTATTTTGGACGCTCTGAATCTCGAGGTTGTCGATCTCGTCGGGAATTCATTCGGTGGTGCGCTGTCGCTGGCCTTCGCTATTAAATTTCCGAAGCGAGTTCGGCGCCTCGTTCTCATGGGTTCGGCGGGTGTCAATTTCGATCTGACCGAGGGTCTCGACGCTGTGTGGGGATATGAGCCATCCGTGCAAAATATGCGCAGGTTAATGGACTATTTCGCCTACGACCGAAGCCTCGTGAGCGATGAACTCGCGGAATTACGATATAAGGCGAGCATTCGGCCAGGCTTTCAGGAATCGTTCTCCGCAATGTTTCCTGCGCCAAGGCAGCGTTGGGTCAGCGCACTCGCCAGCAACGAGGACGATATTCGAGCCATTTCTCAAGAAGCGCTTATCTTGCACGGCCGCGATGACAATGTGGTGCCACTGGAGACTTCCATTCGGCTAAATCAGCTTATTGTGGCCTCTCAGCTGCATGTCTTCGGCCGATGCGGGCATTGGGTACAAATCGAGCAGGCGGCACGTTTCATTCGGCTGGTTGAGGATTTTCTTGCCGAGTCCTGATGTGCTCGCCTCTGGATAGGCGGTTCTACATTTCGATTTGCACATCTGGAGGCTACACGACCGAGCCTCATGATTGGGCACCCGTCCAGCTGGTTCGGGTTCGCATGGTAGGGAGGAAAAAGTGAGCATTCAGCGGCTTAGATACTTGGGCTTCGCGGTAACGGACGTGTCTGTCAGGAGTGTTCCTCAATGAACACGGTGACGACAGTGACCTCGGAGGCAGTTTGGCAGGCAGCCGATCGCCTTTTTGAGGCGGGGCGGACAGGTATCCCAACTTCGCCCGTGCGTGAGATGGTCGGCCTTAACGATGTTGACGTCGCTTACCAGGTTCAAGAGTTCAACACAAAGCGGGCGATGGAAGCTGGTCGCCGCTTGGTGGGTCGCAAGATCGGCTTGACGTCTCTGGCCGTGCAAAAGCAGCTCGGCGTGGATCAACCCGATTATGGGATGCTTTTCGCCGATATGTTCCGTAGCGATGGGGAAGAGATTTCTCTGAAGGATGTTATGCAGCCGAAGGTGGAAGCCGAAATCGCGTTCGTGCTGGAACGGGATATCGGGAGTGATCAGCCTACATTTGCGGATCTATTTCTGGCCATCGCTTACGCCGTGCCCGCTGTGGAAGTCGTGGGTTCGCGGATCGCCAACTGGGACATCAAGATCAGCGATACGATAGCAGACAATGCATCCTCCGGACTTTACGTGCTGGGCTCGATGCCGCGGCGGTTGGATGCAGGAGGCTTTGACCTGCGCAATTGCGACATGACAATGGAAAAGGCCGGGCTAAAGGTAAGTACCGGCACGGGTGCTGCATGTCTCGGATCCCCCCTGAATGCCGCCTTATGGCTGGCTCGGATCATGGCGCGTACGGGCCGTCCACTGCGGGCGGGCGACACTGTACTCTCGGGCGCGCTTGGGCCCATGGTTCCGGTGACACCAGGCGATGTGTTCGACGTGTGTATCAACGGAATTGGAAGCGTACGCGCTTCTTTCCTGAAGGAGTAGGTTATGCGAGATGTTAAAGTTCAGTGTGCGATAATCGGGTCAGGCAATATCGGCACGGACCTCATGATCAAGATCATGCGCACGTCCCGACACCTTGAAATGGGCGCCATGGTGGGCATCGACCCCGAGTCGGACGGCCTCGCCCGCGCCGCGCGCCTCAAGGTGCCGGTTACCCACGAGGGCGTTGAGGGGCTGCTAAACCTGCCCAACTACAAGAACATCCGGGTCGTCTTCGACGCTACCTCCGCCAAGGCGCATTTGCACAACAACGCGCTACTTCAGAAGGACGGCAAGAAGGTCATCGACCTGACACCAGCGGCCATCGGCCCCTTTACCATTCCGGTGATAAATGGGGAGGCCAATCTCGACGAGCCGAACGTCAACATGGTCACCTGCGGTGGTCAGGCGACCATCCCCATGGTTTATGCGGTGAAGCGGGTATCGAAGCGCCTCATTTATGCGGAGATCGTCGCCTCCATTTCCTCGAAGTCCGCCGGTCCGGGGACCCGCGCCAACATCGACGAGTTCACCGAGACCACTTCCAATGCCATCAAGGTGTTAGGTGGGGCAGAGCGCGGCAAGGCGGTGATCATCCTCAATCCTGCTGAGCCGCCGCTGATCATGCGCGACACAATTTTCACTCTCTCTCAAGGCGGGGATCGCGAGGCCATCGCTGAGTCCATTGTGGAGATGGCCGCGGCGGTACAGAAATACGTACCCGGCTATCGGCTGAAGCAAAAGGTGCAGTTCGAATCCATCGGCGGCACCGCGCCGCTGCGCATCCCCGGCATCGGTCCGTGCGAAGGACTCAAAACCACCATCATGCTGGAGGTCGAAGGCGCGGCCCATTATCTGCCAACCTATGCCGGCAACCTCGACATCATGACATCCGCCGCGCTCGCCACCGCCGATCGGTGGGTAGGCCGCGTGCTCGCCAGGGAGGCTGCGTGATGGCCCGTACCGATCCCGACAAGCTCTACATCCAGGACGTTACGCTGCGCGACGGCATGCACGCCATCCGCCACCACTATGATCTGGAGACGACGCGGGCCATCGCCCGTGCTCTCGATCGCGCGAAGGTCGACGCCATCGAGATCAGCCACGGCGACGGCCTCAGCGGCTCCACCTTCAGCTACGGCTTCGGCGCCCATGACGACGCCGAATGGATCGCCGCGGTGGCCGAGGAATGCACGCATGCGGTGGTCACGGTATTGCTCATTCCGGGCATCGGCACGGTGCATGACCTGAAGCACGCCTACGAAGCCGGTGCCCGCTCGGTGCGTGTGTGCACGCATTGCACGGAGGCCGACGTGTCTCGCCAACATATCGAGGTAGCTCGAAAGATGGGCATGGACACGGCGAGCTTTCTGATGATGGCCCACATGATTCCGGCCGAGATCCTTGCCGAGCAGGCGAAACTGATGGAGAGCTACGGCTCTGAATGCATCTATGTGACGGATTCGGCTGGTGCCCTCCTGCCGGAGGACTACACGCTGCGTGTGAAGATTCTAAGAGATGCGCTCCGGCCCGAGACGGAGATTGGCGTCCATACCCACCACAACCTCACCATGGGCGTCGCCAACGCCATAGCCGGCATCGAGGCAGGCGCCGTCCGTGTAGATGCCTCGCTTGCAGGCATGGGCGCCGGCGCCGGCAATGCGCCACTCGAAGCGCTCATCGCCGTGCTCAACCGCAAGGGCATCGACAATGGCTGCGACTTGTATGCCTTGATGGACGCGGCCGACGACTTGGTGCGCCCGTTGCAGGACCGTCCAGTGCGGGTGGACCGCGAGAGCCTCTCGCTAGGCTACGCCGGAGTTTATTCGAGCTTCCTGCGCCATGCAGAAAACGCATCGAAAATCTATGGGGTAGACACGCGCGAGATCCTCGCTGAGCTCGGCCGTCGCCGAATGGTGGGTGGTCAAGAAGATATGATTATCGACGTAGCGTTGGATATGCAGGCTCGCGCAAACCAATGATCAGCAGCGTCGATTGCTACGTTGATAACTAATGCAAGCAACGTGTGGAGGAAAGAACGATGTTCAACTATTCAGCGCTTGCCGCATTGTCCCATCGCCTGGACGGGCTGTTGCAGCATGATCGGGAAAAAGGGACGTCGCGCATTCATCGCGATGCATTCACTGACCCCGAAATCTTCGAATTGGAGATGAAACACATCTTCGAAGGGAATTGGGTATTCCTCGCTCACGAAAGTCAGATTCCGAAACCAAACGATTACTTCACGACCTATATCGGCCGACAGCCGATCATTATCACGCGCGACAAGGAAGGAAAGTTGCACTGCCTGATCAATTCGTGCAGCCATCGCGGCGCGCAACTGTGCCGATTCAAGCGGGCAAATCGTTCAACCTTTACCTGTCCCTTTCATGGCTGGAGCTTCTCGAACACCGGCAAGCTGTTGAAAGTCAAGGACCCCGAGGGGGCCGGCTACCCGGATCAATTCAACAAGGACGGTAGCCATGACCTCAAGCGCGTCGGCCGATTCGAAAGCTACCGCGGCTTTCTATTCGGCAGTCTGAATCCCGACGTGCAACCTCTGACCAAGTATTTGGGCGATGCCACCAAGATCATCGACTTAATGGTCGATCAGTCCGAGGAAGGGCTTGAGGTGCTGCGCGGCGTCTCAAGCTACACCTACGACGGCAATTGGAAGCTCCAAGCTGAGAACGGAGCGGACGGGTATCACGTCAGCAGCGTACACTGGAATTATGTCGCCACAACTGGTCGCAGGGTTCAGCAGAAAGGCGACGACACGATCAAAGCCGTAAACGTCGGTACCTGGGCCAAGCAGAAAGGTTCCTATTGGAGCTTCGACAATGGACACATTCTGCTTTGGACTTACTCTTCGACGCCTGAGAACCGGCCGCTCTACAACCGGCGCGATGACCTTGTGGAAAAATTTGGTGAGAAGAAGGCTGACTGGATGATTGGCGTCTTCCGCAACCTCTGTGTCTACCCCAATGTCTTCTTGATGGATCAGATGAGCACTCAGATCCGCGTGTTCCGTCCCATTGCGGTTAACAAGACTGAAGTCACGATCTACTGCTTTGCGCCGAAAGGCGAGAGCCCGGACTCGCGCGCGCGGCGGATTCGACAGTACGAGGATTTCTTCAATGCATCCGGCATGGCTACACCGGACGACCTAGAAGAATTCCGCTCGTGCCAAGTCGCCTATCAGGCACGCGATCTGGTTTGGAACGATCTCAGCCGTGGTGCGAAAAATCGTATCGAAGGGCAGGATGAAGATGCCAGGGAAATGGGTGTCCGCCCGCTGTCAAGCGGCATGCACGTCGAAGACGAAGGTCTGTTCGTCGATCAGCATACTGATTGGCTGTACCGCATGAAGGCCGCCGTCAATGAGGAGCTGGCAAAAGCCGAACCGCTGCGCGTGGCTGGGGAGTAACGCCTTTGAGCGCACTCAAAGAGACAACTGCGCCTGTGCAAGCCGCAATGACCTTCGAGGAAATTGTAGCCTTCCTGTTCAAGGAAGCGCGTGCCCTCGATGACCGCGACTGGGACACTTGGCTAACCTACTATGACCAAAACTCAGTGTTCTGGATGCCGACTTGGGACGACTTTGACCAGCTGACCGAAAACCCACAGACGGAAATGTCTCTGATCTATTACCCGAGCCGTTCGGGTCTGGAAGATCGAGTATTCCGTATAAAGACCGACCGTTCGTCAGCCACCAGCATGCCCGAGCCGCGAACCTCGCATAACATCTCCAATATTGAGGTTGTGGAGAGGCAAGGTAGCGAGGTTAAGGTGCGTTTCAACTGGTGCACCTTCAATTACCGTTACACTACAACCGATACGTTCTGGGGTACTTCATTCTACACGATCGATAAGGCAACTGGTCATCCCTTGATAACCAACAAGAGAGTGATTCTCAAGAACGATCAGATCCATCACGTGATCGATGTCTATCACGTCTAGTCCCCGGGACATTCAAACGCGTGAACTCGCCGCGTTGCAGGGAAGACCATGTGTTACAAGATAGCGCTCAATTTTGAGGATGGAATAACGCGCGTCATCGACTGCTACGCGGGTGAATACGTGGCAGACGCTGCGTTCCGGCAAAAGATCAACCTTCCGATGGACTGCAGAGACGGCGTTTGCGGTACCTGCAAGTGTTTTTGCGAGGACGGCAACTACGAGCTAGGCGCACATCTCGATGAGGCATTGACCTACGAGGAAAAGCGAAAAAGATATGTGTTGACTTGCCAGATGACCGTTGCGTCCGACTGCGTCCTAAAGGTTCCGACTACCTCGCATGTCTGCAGGACGGCGGCGGAGGTCTATAAGGCCGAAGTTTTGGAAGTCAGGCCAGCGTCGGAAACGACATTCAGTTTGTATCTTGCCTTAAGGCAAAAGATCGAATTTTTGCCGGGCCAGTATGTGAATGTTTCCGTTCCCGGAACGGAGCATAAGCGACCCTATTCCTTTTCCTCTTCGTCGGGAGCAGAGACCGCAAGTTTCCTGATCCGCAATCTCCCCGGTGGTGTCATGAGCACCTATCTGGCGGAGCGCGCCGTCCCGGGCGACACGATGGAGCTGACCGGGCCGATGGGAGCCTTTTATCTGCGCCCGGTCGTGCGCCCCCTACTTTTTCTCGCAGGAGGAACAGGGCTTGCCCCATTTCTTTCGATCCTAGAGGAACTTGCGGAGAAGGGAATCGAGCAGTCTGTTCGCATGTACTACGCTGTCACGCGCGACAGCGATCTTGTGGAGCTGTCGCGACTGGAGGCGCTCAGCCAGCGGCTTCCGAGTCTCAGTTTTGAGACGATTGTGGCGGATCCATCCAGCTCTCACCCACGTAGGGGTTTTGTCACCGACCATTTAGTAGCGGATGATTTAAACTTGGGCGACGTGGATGTGTACCTCTGCGGTCCACCGCCGATGGTCGAGGCCGTGTGCAATCACATAGATAAGCTCGGGATCAGTCCTAACAACTTCTACTTTGAAAAATTCAACCCGGCCGACGCAGCCAGAACAGCCGAGAAAGTTGCATGATGAACAGGTTTCTCAACAGGATTTTTGTTGTAACTGGCGCGGCACAAGGGGTGGGCCGGCGTGTTGCGGAGCGCGCTGCCAGCGAAGGAGCCACGGTGTTGCTGGTCGATCGTTCCGAACATGTGAGCAGCGTCGCGGAAGCCATCAGAAGCGTCGGAGGAGATGCGACGGATTTCCGGGCCGATCTAGAAACCTGGGACGGTGCCGAGCAGACCATGGTCGAGGCATTGAAACGTTATGATCGCATCGATGTTCTTGTAAACAATGTCGGCGGAACGATTTGGGCAAAACCCTACGTTCATTATGAGCCCGACCAGATCGAGGCTGAAATTCGCCGTTCCCTCTTCCCCACGCTTTGGTGCTGCCGTGCAGCGGTATCGAGCATGATCGAGCGTAAAAGTGGCGTCATCGTGAATGTTTCCTCTTGCGCGACGCGAGCGACCAAGCGCGTTCCTTACGGGGCCGCAAAAGGTGGAGTGAATGCAATCACCACCTGCCTCGCGCTCGAAGTGGCTGAGCAGGGAGTGCGAGTCGTCGCTGTTGCGCCAGGCGGGATCAGTGCGCCGGAAAGGGTGATTCCCCGGAATAAAGCCGAGTCGACTGAGCAAGAGAGGATTTGGTTGCAGGACATTTACAAGGAAGCTGTCGAGATGAGCATGATGAAGCGCCTTGGAACGCTTGATGAGCAAGCTGGTGCGATTCTATTTCTGGCCTCCGATGACGCTTCCTACATCACCGGCGTCACGCTGCCGGTGGCTGGAGGGCATCCTTCTTGACCTCACTCGAACCGCTCTGCCTACGAGGCTGTGTGGACGGGTTCAGTCGCGCAACGGGGAAGCGGAGATTTGCGGACCGCGTGTCTTTGATCAATAGCGGGGCCAAGAGGCTAGACTACGTTGATTGGAATGACAGAGAATTATGGAGCGAAGTGCCGCGAGCGCCCATCGTATCATACCAGCTTCTGCATGCATGAAAAATATAAACCAAGGGAGGTGTGTTGAAATGTTGAAACTCGAAGTAGCTATGCTTGGTCACGCAGCGTATGTCGTACCTGATCTGGAGAAATCGCTCTGGTTTTGGAAGGACGTCGTCGGTCTGATTGAAACCGAACGGACTACGGATGCAGTATATCTGCGCGCCTTCCAAGAGTTCGAGCATCATAGCCTTGTTCTGATACGGGGCAAGCAGGGCGAGGAAGCGCATTTGCACCATGTCGCCTTCAAGGCCAAGCGGCCCGAGGACGTGGATGCCTTCGCCAACCATCTTCGTGGCCTCGGCGTCGCGGTCGAGGAGGTGCCGGCGGGCACCGAGGCGGGGCAGGGTGCGGCGATCCGCTTCTTCGTGCCGACCTCGGGCCATCCGATCGAGATCTATTACAACATGGCCCGCCCGCTCTCGCCCAAGGAAGTTCGCTCGGCGCTAAGAAGTCAGACCGCGCGCAAGGGGATCGGCATATCACCACGGCGGATAGACCACATCAATCTGTGGTGCGGCGGCTTCCCGCCCGACGAGACCATCGCCTGGATGTGCGACAACCTCGGCTTCAAGGTCAGAGAATTCATCCAGCTGCCCGAGTTCAAGCTGGGCGCCTGGATAAGTGTGACACCGCTGGTGCACGATGCCGCCTTCATGTTCGATAGCAACAGCGAGGGCGCACGCCATCACCACATCGCTTATTGGCTGGAAGAGCCGACAGAGATCCTGAACGCGCAGGAGCATTTCGCCGAACATGGCATCAAGGTCGATCTCGGGCCGGGCAAGCACGGTGTTACGCAGGCGTTCTACACCTATCTGCGCGATCCGGCCAGCGGCATCCGCTTGGAAATCTTTGCCGGCGGTTACCTGATCTTCGATCCGGCCTGGGAGCCGATCAAATGGGACGCGCACGAGATTGAGCGCGGCCTGTTCTGGTATGGGGACAGCATGGATCCGACGAAAGAGCCCGAGCACCCCTTTATGCCGACCATTGGCGTACGCGGAAGGGAGTAACCATGGAGCGTACCCGGTGCCAGTCCAACTGGCGCCTAGCTCTGCCGGCGCTCGGCGACCGTTTGCTGTGTCTTGCGCCAGATCTGGTAGGCTGCGATCAGAGTACCCCTCCCGATCCCCGATTCGGCGCCTCGCGGCCCATGGGAATGTAAGTGGCGCTGGGTCGATCGGCTGATCGGCCTTCTGGATGTGCTGACCATCGACAAGGCGCTCTGGCGGGCAATTCCCTGGGCGGGGCGATCGCGCTGAACTTTCTCGTCGAGCGGCCCGAACGCTTCGGCCGGGCGGCGCTGATGGACCCTGCGGGCGCGCCGATGCCGATCACGTCGGAACTGGCACTTATCTGGTGCTTCTATCATGATCCCACGGCGGCAGCGATAAAGGCGGCGATCCGCATGTTCGCCTATGACGAGGGCTTCATTGCCGACCGGCTCGACGGCATCACCGAATCGCGGCTCGCTGCAGCCACCCGGCCCGAGGTGCACGCAGCTTTGCGGCCAAGTTCCACGACCCTTCGACGTGGTGGTCCGCGAGCTGATCCTGCCCGCGACGCTGCTCGAGCCGATCGCACACAATGCCTTGATCCTGCACGGGATCCAGGATTGCGTCGTGCCGCTGTCCCGTTCGGTCCGCCTGATCGACCACCTACCCGACGCGACGCTCTTGGCCGTTCCGAAATGCAGCCATTGCGTGCAGATCGAATGTGCGGATCTGTTCCATGCCGAAGTTGCACGGTTTCTTTCACAGGAGACGACCAAGTGAAGCATGCATTGCTCGAAACGCTTGCCAGCTTTTCCATGGGCCCGATCACGATGCGGCCTTTTGCCGGAAAGGACTACTGGTCGTGCGCACCGAAGTTCCCGGCGGGTCGGTCGCCCCGCGCCATTCGCATCCGACGGACGGTTGACAATCGTCGTTTCGGGCCGGACGGAGATGTCGGTGGGCGACGAGACCGGGATCCTCGGGCCGGGCGAGGTGGTGCACATTCCCGACGGAGTGGAGCACGGGGTGGTTCAGCTGGACGGGCTGGCCGCGGTCGCGCCCCGACGTGACCTGTTCAGCTACAGGAGAAGTGCGTACGGAGAGTAGCTGAACAGCTAAAAGCAACTGAAAGCGCCGCGGAGCGGTGCTCAATCAAGGGCGCTCCGCGGTTACGGGGTACTCTTGATCGTCCAACAGTAGGCGAGGAGCCGTATTTGTCGAGGCGCCCAAAGCAATAACATCTCCGAATTCCGGAAAGCCACGGCCGTCGTTGAGCTTTTAATTGCCTTCGAAAATCAGAATGATTGGGGAACGTTCAATGCCAAACAGCCTTCCACTAGCGTGGGATATCAAAGAGGTTATCGACACCGGGTCGATGACGGGCCGCCGCTGGTTAGTTATCGGCCTGAGCTTCGTCATTGCCTTGCTTGACGGCTTCGATACGCAGTCGATCGCGTTCATCGGCCCCGCGATCGCACAGGAATTCAAGATGAGTCCGGTCGACATGACATGGGTCATCACGGCGAGTATCATCGGCATGGCGATCGGCGCCATCGCGCTCGGAAGTTTCGGCGACCGTTTCGGCCGTCGCAAGGCCATCATGATCGCGGTCTTTCTGTTCGGCATCTTTTCGCTCGCGGGCGCGTACGCCACCTCACCCACACAGATCATCGTGCTGCGTTTCCTTATCGGTCTGGGAATGGGCGGCGCGACGCCTTCGTTGCTGGCGCTGGCGAGCGAATACAGCACGGCGTCCAAGCGCGGCATCATGATGACCACCGTGCTTCTTGGCCTACCTGCCGGCGCCATGCTGGGCGGCCTGATCGCGGCAAGTTGGCTGTCGGTTCTCGGCTGGCGCGGAATCTTTCTGCTCGGCGGGTCCCTGCCCCTCGCGCTCATGGTCATTATTCATTTCCTCCTGCCGGAATCTCCCGCCTATCTCGTCTCCCGCAACGAGCCCGCCGCGCAGAACCGAGCCCGTCATCTGCTGGAACAGATGACGGGTAAGGCCATTCCCGTCGATGTGCAGCTGGTGAACACGGTCAAGGTCGAGCGCGGGGCGTCGGTCGCCGGCCTGTTCGAGCCTCGCTATCGCAATGTCACACTGGCGATCTCGGTGATCTATCTGTTCAACTGGATTGCCTGGTTCCTGCTTCTTCAGTGGCTGCCCACCGCGTTGACGACGCTCGGCCTGGAAAAGGCGCAGGCGGCCTACGGCACTGTCGTGGTCAATGCGGTCTTCATCATCATGGCGCTGCCGCTATCGACGATCCTGCCCAAGGTCGATCCCCGCAAACTGCTCACCATCATGTTCATCGTCGGCATCGCCGTTGCGATCGGCCTGGGTTTGGCAGGTGACAGCTGGCCGATCGTCTTTGCCCTGATCGCGCTGGCGGGCTTTGGCATCGGTGGTCAGCAACTCGTGCTCAACTATCTGATTGCCAACGCTTTCCCGACCCAGCTGCGCGCCACGGCGACCGGTTGGGGCATCGGGATCGGCCGTTCCGGCGCCATTGTGGGATCCGCCGTCGGCGGGCTGCTGCTGTCCAGCGCCGGGCCTTCCGGTTACTTCATAGCGCTCGCCGTCCCCCTTGCGGTCGCGGCGGTCGCCAACTTGACCTTGCGCGCGTCCCAGAAGAGCTAAGGCCGCCATCGCCGTGGAAAGGCACTGATGCTCCGCTCAGCGGGACGGGTTCGCCCGTCCCTTCGCCCCAAGTTTGCTCACGGAGGGTACAAGTGTCAGTGCAGAGCACCCGCTCGCGACGCTTCGAAGGCAAGAGCCTGATCATCACCGGTGCGGCGCAGGCAGTGGGCAAGCAAGTCGTGCTTGATGCGGCGGAGGAGGGCGCCCGGTTCCTTGTCGCCGACCGCTCGCCCATCGTCGAGGAGGTGGCGGCTGCCGTCGAAGCCGCGCACGGTCCCGATCGCGCCATCGTGATGGTTGAGGATACGAGGCCTATGCTGGAGACGAGCGGGTCATGCAGCGGGCTCAAGACGCTTTCGGTCAGATCAATGTCCTTGTGACCAACGTCAGCGGCGCGATCTAGATGAAATCTTTCTAAGATGTTACACGAACGACAGATTGCGGCGGAAATCGGCCGCTCGCGGTTTCCGCCATTGCGGGGATGCCAGACCGTGCTCACCTACTTGCGGCGCCAGGGGCATGGCGCCATCGTGAATGTACCTGCCGTCGCGACCAAAGGCATCAATCGGATGCTATATACGACGGCGAAGGGCGGCCGCTGACATTGGCATCGTCATGGGCGCTCACCGGTACCGACGTCTCGAAGGAAGCCTCCAATATGGTGCTGGCGGGCGACAATTTCGCCACCATCGTCGCCTCCGTCGCGGAAGGGCGCGCCATCTTCGCCAACATACGCAAGTTCCTGGTAACCCTCCGGTGAGGGCCGCAATCATGCAGCTTTGAGCTTGTCGGCGGAGCTGGGTTGCCAGTTCCAGGGCAGGAGTTCGGAGAGCCGGTTCTGCGGAGTATCGGCGATGCGAGCGAGCACGTCGGCGAGCCAGGCCTGCGGATCGATGTCGTTGAGACGGGCGGTGCCGATCAGGCTGTACATAACGGCTGCGCGCTCGGCGCCGCGCTCGGACCCGGCGAACAGCCACGCCTTACGGCCGAGAGCGATGCCGCGCAGCGCCCGTTCTGCCGCATTGTTCGTGAGGCAAACGCGCCCATCGTCGAGGAAGCGGGTGAAGCTGTCCCAGCGGCGCAGCATGTAGTCCATGGCCTGGGCCACAGGTGCGTGGCGGGAGAGCCTGGCGCGATGCTCGCGCATCCAGGCCTCAAGCTCGGCGACGAGAGGAGCGCTGCGCTCCTGGCGAACGGCCCGACGCTGTTCGGCACTCGTGCCATTGATCTCGCGCTCGATGTCGAACAGCGTGTCGATGCGGGTGACGGCCTCGAAGGCGATGGGCGAGATCGGTGCGGGATTTCGCCCGCGCCGGCGGTTCGCCGCGATGTCGGCAAGCTCGCAGAACTTACGCCGTGCGTGGGCCCAGCAGAGGGCCTCGACGATCGGTCCCGGCTGGCGATCGGGTGCAAGCAGGCGATTATAGCCGGCATAGGCATCGACCTGCAGGACGCCGGTGAAGCGCATCAGATGCTCTTGCGGGTGATCGCCCGCGCGGTCGCGTGACGCTCGGAACAGCACTGCCGGCGGATCGGCGCCACTGAGCGGCCGATCGTCGCGCACATACACCCAGACCCGTCCGGTGTCGGTCTTGCCCTTCGCCAGGATCGGCACCGGCGTGTCGTCGCCATGCAGGCGTGCCGCGGCCATGACATGGCGCTCGATCAGCACGTGCAAGGGGCGCAGCGCCGCCGCACAGGCGCCGACATGATCGGCCAGCGTCGACAGCGGCAGGTCGATGCCCTCGCGGGCATAGCGTTCGCTCTGCCGGTTCAGCGGCTGGTGCTGGCCGAACTTCTCGAACAGCACCATGGCCAGCAGGTTCGGTCCGGCATGGCCGCGCGGGATGACGTGGAACGGCGCCGGCGGCTGCGTCACTGCCTCGCAGGCCCGGCACGAGAAGCGCTCGCGTACCGTCTGGATCACCTTCCACTGGCGCGGAATGACCTCTGACCTGAGACCCTTTTCTCCTCCGGCTTAAAGGAGAGTCCGAGGGTTGATTTGTGGCCTCAGGCGGCGTGGGTTTCCAGTGCGATTATTGCGGCGAACTCGGCAGGGGATCGATGGCCGAGAGCTGAATGAGGGCGGTTCAGGTTGTAGTCCTCCTTCCATGAGGCGATGGCGGCACGGGCCTGACCCAGGCTCGAGAACAGGGTCTCGTTCAGGCATTCGTCCCGGAAGCGGCCGTTGAAGCTCTCGACGAAGCCGTTTTGCATGGGCTTGCCGGGCGCGATGTAGTGCCATTCGACGCCGGTCTGCTGGCACCATTTGAGAACCGCCATCGAGGTCAGCTCGGTGCCATTGTCGGAAACGACGGTCAACGGTTGGCCCCGGGTGGCGATGAGCCCGTCCAACTCGCGCGTCACCCGCAGGCCGGAGAGGGAGGTATCGGCGACCAGCGCCAGGCACTCCCGGCTGAAGTCGTCGACCACGGCCAGCACCCGGAAACGGCGTCCGTCCGTGAAAGCATCCGATACGAAGTCGAGGCTCCAGCGGGCGTTGATCCGATCCGGCACCAGCAGGGGCCTGCGTGTGCCAAGCGCCCGTTTGCGGCCACCCCGCCGACGGACCTGGAGCTTCTCCTCCCGATACAGCCGGCGGAACTTCTTCTGGTTCATGACGATACCCTGGCGCCTCAGCATGACGTGGATCCGCCTATAGCCGAAGCGGCGGCGCTCGCCGGCCACGGTTCTCATGGCCTCCCTCAGGGGTGCATCGTCGGGACGGAGGCTCCGGTAGCGCGCGCTGGTGCGATCGACGCCCAGCGCCTGGCACGCCCGACGCTGGCTCACCCCGTGCGCGGCACAGGCATGAGCCACGGCTTTGCGCCTAGCATCGGGCGTCACCATTTTTTTGAGCTGACATCCTTCAGGATGGCATTGTCCAGCATCTGCTCGGCCAGCAGCTTCTTCAGCCGCGCATTCTCCTCTTCCAGCACCTTAAGCCGCCGGGCATCCGACACGTCCATGCCGCCGTACTTCGCCTTGAACTTGTAGAAGGTCGCCGAGGAGATGCCGTGCTTGCGGCAGACGTCAGCGGTCTTCGCGCCCGCCTCCTGCTCCTTCAGCATCCCTATGATCTGTTCCTCTGTGAACCGTGAGGCTCGCATCGTCCGTCTCCATGATCGACGGACTCTACCTAAATCTGGACGAGGATCAGGGTCTCAGGTCAACGACAGCATGGGTGCGGTTCATCGCGTCGAGCTTGTCTCGCGCCGAGCGCATGTGCTTGAGCACGGTCGGACGGGAGATCCCGAGGATCGTTGCAATATCCCAATCGCTCTTGCCCTCTGCCGCCCAGAGCAGGACATCGGTTTCGCGCGGGGTCATGGCGACCTCGACGTCGACGGACCGGCGCGGCACGTGCAAGAGGCGGCCGACGGCGTAGGCGGCTGCGAAGGTCAGCGCGTCCGTCGCATCGGCGCTCATTTCCGGTGCTTCGCCGCCAAACGAAATCGTTGCGAGGCTTCCATCAAGCGTTGGCACCGGAACAACATGGCCGGCGCGGAGACCAAACGCGCTGGCTTCGCCGCGGATCAGTTTCACGTCGGTGGAGTTCAGAGATGCTGCATACGCTTCGTCCCATGAGAAAGGCGCTCGCGCACTCTGTAGATGACTGACGATCGGGTCCCTGAAAACATAATCGTGATTATTATACCGCCTGGCCCATTCGATTGGCATTCGCTGGATAATTATGCGGGATGGGATCTCTTCGCGTGTGACCTCCTGACCTGGTACAACACCTCCGAAGACAGAGGTGAAGCCGAACAGCTCAGCGAGATCCATCAGGCAGCGCTCAACACTGAGAGCGTCGGGAGCCTGCTCCATCCTTTCGATAAAGTCCCAGGTCTTATAAAGGTGCTGGGAAGCTGATGTCGTTCGATAGGTCAAATTTATTCCGAGAGCTCTGTTGAACAGTGCCAGATAATCGGTGAGTGATCATAGGTGTCAAAGTAAACTACAAACCAAACGATCGCTGAGTTGAGCAGTATATTGGGATTCCGACCTCGTTCAGTGCGAGAGTTGCCGTTGCTAAGCGCACAAAGTGGACCATCAGTCTTAATTGTCGGAATAAATACTATACGGTAAGGAAATGGAATCTAGTGATGGGCGGAAGGCGAATGATTTCCATAGAAGTCATACGGATGTCAAGTTCCATGAAAGTCATCTTAATCTGATTCAGAAGTGTCTATCTTCATCAAGCGGCGAGGTCTGTCCACAAAACATATGTTGATCTGGACAGGAATATCTCACTTGGTCTGTGAAAGTGAGGACTTACGGGATGCCAGCAATCGGCTCAGAGCCGAAAGTAGGCCAATGCCAAGTGTCAGATTGCTGCCAAGGTTTTCGATACGATGGCCCGCAGCATGAACGAGCTGCACCATTCCCTGCGTATCCGCTGTGACCGTATCGAGTGCTGCCGTTTCCATCTCCTCAAGAGCCTGCAATTCAGGTGAGCGTGGCTCGCGCAACGTATAGGCGAGCAGGAGAATGGCGCAGACGAGATAGAGCGCAGCAATCGCCAACGTCGCGCCGAGTTCGCCGAGAGGAACCGTGCTCGCGAGAAATAACGCATAGGTCGCCAGACCCGCGGCAACAATGAACGCCGCAACGGCGAGCGCTCCAGTGATGACACGCCGGATGAGTTGCTGGAGGAGAACCTGGCGGCGCAGGAGCGCCACTCGGCTATAGAGTTTGACGGAGTTGAGCGTGGACATGGCTGACCTTTCGGGCGAGACGGGAGGTTGCTAGCGGAGTTGCCGGCCGATCACGACTCCGGCCGCCAAGCCGACGCCGAGCGCCGCAAGCGCCGTCAGGCGCGGAAACCTGTCCAGTTCGTCCGCGAACTCGTCGAGGGTGTCGTTCACTGCTTTCAGGACAATGTCGACGTCATTGGCTTGGCCGGGCGGCCCCGCCGATGGTTCGGAGCGAGCGGGCTCGGCGCCTGCGTTTTCGGCAGTTGTCGAGGGCTTACTCGTGTGGGCTCGAATCTCCGTTCGCAGCGCTTGGATTTCGCTCATCAAGCTCATGTACGTTCTCCTTGCATTTATGCCGGAGGCGGGAGAGGGGCGATATCATCCCGCCTCCGGCCCATAGGGACTATTTCTTTGTTGCGTCCTCTATGGATTGGCGGATCGAGGCGTAGGTGTCGAAGAAGAGCTGCTGCGCGTCGGCGTAGCTCTTCTTGGTGGTCTCCCAGGCCTGCGCGGATGCGTCCTGAAGACGGGCAGCGCGCGCCTTGGCCTCGTCCGCCTGGGCCTTGAGGGCTGCAATCCTCGTATCGACCGCCGCACGTTGGTCGGCGGCGAGCTTCCCGGCATCAGGCTTGAGATCGTCGATCGACTTCTGCCAGGCCTTCTGGCGAGCTTCGAGTTCGGCTTCCAGGATCGCCCGGCGGGTCGCCAGGTCAGCCTTCGCACTCTCGAGATACTCGTCGCGCGCCGTCTGAAACGCCGCCCAATTCTCGTCAAGCGACTTGCGTGCCTCGGCGACCTGCGTGTCGGTCCACGACTTGGCGTTGGTAGCAGCTTCATCCGCCTTCGTACGATAAGCGTCGCGCTTCTCGCGAAGTGCCTTCATCGTCGCATCGGCCTTTGCCCGGGCATCGCCCTGAAGCTTGGCGGCCTCCTTCTCCAGCACAACGATGGTAGCGTCGAGCTCGGCAAGGCGGTCCTGGGACCATCCGACGGCTTGCCGGGCAAGCGAGGGATTATCCTGGGTAGTGGTTTGATTCTGCGGAGCAGCGTTCTGCGCGCGCGCAGCCGGAGCTGTGAACAGCGCGGTGTGACCGAGCAGTGCCAGAGCGACTGCGGATAGTCGGAGCTTCATGATCTTGCTCTCCTTGAGTCGTTGTTCTGGGACGAGCGAAAGCGCCCGTTCAAAGCAGCTTCGAGAAAGCGTCTTTGATTTTCTCGATCGTGCGATCGTGGACCGCTTTGGCGTCGGCCACGCCGGCCTTCACAGCCGTCCAGGATTCGTCGCCGGCGTCCTTGGCTTCGCCGATGCGCGCCTGAAACCTCTCCGCTTCGTCCGACAGCCGCTTGATGGCGGCGTCGAAATCGCCACGCGCCTTTTCCACCGCGGCCTCTGCCTGCGCTCGCAGTTCGTTGAACGATGTTTCCCAGGATTTGCGCTGCGCCTGCGCGCGTGCCACGACGACATCACGCACGGTCTCGGCCTGATCCTTTGCTGCCGACAGGAATGACTGGAAGGCGGATTCGACTTCGACCCACTCCGCTTCCAGCGCGCCCTGAACGTCGTCGACGCCACTCTTCACGGCGTCTGCCTCCGAGCGGAACTGGTCGTAGTAGCCCTGCACTTTGGAGCGGGAGGCGTGAAGACGCGCCAGCGCCGCGTCGGCTTGCGCACGGGCATCGTCCTTCAGCTTGGCGGCTGTCTTTTCCGCTTCGGAAATAATCGCGTCGACATCGTCGAGGCGTTGCTTTGCCCAAGCGACGGTCTCATGCGTTGAGGATTTGTTGCTCATCGGAAGTTTCCTTTTCCAAAAGGGTTGAAGGCCGTGATGACGCAGCGTGAGGCGACCGTCACTGATTGCGATGGATCGCAAGAAAGTCGCTGCGGCAAAGATCGCGGATCATGCCTTCGATCTGGCCGACGCTGCCGGGTTGGAGCTCCGTCCACGCCATGCCGCGCAGCAGGATCCCGCGAAGAAACCTGAAGCTGATGATGGCTGTGACCATCGCGCTGATGCGCAGCCGTAGCGCCTCGTCGTCAGGAACGCGACCGGAGATTTCGCCTGCGGCCCGCACGAGACGCTCGATCAGCGGGGCGACCGCCCGCTCGTAGATGATGGCGAAGGCCTCGTCGTTGTCGTAGGTGCAGCGCGCGACGAACGACGTCCAGGAATGCGGCTCGGCATTCTCCAGGATGACATGCAGGAAGTTGGTGAATGCCTGCTCTAGGCGGATGGCCTTGTCTGGCCCGTCGCCATCTTCCAGAACGCTGACCGCCTCCTTGAAGCGATCAGCCGCATAGTCCGCAATCATGTGGGCGGCGGCGATATAGAGCTCCTTCTTGCCCCCAAAATGATAGGGGATGGCCGACAGAGTGGTATTCGCCGTCTTCGCCAGCGCGCGGGTGCTGGCGCCTTGGTAACCGACGGCGCCGATCACCTCGATCGCCGCGTCGATCAGTTGCGATCGGGTCTTCGCGCTTCGAACCTCGTGCCCGCTCGGCTGGGCCGGATGGGTGCTCATCGGCGTGGCTCCTTACCTCTGCGCGAGAAATTAGTTCATCCGAACGAACTTTTCAATTGACGCAGATCAACGCCTTCGCTATTTCGCACTTAACGAACGTTCAGGACGCTGAGGGGGCCGCCGATGCACCTCGCCGATACGCGAACCGCGATCCTGGAAACCGCCGCGCAGCTTTACGCCGATTTCGGCTACAGCGCTGTGTCCATGCGCGACGTCGCCACCGAAGTGGGGGTAACGCCCGCCAACCTCTACCACCACTTCGAGGGCAAGGACGAACTCGTCCGGGAGGCAGTCGCTCATGTCTTCGCCCAGAAGACCGTGCCGATCGCGGAACTGGTCGAAAGCCAGGGCACGGACGCCGATCGGCTCAGCCTTTTCGTCGCTTACTTCGTCCGGCTGCTGACGGAGGATCGGGTCTTCTTTCGCTTGCTGGTGCGCGAGCTCGTCGACGGCGATGAGAAGCGCCTCGACGATCTCGCCCGCTCCGTTCTCGAGCGCCCGTTCCGCCTGGTGAGCGGTCTTGCCGGGCAGGGGCAGTCGGAAGACGAGCGGCTTCTGGCAACCGTATCCATCATCAGCGTCATGCTGGGTCATGCCCTTCTGGCGCCGCTTATTCCCCATCTGCCGGGGGGGCGTCCCGATCACTCCGACGCATCTGTCATCGCCGGTCACATTTCCGCGGCCCTGCGTCGCTCCTTTCACTCCAACGCAAAAGACAAGTGAGATGCGCAAATTCACCGCTGCCACCTCTCTTCTCGGTTTCGTCCTGTCTCTTCTGGTCGCGGCAAGCGCATCGGCGCAGACCCCGACCGGCAACCCGCAGACGCTTCCCGTCACGAAGGTCGTGCTAGCGGACGCTTCCGTTACCTATACCGTTCCGGGCTCCGTCATATCGGACGGCCGCATCGAGGTCTCGTCGCGAGTCGTTGGCTTCATCGAGCAACTCGATGTTCGAGAGGGCCAGAAGGTCTCGCGTGGGGATCTGCTGGTGCGGATCGACCAGACTGATATCGACGAGGCGATTCGGCAGGCAAAGGCCGGCGTGCGCGCCGCCGGGCAAGACCTTCAGGATGGCGAACTCGACGTGCAGAAGTATGAAGGGCTTGCCAGATCGGGCGCAGTTGCAACCGAGACCTTGCGCAAGGCCAAGGTCCGGGTCGACGTAGCAAGCGCGACCCTCGATAAGGCGCGCTCGGCTCTCGCCGCGGCTGAGGCGCAGAAGAGCTATGCCACCATCACCAGCCCCGTCGACGGCGTCATCGTGTCCGTCGCCAGGCGCAGCGGCGAGATGGCCACGGCTGGCTCCACCATTCTCACGGTGGAGTCCCATGAAGTCCTACTGTTCAAGGCCTTTGTCTCCGAAAGCAGCCTTTCGGCGATCGATCCGAACAAGCCCGTGACGGTGCGGATTGACACACTTAAGGACGCGGTGTTGCAGGGTCGTATTCGGGGCATCGTTCCGTCCGGCGACGACATCACAAGACGCTACGAGATCAATGTCATCCTGCCGAAGGATATGCATCTGGTCCCCGGCATGTTCGGGCGCGCGGAGATCGTCCTGGGCACTCAGAAGGCCACTCTGGTTCCTCGCGCGGCGCTCGTCCGCCGGGGTGGGCTCGAGGGCGTCTTTGTCGTCGAGGACGGGACCGCTCGGTTCCGCTGGCTGCGCACCGGCCGCGTCATTGGCGACGCCATTGAGGTGGTTTCCGGGCTGACCGGTGGCGAAAGCATCATCGCCGCCCCGAACGATACCATCCGCGACGGTTCGCCGGTGCAGGTCGGGGAGATCGCGCAATGAGCGAGATTCGACTGAACTTCGCGGGCAAGCTCGCACAGGCCTTCATCACCTCGAAGCTGACCATCGTCTTTATCATTGCGGTCGCGCTGATGGGCGTAGTGGCCGTCCTGCAGACACCGCGCGAGGAGAACCCTCAGATCGTCGTGCCCGCTGCGGCCGTTAGCGTGACTTTGCCCGGAGCGTCGGCCGCCGAGGTCGAGCAGCTTCTCGTCACGCCGCTGGAAGGCATCCTCAAGGAGATACCCGGCGTTGACCATATCGAGAGCACGGCACAAAACTCGGCAGCCATCGTACAGGTCCAGTTCAAGGTCGGCCAACCGAGGGAAGAATCGCTCGTCAAGCTCTACGATAGGGTGCTGGCGAGCCGCAGCCGTCTTCCTTCTGATGCCGGCACCCCGCAGGTGCAGAGCGTCGACGCCGATGACGTTCCCATCGTCACCTTCACGCTCGCCTCCTCTACATATGATGATTATGCGCTCAAGCGTGTGGCGGAGCGCATGGCCGAGCGGTTGCGCAGCACCGAGAACGTTTCGGTTGTCTCGATCAAAGGCGGCCGCGAGCGAGAGATCGCCATCGAGCTCGACCCCGACCGACTACAGGCCTTCGGTGTTACCTTGAGCCAGGCCTATTCCGCCTTTACGGCAAGTAACCTATCCGTGCCCTTGCAGCCGACCGTGCGCGGCGGCAAGGTCGAGGCGATCAAGCTCTCCGCCTCCTTCCTGTCGGCCGAGGATGTCCGCAACCAGATCGTCGCCGTCTCGAAAGGCCGGCCCGTCTACGTGCGCGATGTCGCCACCGTCACCGACGGTCCGCCCTCCGAGATCACCACCTTCAGCCGCTTCTCCTTCGGCCCCGGTGATCCCCGCTCCAGGGAGACGAATTCGACGGACCTGCCGGCCGTCACCATCGCGGTTGCCAAGAAGAAGGGCGCCAACGCAGTGGTCGTCGCCAATGCGGCCATCGACCGCGTCGAGCGCATGCAGGCATCCTTCGTACCCAAAGACATTCAGGTGGTCGTCACGCGCGACGACGGCGAGAAGGCCGATGCCGCGGTGAACCTTCTGCTGGAGCACCTCCTCGTCGCGCTCGGCACCGTAGGGCTGGTGCTGATCTTCTTCCTCGGCTGGCGCGAGGCCATGATTGTCATGGTCACGGTGCCGTTGATCCTGTCGATTACGCTTCTCGCCGATTTTCTGGGCGGCGTGACCATCAACAGGGTGACGCTGTTCGCACTGATCCTGGCGCTCGGTCTGCTGGTAGATGCCGCGATCGTTGTCATCGAGAACATCCATCGCCACTACGGGACCGCGAAGGCGGGCGCCGACAAGCAGGCGATCACGATCCTCGCCACCAACGAGATCGGCAACGCCACCAATCTCGCGACCTTCGCAGTCATGCTGGTCTTCGCTGCGCTGTTTCTCGTCACCGGCATGGCCGGCGACTATTTCTATCCCATAGCCTTCAATGTGCCGATCGCGATGGCCGCTTCGGTGGTCGTCGCGTACATCGTCACGCCGTGGGCGGCCAATCGCTGGCTGCATCGCCACGAGGTCCAGGAAGAAGATGCCCACGCGGAGGAGGCCTCCCACGGCAAACCAGGCTGGATGGAGCGATTGTACCTGCGTCTCGTCGCCCCTCTCCAGGAGCGCCGTTTGGTACGCATCGCCTTCAGCACCATCATCGTCCTTCTGATGGTCGCGTCTACCATGCAGGGTGGATGGCAGTTCATCCGACCCTCCGGCGTCGGCGGCGCGGTCTCATCCCTCGGCGTGCCGATCGGCTTCCTGCCGAAGGACAACAAGAACACCTTCAATATCGTCGTTTCCATGCCGGAAGATACACCGGTCGAGCAAACCGACAGGTTTGTGCGAGAGATCGCCACTCTGCTTGCGAAGGAGCCGGAGGTCGTCAACTATCAGACTTGGACCGGTCAGGCGGGGGTGGAGGATTTCAACGCCCTCTTCAAGGGCACCGCGGGCCGCACCGGCAATCATGTCGCGGAAATCCGGGTCAATCTCACGGACAGGCACCACAGGTCGCCAAGCTCGATCGACATCGTGCGAGAGTTCAGGCGGAAGGTGGAAGCCATCCGTGCCGCATATCCAGGAGCGAAGGTAGCGCTCGTCGAAGACCCGCCCGGTCCGCCCTTGCGCTCGACCGTGCTCGCCGAACTCTACGGCCCGAATTCCGAAGGGTTGCGCGCGTTGTCCGGCGAAGTCCGCAAGGCGTTCGAGGAGACCTACGACAGCGTCGATATCACCGACACGGAGCCGGTCGACGTGCTGGAGCACCGCATCGTTCCCGACAAGGAGAAGGCCGCGCTCTCGCGGGTCTCGACTGCTCAGATCGCGGAAGCTCTGACTCTCGTTTATGGTGGCAACACGCTCAGCCGCGCACACCTCGCCGACGAGCGTAACCCGGTCGCCGTTCGCGCCTTCGTACCGCGCCGCTTCGCCGTTGATCCGACCCGGCTTGACCGCATCTTCGTGGACAATGCAGACGGCAATGCCGTACCGCTTTCCGAGCTGGTCATGGTCCTACCGGCGGCGACCGACCGGCCCATCCTTCATCGCGATGCCGAGAAGGTGACCTTCGTCGGCGCTGAGCTGTCGAACTCCGTCCCCTTCTATGCGGTGCTCGATCTGCAAAAACGTCTGGCCGGCATCACAGCTCCGGATGGCCGCCCGCTTCGGACCGGCAATCTCGGTTTCAAGGAGGATGTGCCCGATACAATCGACGGCTACCAGCTCCTCTGGGGTGGCGAGATGCGCATGACTCTCGACGTCTATCGCGACATGGGGGTGGCGCTCGGCGGCGCGTTGCTCGCTGTCTACTTTCTGCTCGTCGCTTATTACCGCTCCTTCCTGATTCCGATGATCGCGATGTCGTCGGTGCCGCTGGGCATCATCGGTATCTTCCCGGGCCATTGGCTGGTCGGAGCAGATTTTTCGGCGACCTCCATGGTTGGCATCATCGCATTGTCCGGCGTCGTGATCCGCAATTCGCTACTGATCATCGACTTCATCCAGGACAATCTGAAACATGGCATGCCGCTCGAGGTCGCAACCCGGCAGGCGGGCGCCGTGCGCCTGCGTCCCATCCTGCTGACCACACTCGCCATCGTTCTCGGCTCGGCCATCATGGTAACGGATCCCGTCTTCGGCGGCCTGGCGATTTCGCTGATCTTCGGGACCGTAGTGTCGACCGCCCTCACGGTCTTCGTTGTGCCGGTTCTCTACGAACTCGACGCGAAAAGGCGGCTTCGGCGCGCTGCTGCTCAATCGCAAGAGGCGGTTGCATGATGGCCATCAGCAGGCCGCGATGGGGGATCTGGAATGGAAACGATCTCGATTGTCTTGATCCTGATGATCGCGGTGATCGTCAGCGGCGTCATATCCCGAATGCTTCCACTGCCTGTACCGTTGCCGCTTGTTCAGATCGCCTTTGGCGCGGTCATCGCATCGGTCGCCAATCTCGGGGTCATGCTTGACCCCGATGTGTTCTTTCTTCTGTTCATTCCGCCGCTGCTGTTCCTAGACGGGTGGCGGATTCCCAAGGAGGGATTGCTTCGCGACAAGGGGACCATCATCGAGCTTGCGCTGGGGCTCGTCGTTTTCACCGTGGTCGGGCTTGGTTTCCTCATAAACTGGATGATCCCGTCAATGCCGCTTGCCGTGGCATTCGCGCTGGCGCCAATCGTCTCTCCGACTGACCCCGTTGCCGTCTCCGCAATCGCCGCGCGTGTGGCGATCCCCAAGCGGCTCATGCATATCCTCGAAGGCGAGTCACTGCTCAATGACGCGTCCGGGCTTGTCTGCATGCGGTTTGCCGTGATCGCCGCCTTGACGGGAGCTTTTTCGCTCGTCGAGGCTTCACTCACCTTTTTGTGGCTGGTTGCAGGCGGCATCGTAGTCGGAGCAGGCGTGACCTGGAGTGTTTCCCGCCTGAAAAACTGGATATCCTGGAAACTTGGCGAGGATACCGGCTCGCAAATTCTCATCAGCCTCGTCATTCCCTTCGTGGCCTACCTGGTCGCGGAACACCTGCATGCATCGGGCATTCTAGCGGCCGTGGCCGCCGGGCTGGTGATGAGCTATGCGGAGCAGACCGGACAGGCTCTTGCGACCACGCGTATCCGCCGCACCGGAGTTTGGGATACCGCCCAGTTCGCTTTGAATGGTGCGATGTTCGTTCTCTTGGGCGAGCAGCTTCCACGGATCGCAGCTGGCGCAGCTGAGGTGGTCCGCCAGACAGGGCACCATGAGCCTGCCTGGCTCGTCGTCTACGTTTTTGTGATCAATATCGCTCTTTCGGCGCTGCGCTTCATGTGGGTCTGGATCTCCTTGAGATTCACCATGTATCGAGCGACGCGTAGAGGGCAGAATCCGGAACGGCCGAGCTGGCGGCTTGTCGCCGCGACATCGCTCGCGGGCGTCCGCGGGGCCATCACGCTGGCAGGCATCCTGACCCTACCACTCGTCCTCGCAGACGGCTCACCATTTCCTGCGCGCGATCTCGCCATCTTTCTTGCCGCAGGGGTCATCATTTTCTCCCTGATAGGCGCGAGTATCGCTCTACCCATTCTGCTGAACGGCCTGAAATTGCCGCCCGAGACCTACGACCAGCGCGCGGAAGATCGCGCTCGTGTCGCAGCAGCCGAAGCGGCCATACGTGCCACTGAAAATGCACAGTCTAGCCTTCGGGAAAGCAGCGCTGATGCCGAGCTCTACGCTTCGAGCGCCGCACATCTTATGGATATCTATCGGCAGCGCATCTCGGTCTACTCCACGGGCGGGACCGATGAGTTGGAAGACCGCCGCCGTGCTCAGGGCGTCGACGACCAACTTTGGATGAACGCCCTTAGAGCAGAACGCGATGCTATCTACCGCGAGGCCCGTGCACGCAGATTATCGGACGAGATCGCACGTAAACTGGTGCGGGAGATCGATCTGAATGAGGCGCGTCTAGGTATTAGCTGATGAGACACAAGCAAAATACGGTACAAGGCGGCAACCTGAACTGCAATGAGAGCTTTTGCAGATATCAGGGGGCAGGCGGATGACAGAACTTGCTTTTACTGTGGGAGCCAAGTCGTCGCTGCTTGCCATAGTCATGCTGTGCGTTCTGGCTGGGTGCGCCGACCGGCCCGGCCCCGAGTTGCTTCGCGATAGCCAAATCAGTGTTCCGGGCGCCCACAACGTGACCGTCTATGTCGCGACGACGCGTCAACGTGATCCGAATGATCAGAGAGCCTTCACCTCCGAGCGTGCGTCACGCGTCAGCTACGGGGAATACACGATCTCAATTCCACCGAACCACAGACCAGGCAATATCGAATGGCCGACACGGCACATCGATCCTGCCAGACATTTCACCGTTGTCAGCTCTCGCACGTTGGATCGGGGCGCTTTCGAGCGCGAAGTAGGAAGACAGCGCGGCGGACAGTTGCCCGATGTCGGCGTCTTTGTCCACGGCTACAACACCAATTTTCAGGAGGCGCTGTTCCGCATGGCCCAGATGACCGCCGACGCGGGCATCGAGGATGCGGCTCCGATCCTCTTCGCATGGCCGTCCGAGGGAAGCATAGCGGGCTATGTCGCCGACAAGGACGCCGTCACCTATTCCCGCGACGAGCTCGTAGCGCTTCTCGTGAGGCTAGCCGCGCAAAGGACGCGTGGAGCTACTACGGTGGTTGGCCACAGCATGGGCGGATGGCTCACGGCGGAAGCCCTCCGCCAGCTCCGCCTGACAGGCAAGGATGGCGTGGTTGCGAGATTGCAGGTCATACTTGCCGCTCCCGATATTGATATCGACGTGTTCCGGGCGCAGATCGGCGTGATTGGGCGATTGTCGCCGCCCCTAGCCATCCTGGTGTCGCGCGACGATCTCGCCCTGAGGGCCTCGCAACTGCTCACCATCGAGCGGCCGCGGCTCGGGACCCTCGACGTGAACGATCCCGGCGTCGAGGAAGTCACCCGCGCTGCGGGGGTACAGGTGGTGGATATCTCGGACTTAACGACCGCCGACGCGTTCAGGCATGATCGGTTCGCAGCACTCGCCACCCTGTATCCGAAACTCTCCGGACGGAACGCCGACGGGCGCAATTCCGGTCTTCGCCAGGCGGGCGCCTTCGTGTTCAACGCGGTCGGCGCGACTATTTCCAGCCCGTTCGTCCTGGCGGGGCGGGTGGTGGGCGGAGAGTGAGCTGCCCAGCGGGAGATCAATCTTGATCCGAAAGACGACCATCCAGGACGCCAGCCTCGTCGCCGTCGTTGCTCTGGTGAGCACCGCCTTCATCTGGCTGATATTGCCGTTCTACGGGGCGGTGCTCTGGGCCGTCATTCTGGCCGTCCTGTTCTATCCACTGCATCGGGCGCTGGGACATCGCCTGGGCGAGCGGCCCAATCTCGCAGCCTGCCTCAGCGTCCTTGTGTGCATCTGCATCGCGGTTCTCCCCGCCTCGATGATTCTTGCCGCCCTCACGCAGGAAGCGGCCGGCCTCTACAATCGAATCAGCACTCGGCAGTTCGACATTGGAACAGTGCTTGAACAGCTTCGCTCCGCCGTGCCCGATTTCGTTCCGAAAATGCTTTCATGGCTCGATCTCGGAGATATGGCGGAAATTCAATCCAGGCTGTCTTCCTTCTTGATGCAGGTTAGCCAGATGGTTGCTTCGAGTGCGGTGACCATAGGGCAAGGAACCGCCCAGCTTTTCGTCAGCCTCGGCGTCATGCTCTATCTGCTTTTCTTCCTGTTCCGCGATGGCGAGCGCCTCGTCGCGGTGATCCGCAACGTCAGCCCACTCAGCGAGCGACACACGGACAAGCTCGTGGACAAGTTCGCCTCGGTCATGAAGGCGACGGTGAAGGGCAACGTCATCATCGCGATCATCCAGGGCACGATCGGCGGAACAACGTTCTGGATCCTCGGCATCGACGCAGCGCTTCTCTGGGGCGTGCTGATGGCCGTATTGTCGCTCTTGCCCGCCCTCGGCGCTGCTCTGATCTGGCTACCAGTGGCCCTGTACCTTCTCGCATCGGGCGCCTATCTCAAGGGCGTTCTTCTGCTCGCCGTCGGCATGCTGGTGATCAGCACGATCGATAATCTGCTGCGCCCGCCACTCGTCGGCAAGGGGATACAATTGCCCGACTATGTCGTTCTCATTTCCACGCTCGGCGGATTGTCGGTGATCGGAATGAACGGGTTCGTCCTCGGTCCGCTCATCGCCGCGCTGTTCGTTGCCGTCTGGTCAATATTCGCCAGGGAAGAGCCCGGATCGGACATATGACGACCATCGTCAGGATGACGGCTTCGTCTGCTTTCAGCAGCATGCCGCACATCGGGTCCTTCACGCGGCCATTGCAGCTGTGCCCCCCCTCGTCTGCATGATGGTGGGCACGCCGGCCATGGTTATGCGTGGTGGCTATGCTCGTTCGAGGACATTTCAGGGGCTTTTCCCCGCAATTGCGCCTTCTGGCAGGGGCCAGTGGCCTTGCGCAAGGCGCGACCTCACCGCCGAGATGGCAGGCGGCATCACATGGATGGTGATTCGTCGGCTGCGTAGTGAGTCGTATGACGAGCCGGCGGCCATGGCACGCCGATGTGCTAGCATCGCGCCGGCGGTTCACGCAGCCGCCGGTATGACCTTGTGCCGGCATTGCCGGGTGCAGAGCATCGTTGGCGCACAAGCGGACCAATCGGACATTGTAGTTCGGTCACGAAAGTACTTCACGATCGTAAACTAACCTTCCCCAGCTCATCTTACATCATGCCGTCACCGACACGACGCGAAGCGCTGGCTCGAATTCTTGGTCAGCACCGGCAATCCGTGCTTGAGGCGGATGACATCGGAACGAAGCGGGCTTTATTCACTCACCTCTTCGTCCAGGGGAGACGGCATCGACATCAAGCCATTTGAGAGCCTTCATGGCTGCCTTTTCCAATTCGCACAACCACAGCACTGAGCTTGCGACCGCAGCGCAGAAAAGCCAGTCACCGGCGTCGAGGGCGACGGTGGAGAACGCGTCCTGCAGGAAGGGCGCGTAGATCACGACGGCATGAAGCAGCAGCGAGACAGCGACGGAGGTCCAGAGCCATTTGTTGCGGAACGGACGATGAAGGGCGCTGATCTTGTCCGAACGCGCATTGAAGACGTTGAAGAGCTGGAACATGACGAGCGTGGTGAAAGCCATGGTCTGGCCATACGCCATCGTGCCCGAACCTTCGATCAGCCCGCCGGGAAGCGCGGAATCGAGCACGAGGAGCGTGCCCACCGCCATGATGGCGCCGACGAAGACGATCCCGGCCCACATTCGGCGGGTAATGACCCCCTCGCCATGCGGACGAGGCGGGCAGCGCATCACATCTTCGTCGGCCGGGTCGACACCGATGGCCAGCGCCGGCGCCCCGTCGGTGACGAGGTTGATCCAGAGGATCTGCGTCGCCAGGAGCGGCAGCGCGACCGCGCCGCTCGCGGCTGCCGACAGTCCGATCACCTCAGCGAGGAGCACGCCGAAGAACATCGTCATGACCTCGCCGATGTTCGAGGAGAGGAGATAGCGCAGGAACTTGCGGATATTGGAGAAGATCGCCCGGCCCTCCTCGACGGCGGCGATGATGGTGGCGAAATTGTCGTCCGCCAGCACCATGTCGGCCGCCTCCTTGGAGACGTCGGTGCCGGTGATCCCCATGGCGACGCCGATATCGGCCGCCTTCAGGGCCGGCGCGTCGTTGACGCCGTCCCCGGTCATGGCGACCGTCTCGCCGCTGCGCTGGAGCGCCTTCACGATCCGCAGCTTGTGCTCCGGATTGACGCGGGCATAGACCGAGACTTCCCGGACCGTGCGGTCGAGCTGCTCTTCGCTCATGTCCTGCAGCTGCGCTCCGGTGACGGCGCGGCCCTCCGCGGCGATGCCGAGCTCGCCCGCGATGACCGCCGCCGTCTTGGGATGGTCGCCGGTGATCATGATGGAGCGGATGCCGGCGGCGCGGGCCCGCGCCACCGCCTCGCGCGCTTCCGCCCGCGGCGGGTCGATCATGCCGATCAGGCCGATGAAGACGAGGTCGCGCTCCGCCTCCTCCTCGAACCCGTCGCCTTCCCGCCCTTCGGCCGGCAGGGAACGGAACGCGACGCCGAGCGTGCGCAGCGCCTCCTCGGCGAGCGCGTCGTTGCCGGCCATGATCTCGGCCCGGCGGGCGTCGGTCAGCGCGACATCCTTCTCGCCGACGAGTTCGTGGGTGCAGTGCGCAAGCAGTACGTCCGGGGCGCCCTTGGTCACCATGATCAGGCGCTCGGGCCGCTCCGCGTCGGTGTGGATCGTGCTCATCAGCTTGCGCTCGGACGAGAACGGCACCTCGCCGATCCGCCCGAAGCGCGCGTCCAGCATCTCCGGATGCAGCCCGGCCTTGCGCGCGGCGACGATGAGCGCCCCCTCCGTCGGGTCGCCCTGCACCACCCATCCGTTGCCGCTCTCGCGCAGCACCGCATTGTTGGCGCGCTCGGCCGCGGTCAGGGCGCGGACCATCTCGAGCTGGGCACGCTCGCCGGACAAGCCCGCCTCCACGAGCTCCACCTCGCCATGGGGCGCATATCCGGTGCCCGACAGATTCGCGCAGCCGCTCGCCGTCACCACCCGGCGCACCGTCATCTCGTTCCTGGTCAGCGTGCCGGTCTTGTCGGAGGCGACCACGGTCGCCGAGCCGAGCGTCTCGACCGCCGAGAGGCGGCGGATGATGGCCCGGTTCCTCGCCATGCGCTGCATGCCGACCGACAGCACGGCGGTGACCACCGCCGGCAATCCTTCCGGGACGGCCGCGACGGCGAGCGCGACGCCGAGGATGAGCACCTCGAACACCTCGGAGAAGCTCCGGATGTCTTCCACCAGGAAGATCGTGCCGATCATCGCCACCGCGATGACGACGACGACGAGCGCCAGGATCTTGCCGACGCGATCGAGCTCACGCTGCAGCGGCGTGACCTCGTTCGGCGCCTTCTCCAGCATGCCCGCGATCTGCCCCATCATGGTCTGCATGCCGGTCGCGGTCACGACCGCGGTGCCGTGCCCGTAGACCGCCGTCGTCCCGCTGAAGACCATGTTGTGCCGGTCACCCAGCTCGGCGGCGCGCGGGATCGCGGCGATGTCCTTGGAGACCGGCACGCTCTCGCCGGTGAGCGCCGCCTCGATCGTCTGCAGCGCGGTGGACTGGATCAGCCGCGCATCGGCCGGGATGGTGTCGCCCTCGGTGATGACGACGATGTCGCCGGGCACCAAATCGGCCGCCGGAAGGCTCTGCCGGGCCCCGTCCCGCACGACGTAGGACCGGGTGGCGGAAATCTGCCGCAGGGCCGTCGCCGCCCGCTCCGCCCGCGCCTCCTGGATGTAGCCCATCAGGGCGTTGAGGATTACGATGGCGAAGATCGCGAGGGCCTCGTAGGGCACCGGCGTGTCGCCCTCATACAGCCAGATCGCCGCGGAGATCAGCGCCGCGGCGAGCAGGAGCAGCACCAGCACGTCGGTGAACTGGTCGAGGAACTTCAGCCATTGCGGCCGCGGCGGCGCGACGTTCAGCTCGTTGGCGCCATAGCGTTCCCGACGGCGCTGCGCTTCGGCCTGGTCGAGTCCGGAGTGGGGCTCGGTCCCCAGGGCGGCAAGAACCTGTTCGTGGGTTTGCCGGTAGGGCTCGTCGATCGTCGGGTTGGCGGAGGCGGCGGGCATGGCGTCAGATGGCATCCATTCGCTTTCATGTCGTGGACCACGTCGGCCCGGACCGTGCGGCCGGGAGGCCGCGGACACGGGCGGCATGCGCGGGGCAGCGTGATGGCGCGGCCGCCATCAGGGATGGGGCTCCTCCACCAGATGGACGATGCCGGCCACCGTCTCCACCGGGATGACGAAGGCGAGGCCGTTGCCGGGCGCGGTCAGTTCCGCCACCCGGACGATCTCCGCGAGGACCGCGCTCTTCAAATCCTCGGAGATGACCGTCAGCACGATTTCCTTCTCCGGCTCGATCTGGATGCCGAAGACCCGCTGCTGCTCGTTGCGGCCGATTCCACGTCCGAGCAGAACCGTGCCGCCATGTGCGCCGGCATCCATCGTGGCCTTCAGCACCGTATCGCCCCAGCCCTTGCGAACGATGCTGACGATGAGGCACGGGTGCTGCATGTCCGCTACTCCTCGATAGGGGTCTTGAGCCGGACGAGAAATCCGAGCGTCATGACCGAAGTGATCGGCGCGAGCGCGATCAGCGCGACGAAGCCGAAGCCGTGGACGACGGGGTCCTGGTCGCCCATCGATGCCGACGCGCCGAGCGCCAGGACCAGGAGGAAGCTGTTGGCGAGCGGTCCGGTCGCGACGCCACCGGCGTCCACGGCGATCATGACGAAATCCCTGTCGCTCAACCACATCAGCATGATGACCAGGAAATAGCCCGGCACCAGGAGATAGAGGAGCGGAATCCCGTAGGCGATCCGCACCATGCCGAGCCCGACCCAGAAGGCGACGCCGATGCAGACGGCGTACAGCACCAGCGGGCCGCGGATGGAGCCGCTCGAGGCTTCCTCCACCTGCTGGGCGAGAATGCGCACCGCCGGCTCCCCCCACGCCGTGAGCAGCCCGAGCAAGAGCCCGGCGAGCACGAAGAGCCAGGTCTGGTCCAGCCGGCCGAGGGCCTCGCCCACCGCCCGGCCGAACGGCAGGAACCCGATGCCGATGCCGAGCAGGAAGAGGAAGAGTCCCGCCGCCGCGATGACCGTTCCTTTCAGGATATCGGCGACCTCCCGTTGCGGCAGCCTGAGCAGGAAGACCTGGAAGAGCAGGAAGAGCGTGATGAGCGGAACGATGGCGACCATCACGCCGAGGGCCGTCCTCTCGGTCTCCGCGATCCATTCTGCGATCATGGCCGCGCCATCCCCATCAGCAGCACGACGATGATCGGGCCCACCGAGGCGAAGCCGAGGAGCCCGAACCCGTCGGACACCGCCGAACGGCCCGCGAGCACCGAGCTCATGCCCATCGCCAGGGCAATCAGCACGGGGGCCGAAAGCACCCCCGTGGTCACGCTGCCCGCGTCGAAGGCCAAGGGCACGATCTCCGCCGGCGACACGAGGGACAGCACGACGACGAGCCCGTAGGCGATCGTCAGCATGACCCGCATCGACCAGCCGAGGACGATCCGCACGATCGCCATGGCGGCGAACAGGGCGACGCCGAGCGCGATGAGGATGAGGGCCGCATGCCCCGAAGGAGCGCCGGCCAGCGCATCGACCTGACCGGCGAGCACGAGCACATCGGGTTCCGCCACCGTCGTGGCGAAGGCGAGGGCGAACGTCACCGCGACGACGAGCGCGATCGACCCCTTCTTCGGCATCTCCGCGCCCACGAAGCGGCCCATGGGCAGGACGCCGAGGTCGATGCCCACGAAGAGCAGGGTCATGCCCACGACCGTGAGGACGGAGCCGGCCAGAAACGTCAGGAACAGATCTGCCGGAGCCCGCACGATCGCGACCTGGAGCACGCAGATCATTCCAACGAGAGGTGCGACGGCCTTGAACACGTCGACGAACCTGCCTCTCAGCAATACCCACATGACGTCGCCGCTCCGCCTCTCTTGCGTTTGGCCGATATCCGCATCTGTCATGGCCCAGCACCAGCAGTATCGTGCGCTAGGTAGGGTATCGTGGCTACTCTACCGGCTTGCGCAGCGAGTAACCAAAACGAGCGATCGACAGGCCATAAATCGAAAGATCGACACACAGAACGATGTCGGGAACGATCCGCATCGCCGCGACACGCGTGGCCACGAGCCAGACCACGCAGAACACGCCGGCGCCAGCCCCGGCTGTGAGCCAGGCTCTCCCGTTCTGGTTGCTGCACGTTGCGCCGATCCATAGGCGCAAAACCGCGGAACCGAGGAAAACCAAGCAGAACAGGACGAAGCTGTCGGTCGGAACCAGCGCGGGCTGGCCCGACAGGATGGCGCCGAGCCCCGTATAGATGAGCCCGACCGCGATCCAGTCGAGGTAGAATGCAGGCCGGGCGATGCGGATGATCCCGATACTGAGCAACGCGCCACCGAAGATCGCCGCAATGCCTGGGATGTAGTCGGGAATCCAGTTGTAGAAGAGCAAATGCGCCAAGCCTAACCCCGCCAGGGTGATCACCATCGCGCCCAGTGCAACAAGACGTCGCCAGTCGGACGGTTTGGAAAAGCGTGGGGCAGATCTTTCTCGGCCCGCCGCCGCGACGACCTGGAAGAATTCGAGAAGGCCCGGGAAGCGCATCGAGAAGATTACGCGTCCCGGGCGATGAACGACAAGGGATGGGTGTTTGGACAACGCTGCTCTCCTCACGCGTCACGAGCAGGAGAGAGAGCGGTATGCTTGGAATTGAACAGCCCCTTGATCTTCTCGCGCAGCGTCTGGAAGGTCACATAGAGCATCGGGATCAGGACGATGCCGAAGGTGCTCGACGCGATCATGCCCATGAAGACCGGTGTCGAGACGTTCTGGCGCGCCAGCATCGAGGCGCCGTTCGCCCACACCAGGGGGACAAGACCGAGGATGAAGGCGATGGAGGTCATCATGACGGCGCGGAAGCGCAGCCGCGCGCCCATCTCCGCCGCGTCGCGGATGCTCAGGCCACGCTCGCGCTGCTCCTTGGCGAACTCGACGATGAGGATGCCGTTCTTCGCCGCCAGGGCGATCAGGACCACGAGACCGATCTGACCGTAGAGGTCGAGCGTGAGATGCCAGCCGACGATAGCGGCAAACGCCCCGAGCACGCCGACGATGACGGAGAGCAGCACGGGAATCGGGATCGTCCAGCTCTCATAGAGGGCGACGAGGAAGAGATAGGCGAAGAGCAGCGCGAGCCCCAGGATGACGCCGGTCTGGCCGCCGGCCTGCTGCTCCTGGTACGAGGTGCCAGTCCATTCGAGCGCATAGCCGGCCGGCAACACCCTGGCGGCGACCGACTGGAACGCCTTCATGGCGTCACCGGACGACACGCCTGGCGCGGGGGAGCCGTTGATCGTGACGGCGCGGTAGTTGTTGTAGCGGGTGATGACGCCGGGACCGACCATGGTCCTGAGATCGGCGATGGCCTGAAGCGGCACCATGTCGCCGCTCGCGCTGCGGACATAGATGTTCCACAAGGCGGGAATGTCGCGGCGGTTGTCCACGTCGCCCTGCACCTGCACCTGCCAGGTACGACCGAACAGATTGAAGTTGTTGACGTAGGAGCCGCCGAGCGTCGCCTGCAGGGCGGAGAAGATGTCGTCGATGCCCACACCGAGCGCCTGGGCCTTCTCCCGGTCGATGTCGAGATAGAGCGAGGGGGCGCTGGCGGCATAGGTGGTGAACACACGGCTCAGCGCCGGATCCTGGTTGGCCGTGCCGACGAGCGCATTGGCGACACCGCCCATGGTGGCGGGGTCGGCGCCCTCGAGGGAATCCACCATCGCCTCGAAGCCGCCGCCGGTGGAGAGGCCAATGACGGGGGGCAGATTGAACGGCAGGATCATGGCCGAGCGTATCTGCTGGACGCTGCCGAACACCTGCGCGACGAGGGCCTGCACCTTATCGGCGGCAGCCTTGCGATCCTCGAACGGCTTCAGCTGCACGATCATCAGGGCGCTGTTGCTCGCCGAGTAGCTGTCGAGCAGCGAATAGCCTATGACGGAGGTGACATTGGCGACCTGCGGCAGCCCTTCGAGCCGTTTCTCCACCTCCCGCACCGTATCGCTCGTGCGCGCCACCGAGGCGCCGTCCGGCAACTGCACGTTGACGAAGAACGCGCCCTGGTCCTCCTCGGGCAGGAAGCCGCCCGGCGTCACTTTGGAGAGGCCGAAGATCGCGAAGGCGCACAGGCCAACCATGGCGAGGGACAGGGCGGACACTCGCAGCGTCTTGCGCACAATGAAGGCGTAGCCGTCGCGCAGACCGTCGATGCGCCGGCTGATCCAGCCCATGACGCCACGCTTCTCGCCGCCATGCCGCAGGAACACGGCGCAGAGCGCGGGCGAGAGCGTCAGCGCGTTGAGCGCGGAGATCAGCATGGACACGCTGATCGTCACCGCGAACTGCCGGAACAACTCGCCGGAGATGCCGGGAATGAAGCCGACGGGCACGAACACCGAAAGGAGCACGAGGGTGATGGCGATGATCGGCGCCGTTACCTGGGCCATGGCCTTCTTGGTGGCTTCGGAGGGGGAGAGGCCGGGCTCCTCCTCCATCACGCGCTCGACGTTCTCCACCACAACGATGGCATCGTCGACGACGATGCCGATCGCGAGCACGAGAGCCAGCAGGGAGACGGTGTTGACCGAATAGCCAAGGGCGATCAGCGCGGCGAAGGTGCCGATGATCGACACGGGGACGGCGATGACCGGAATGAGCGTCGCCCTGAGGTTCCCCAGGAAGACGAAGACCACGATCGCGACAAGGACGAAGGCCTCGATTAGCGTATGCACGACCGCGTCGATGGTGTCGTAGACGAAGTCGGTCGAATCATACATGACCTCCGCCTTAAGTCCCTCGGGCATGCGGGACTGCAGGACGTCGAGCTTCGCCTTGACGGCGTCGGCCGTCGTGAGCGCGTTGGCGCCGGGGGCAAGGAAGATGCCGATGGCCACCGCCGGCTTACTGTTCCGGCGGCTGGTGGCGTCCTCGTTCTGCGCGCCGAGCTCGACGCGGGCGACGTCCCTGACCTTCAGGACCGAGCCGTCCGGATTGGCCCGCAGCACGATGTCGCCGAATTCCTCCGCCGTGGCGAGGCGCCCCTGGGTCTGGAGATTCAGCTGGAACTGCTGATCATCCGGGACCGGACGGGCGCCGATGCGGCCGACCGGCGCCTGGACGTTCTGGGTGCTGATCGCGGCAACGACGTCGGACGGCACCAGTCCGAGGCTCGTCAGGCGCTCGATGTCGAACCAGATCCGCATCGAGTAGTTCATCCGGCCGAACAGCGTCGCGGAACCGACCCCCGGGGTGCGCGCGATCTCGTCGAGGACGTTGATGGTCCCGTAGTTCGTCATGAACAGCATGTCGTAGCGTTCGTCGGGGCTGCTCAGGGTGACGAACTGGAGAATCGAGGACGACCGCTTCTGCACCGTCACGCCGGTCGCCTGGACCTCGGCGGGCAGCTGCGACAATGCCGTCTGCACGCGATTGTTGACGTTGACGGTGTTGATGTCCGGGTTGGTGCCGAGGGCGAAGCTGACGGTGAGGGTATAGCTGCCGTCATTGCCGCTGGTGCTCTTCATGTAGAGCGCCTTGTCGACGCCGACTACCTTCGATTCGATGGGCTGGGCGACGGTCGCCTCCAGCACCTCGGCGGAAGCGCCGGGATAGATCGCGCTCACCTGCACCTGCGGCGGCACGATGTCGGGCAGTTGCGCCACCGGGATCCGCATCAGGGCGAGCGCACCGGCCAGCGAGATGACGATGGCGATGACGATGGCGAGGCGGGGCCGGTCGACAAAGACGTCCGAGATCATCGCCGTCAGCCCTGCTTTGCCATCGGGCTTTGCATGGGCTCGGGCGTGACCGGCGTCTGCGGCCGCACGCGCTGGATGCCTTCGACCACCACCCGCTCGCCCTCGGCGAGCCCTTCGAGAATGACCGCCGTGTCAGCCGTCGACTGGCCCAGCCCGACCCGCCGGATTTCGGCGATATTGTCAGCATTGACGACGTAGACGAAATTGCCCTGCTGGTCGGTCATGACCGCTGCTCGCGGGATCGCCAGCACCCGACGCGACGTAACGGACTCCAACACGACCCGCACGAACTCGTCGTTGAACAGCTCGCGCTGCCCATTCGCCCGCATAGGGTTGGGAATGGTACCGCGCAACGTGATTGAGTCCGTCGCCCCCGCCACGCTCACATCGACGAAATCGAGCACGCCAATCTGATCATAGAAGCGCCCGTCCGGCAGGCGCAGCCTGATCCGGAACGCTTTCGCGGCACCACCCTTCTCCTGAAGCTCGATGAGCTTGCGGGTCGGAACCGGGAAGGTGACGTACATCGGGTCCTGGCTCACCACTGTCACCAGAGTTCCCGAGGAGGAGGACACGACGTTGCCGATCGTCACGGAGGCGCGCCCTATGCGGCCATCCACCGGCGAACGGATTTCGGTGTAGCCGAGGCTGATCTCGGACGCACGCAGGGCGGCTTCGGACGCACGCAGTTGAGCTGCAGCCGTGCGCTGGGCCGCCACCGCATTGTCCAGCGCTGTCTGGGATCCCGAACCGGATTTACGGAGTTGATCGGCGCGCTCGAAAGCAAGATCGGCATTGTCCAGCTGGGCCTGGGCCTGAGAGACAGCGGCACGCTTGGCGTCGACATCGGCCTCGTAGGGCGGGCGCTCCAGTCGAAACAGGATGTCTCCCTTCTTCACGTCCGCACCTTCGCGGAAGAGCTGTTCCTCAAGGAAAGCGGATACGCGCGCGACGATGTTGACGCGATCGACGGCCTCGATGCGCCCGTTGAACTCCGTACTCTCGGTCACCTCCGTCGGCTCTACGGTCACGACCCCCACCGCCGGCGGCGCGCCGGCCGGCGTTTGGGCTAGCGCGGAAGAGGACAAGAGAGCCAGCAGGCAACAGGTCGCCCAAAGGCGACCGCGGGAATCGGGCATGGGCAGACACTCGAGCAGATGAATTCTTCATGTTCATTTATATACAATCAATATGTTTGTAAATGCCTTGCCGCATGACGCTACTCTCCCGACGCGAGCGCTCCAGCTCGGCGACGGGAAGGCTTCTCGGCTATAGATCGGCCGGCCCTTGGGCAGATTCGGGCAACAGCGCTTTAATCGATCCCTTGCAGCGAATGGATGCACTGACTGGATTTCGAAACCCGGCTCTGAAGTGCCAAGCCGTTTCGGTCCGTCATCTGTTCGTCCATGTCTGCAGCACCATACGGATGAAGGCCTGGCCATCGGGTGCCAGCCGGAAATTGCCTTTTCCCAAGGCCCATTCCCCGACCAGTCCACTGATGGTCGCGCTGAGCGCCGACGCCGCCGTTTCCGGTAGCCAGGGCGGTGGCAACCCAGCGTCCTGCGCCACCTTTCGGAAAATCCTGGCCAGATTGCCGAACATCTCTTCGCGAAAGGTACTACCGCCCTCGCCCTCGCAATCCGAAAGCGTAATGTCGAGGCGAAGCAGAACCCGGATCAGGCCCTTCTGGCGCGGGTCGCTCTCAAACTTCTCGAACACGTTCGAGATGACCTCGTCGAGTCGCTGCAGCAAGGCCGGGCCGCTTTCTTCGTCGAGGTGATCGGCGAGGCTGCGGAACGGCGCCTGCGCGTCATCCTGGAGAGCGAGAAGCAGACCTTGCTTGTTCTTGTAGTGCCAATGGACGGCACCGCGCGTGATACCGGCCGCTGCCGCGATCTGCTCAAGGCTGACATTATCGTATCCCTCTTCGAGGAACAGCGTTTCCGCCGCCTGAAGGATTTGCCGACCGGTCTCCGCCGCCTGCGCCTTGGTCCGTCTCATCGCCCCAGCCTTAGCTTCACAATAATATAAACATGCAGTATGTTTTTATGAGTTCGCAACTCTCTTCACACCGGATATGAAGGCGGAGGGAACGCACGTGATCGAACGGGACGAGCGTATCAGCGCTGCAGGACGGAACGATGGCCATCAGGACGATCGCGGTTCTCATTGATACCAGCCCGGCGTACGAGACTCGGATAGCTTACGCTATCAGCCTCGCCGCCCGGCACGACGCCCATCTTGTCGGGATACTATTGCTTCCGTCCGAGCTGACGCAGCATCCGGCCTCCTCCTATGTCCGCGGGCAGGCCGCGATCGCCGATCTCCTGCACCATCAGGAAGCTCGCAATCGGACAATCGGGGAGCAGGCCCGAGCTGTCTTCAACAAGCTTGCAGAACAATGGAATGTGCGGGGCGAATTCCGCGTCGACATGCCTCACGGCGACGACGAACGCCGCCTCGGTTCGCTCCACGCCGATCTCGTGGTCGCAGCGCCCCCAAAGGACCATGAGTCCGAAGACGGGCTGCCTTCCGACGCCGTCCAGCTCGCCACGGGCGTGCCCTTCCTGCTCGTCCCGGACAGCTGGCACAGGACCGAGCCTCCGCAGCATGTTCTGATCGGCTGGAACGCCAGCCGTGAGTCGCGCCGCGCCGTCGGCGACGCCCTGCCCCTCTTGGCCATGGCGAGTTCGGCGACGATCCTTCTCGTCGACCCTCCCAGCAGCGCGCTTCAAAGTGAAGAGCCCGGAGTCGAGGTGGCGATGTTTCTCCTGCGCCACGGCGTCCGCCTGACTGTGGCTCCCGTATCGTCCCAGGGAAAGGCGATTGCAGATGTGATCGCGGAATACGCCTCGTCGAACGGGCACGACCTGATCGTGCTCGGCGCCTACAGCCATGCCCGCATCCGAGAGATCATGTTCGGCGGGGTGACGAGGTCCCTGCTGATCCACGCGTCGATTCCGCTGCTGATATCGCACTAAGCGTTGAGCCTTCGGCCCCCTCTTCACCCGGAGAAGGTTCCTCGAAAGTCGACCGAATTCTCTCAATCAAAATATACTCTCGTACGCCGATGCAACCAGCTAGACGGCCGTGGGGCGATGACCGCCGGCCACCAGGAACGCCGTCTGGGCGACGATGCCCGATCCGGCAAGGACCAGGGCGGCCGCGAGAGCGGGATCGGACCCAAGGCCGGCAAGCGCGGTGCAAAGGGCGCCGACGGCCATCTGAACGGCGCCGTAGAGGCCCGAAGCGGAACCAACGACGCCGGGTTGCACGCTCATCGCCTCGGTAAGCGCAGCGGGCGCCGCCGTGCCGACGCCAAGGGTGAAGACGAACATGGTGACGATGATGAGCGGAACGGACAGCCACCCGGAGAGAACGGCGCCCAGCAGGAGAAATGCGGCGAGCACGCTGATCATGTTCGCGCCGACCAGCAGCCGACGGATGGACAGACGAGCGATCAGCCGGCTTGCCAGCATGCTGCCCACCCACACGCCCAGCACCAGAACCGCTATGTAGCCGCCGACCTCGGACACCGGCCGGTGCAATTCGTTGATGAAGATGAAGGGTGCGGCAGCCACGAAGGCGTACATCGAGGTCGTGGCGCATCCGCCTCCGATTGCGTAGGCCCAGAAGGCGGGCGCCCTCAGAAGCCTCCCGTAGGCTTCCGCCACTCCCGGGCCGCCCGCCTCGAACGGCTTCACTGTTTCCGGCAGGAGACGCCACGTCAGCAGGAGAGTGGCAAGGCCGAGCAGCGTCAGCACGACGAACACGGAGCGCCACCCGGTGACCTCCGCGAGGATTCCGCCGAGGAGCGGCGCGACGCCGGGGCCGATGGTGACCATGAGGTTCATCAAGGCGAGCCGCCGCGCCGTATCCTTGGGGTGAGAGGTGTCGCGCACGATTGCGCGCGCGAGGACTAAACCGGCGCAGCCGCCGAGCGCCTGAAAGAGCCGGGCGACGATGAGGGCATGGACGCCCGGAGCCCACATCGCTGCCAAACCCGCAACGGTGTAGAGCGAAAGCCCCATCATCAGGACGGGCCGGCGTCCGAAACGGTCGGCAAGCGGTCCGTAGACGAGCTGTCCTCCCGCCAGACCCAGGATGTAGATGCTGATCGTCATCTGCATGGCGGCCGTACCGCCGCCGAGGTCCACCTGCGCGATGGGAAGGGCCGGTACGAAGATGTGCATGGCAAGGGTGCCGGAAAAGCTGACCATGGCCAGCAGCCAGAGCGGAACCCGTGGGCGTGTCGGCTCGTCGTTCGTGTCTGCTCTGGTCGTCGAGAGGCTATCCATCGTACTCGTCTATTTGCATCACGGCCGTCTCGTGGCCCGTTCTGGGGGAAGCAGACATCCCGTGAACCTCCGCGGTGGCTCAGATTCCCGGACGCCCGGTTCGCCGACCCGTTTCGGCCGTCCGCGCGGCGATGGCAGAGCTCGGCTCGACCTCGACAGTCGCGGTCCGGCCCGCCACCAGCCGGATGTCCGACGGCAGATCGTCCAGGGAGATGCGCACCGGCACCCGTTGGGCGAGGCGGACCCAATTAAAGGTGGGATTGATGTTGGCGAGCAGGCCCGTCGCCGAGGTTCGCTCGCGATCCTCGATGGCTGCGGCGATGCTCTGCACGCGCCCGGAGAGGAGCGCCGGCTCTCCCATGAGCCGGACCGAGACGGCATCCCCCACATGAATCCGGCGCAGCTTGGTTTCCTCGAAATATCCCTCGATCCGCAGTGAATCCGTGTCCACCAGTGCCACGACACCGGCGCCGGTGGATGCATAGTCGCCGCGCCGCAGCTCGAGGTTGGTGACGATGCCGTTGACCGGGGCCTTCACATCCGAGCGTTCGAGATTGAGCCGGGCGAGATCGCGCTCGTTCAGGGCCTGCTGGTAGGCCGCATCGGCCTGGGTCACAGCGGTCCGCGCCTGCTCAAGATTCTGACGGGAGATCACGTCGCCTTCCCGCAGTTGCTCATAGCGGGCAAGATCGCGCTTGGCCTGATCGAGCGCCGCGGCGCGGCCCTTCACCGCCGCTTCCGCCTGCTTGAGAGCGAGGACGAAGCGCTCGCGATCGACGCGGAACAGCACATCGCCGGTCTTCACGGCGGCATTGTCGCTGACCAGCACTTCACTCACGAGACCGGAGACGTCGGGGGCGATCTCGACGACATCGGCGCGCACGCGGGCGTCGCGCGTCCAGGGCGCGTTCATGTAGCTGTCCCAGAGCGCGCGACCCATGAGTCCCGCGCCGGCGACCATGACGAGGGTCGCCGCCACGCGCAGGCTCTTCGCCAAATAGCTTTTCATCATGTGAGCCGTTCCAGGACATAGTAGGCGGCGCCGGCCACGAGGACGAACACCGCAAGATCGAACAGCGCCCGGTGCCAGATGAGGGGGCCAATCCGCAGGCGGTCCAACAGCCGGGACACGATCCGCGTGACCAGCATCGCGGCGAGCGCAAGGAGCAGGAAGGTCGGCACGAAGATGCCGAAGAGGTCGATTTCCGCGAGCATCCGCAATCACTCCGCAGCAAGCAGCACCGGCGGCTCGGCGACCCGCGGCGGCGGCAGAAGCGGGGCGACCGCATCGGGAAACAGGCCGCAGCGCAGACCGACCAGGGCCTGCAAGGCATCATCCGCCGCCAGGCCCGCACGCTGCGCCAGTGCAGCGGCGAGCGCCTCATCGATGCGCTCCAGCAGGCTCGCCGGCGGCGCCATGGCCTTCTCGGCGTCCACCTGCGCGCGGTAGTGCTCCGCGACCCCGAGCAGAACCCCGTTGATGCGCTCCTTGGCGGCGTCCGGCACACGACGGCGGTCCCGCTGCAGGTCGAGGACGTTGTAGCCGATGCGCAGGTCACGCAGGCCGTCCGTGGCACGGCCATTGGTGATGGCGCCGGAGGCAAGACGGGGAACGAGCTGACCGAGGCGGTCGAGGCTGCGGCTCACCAGCATGCCGTGATCCTGCCGGCGGGTTCCCGCGGCAGTGGCGGCGAGGTCGGCCCAGCCGGCATGGACGAGGCGTCGCGCCGCATACGCGGCCCCGAAGGGTTTCGTCACCAGCATCCAGACCCAGGCGAACATCAAGCCCCCGACCACCGCAAGGCCTTCGTTCGCATAGAGAGTGAAATCCGCGTTGTAGTGACTTTGCACAGAAAGGCTCCCCGCGCCGTTCGCCGCGAGCAGCAGGGTGATGAGCGCGAGTTCCGGGCGGGGAATGAACGCGCCCACGAGCAGGAAAGGCGGTGCGAACACCAGCACGAGCATCTCGAAATCGTGCACCCGCGGCAGCACGACGAACAAAAGCACGCCGGCGATGGTCTGCGCCACCGCGCACCAGACGACCATGGTCCAGATGAACGGTGCCGGCCGGTCCTGGGGGCCGAAGAAGCAGCAGGCAACAGCGGCCATCGCCACGAAGTTAGCGCCGCCTGGCCATCCGCTCGCAATCCACAGGGCACTTGCGGTGGCGGTGGCCAATGCGGCGGAGCCGGCGGCGAATGCCATTAGCCCATGGTCGTGATGGCGCGACCTGCCTATGATGGGCCGGTGACGGAGCACTGGCTTCCAGCGCCCGGCAGCAGGGCCTCGTGCGATCTGCGCGTGCAGGACGAGGCAGTCCTGCCAGAGGTTGACGAGTTCTGTCAGCCTCGCGCAGACGTTCGCGTGCAGCAGGTCACGCCATTGGCCGGGACCATCCTGGTCCTGCGCCGCCCGAGCGATCTGTCCACGCAGATGTTCGAAAGCGCTCGGCAAGCCGTCTGGCCCGGCGGCTATCCAGTCGGCGACCTCCCGGCCGACTGTGATGAGCTTGCTCCGCCCGGCTCCCTCCGCGAGCAGACGCCTCTCTCGCTCGAGAGAGGACATGCGGTCGGACACGGCGGAGAGGACGGGGAGCAGGAGCAGCAGGCGTCCTCTCAGCTCGCGAGCCGAACGCAGGAGATCGCGCGCGCTAGGATCGTAGGAGAGCTGGATGATGAGCGCATCGAGGATGGCCACGTCTGCGGCAAGCTTCTGCTGGACGGGGGCAGCGCTTCCGGTCGAAGAACCGCGCAGGATGTCGGCGGCCCAGGCACCGGTCTCGCGCAGCCAGCCGGAGACGCGCCCTGCGAGCGCCGGACCCACGCTCTCGGGAAACGCGATGGCGCTTACGATGCTTGCGCAGAGGATCCCGAGGACGATCTCCTCGCTGCGGGCCAGCGCGACGTCGAAGATGGTCTCGGGCGTCGTCACGGCCGGCAGTGCGATGATTGGCAAGGTATAGGCTGCGAGCATGAACACGTAGCTGCGCAGCGTGCGGTCGAGCAGCGCAAGATAGAGCAGGCCCCCGACCCAGGCGGCGACGGCGACGGTCAGCAATTCCGGCACATTCACGAAGGTGGGCACAAGAACCACCGTGCCGACGGCGCCGAGCACCGTGCCGAGTGCACGGTAGAGGGCCTTGGAGGAGGTCGCGCCGGCAAGCGGATGAGCGACCACATAGACGGTGGTCATCGCCCAATAGGGGCGCGGCAGGTCCATGAGCAGCGCTATGTAGAGCGCCAGCATCACCGCGATGAAGGCTTTGGCCGAGAACAGCCAGTCGCGCCAGGACGGGAGTTTCAAGTGTCCGTCTCCAGGAGGACAGTCTCCTGCTGGAGATGGGCATGGGCGTGCTCGATCGCGTCTAGAACCCTGTGCGTCGCCGCGATGTCTTCTTCGCTGACATCGGTGAAGACCTGGGCGCGCAGCTGCGCGATTGCACGCTCGATTCGCTCGGCGAGCTGCTCTCCTGCCGCCGTCAGCCACAATGTCTTGGTGCGACGATCAGCCGGATCGTCCCTGCGCACGACGAGCCCGGCGTCGCAGAGCTGGTCGAGCAGACGGACCAGTGACGTCCCTTGGATCCCCACGTGGGATGCGAGGGTGACCTGCCGCACCCCGCCACCAAGGCGTTTCAGCCACACGAGCGGCGAGGCGACGGCCTCCGAAATGTCGTGGGCGGCGAGCTCGGTTTCGGCAAGCCGTCGCCATTGCCGGCCAACATGAAGGAGGCGGGAAGTCAATCGACGTTTGCTGCCTTGCACATCATTCATAGTAAAATCACATGTATCAAATTAATGTGGATAAGAGCAATCCTCAAGATGCATACCTAGCGAATTGAGCCGCCTTGACCGCGGTCCCGCGTGATGGTCGAGCCGGAGATGTGGCCTGCATCCCAGCCGTGCCCAGGTGCCGTTCACCTCGCCGGGGAATTGCGCAATCGTGCGGACCGTGATGCGACTCGAGCTGCATCGGCTTTTCGAGTGCAAGGTAGCGGCCAGTGCTTCGCCATCCCCAGATTCGTATGAGCCACCTCCGAGAGCGGCCGCGCGCGACACCGGACGGCACCGCCGTTCCGGAACGACGCCGATCTCGGGCTTCTCAAACTAATGCTGGCCAGCAAACGACGACGCCCCGCGCCGACGGCTTACGTTGATCATCGTCAATACGGACGATCATCAACAGAATCGCGTTTCAACGGATTCGTGCTTGGATGGGAACTCCGCGAACGCGCTTCAACAATCCTTCGATGGATGAAGACTATCCCGGCAGAGTATTCATTCTGCCGTTTTCAGTTCTGGCCGATCGAGCATTTTCCCCTCAAGTCCGCCGACCCCTCCGCTTTCTGTCAAGGTGGCAACGACAGCCTTCGTCCAGCCCACCGCCTCTGGCGTCGGAGTGAAAACGGCGTTGATCATGTCGATCCACGTCGGAGGAGGTGCCAGGGCCGCCCCGTGTCGAGCAACCTGGAAACTGCCCCATTGCAACGCGAAGCTCTGATCGCTCTTCGTGATGGAGAAGCGAAGTGCAGAGGCAAAGGATGCCGATTATTCTTGCTCGCTGCGGACCCATAGGCTAGCGCCTAAAGGTCTCGCCCCCACGGCATTGGAAGACCCTCGCGTTCATCGCTGCCGCGCGACACGACTGCATCGACGCGCACGTCGTGTCTGACGGGCCGATCAACGGCGGGCCGTTCCTTTGCTATGTCCAGAAGGTCCTGCCCCCGCTCTCAAGCTTGGCGATGTCGCCGTTCTGGACAACCTGGGCTGCCGCGAAGTCAGGGCCGTTCGCGCCGTTGTGAGGGTAGGAAAAGCGCGCCATATCCTTACTGCCACACTAGAGCCCCGACCTAAACCCATCGAGCAGGTCTTTGCCAAGCGCAAGCATATTGTCCGAAAAGCCCGGCCCGGCGACGTCCACACCACCTGGCGAAAGGCTGAACAACTCCTAAGCGTCTCAAGACGCCAAGGGTGCGCAAAATACCTTGTCAACGCCGACTATGGCTCGTGTGAAAAAAATCTCGCTCTGGCGCGCCGCGAGGGTCAGGCGTCCGGCCCGTGCCACGGTGAGGAAGAATCTGAGGTCGCCCCAGTCGAAACCATGCATGGCCCCATCCTCGTATGCGCATTCTTGCACAGCAAGGGGGCAATAT
>NZ_JBMSDU010000024.1:0-54571 GCF_049445835.1 Ancylobacter sp. VNQ12 | reverse complement strand
CCGCCGTCTTGAGATGGGCCACCAGTTCGGCGGCGGAGGAAACCTTGATGCCGGCCGTGCGGCCCGCCGGCTCGGTGGTGGAGATCACCTCCAGATGCGGCGTGAGGTCGACGCCGAGATCGGCGGCCGACTTCTCCTCGATCGGCTTCTTCTTCGCCTTCATGATGTTGGGCAGCGAGGCGTAGCGCGGCTCGTTCAGCCGAAGATCCGTGGTCAGCACCGCCGGCAGCGCCAGCTCCAGCGTCTGCAGCCCGCCATCGATCTCGCGGGTGACGGCGAGGCTGCCCTCACCGGCCTTCACTTTCGAGGCGAAAGTCGCCTGCGGCCAGCCCAAAAGCGCCGCGAGCATCTGGCCGGTCTGGTTGCAGTCGTCGTCGATCGCCTGCTTGCCGAGGATCACGAGGCCCGGCTGTTCCTGCGCCACCAAGGCTTTCAGGATCTTCGCCACGGTGAGCGGCTCGACACCCGCCTCGTCCGTCTTCACCCAGATGCCGCGATCCGCACCCATCGCCAGCGCCGTGCGGATGGTCTCGTCCGTCTTCACCGGCCCGACCGATACCGCGATCACCTCGGAAGCCTCCCCCCCCTCCTTCAGCCGCAGTGCCTCTTCAACCGCGATCTCGTCAAACGGGTTCATCGACATCTTGATGTTCGACAGCTCAACGCCCGAACCGTCCGAACGCACACGGATCTTCACGTTGTAATCGACAACCCGCTTAACGGGCACCAGGATCTTCATCGGTTTCTTCCTTCGGCCGGAACGGGCTCAGAGGTCCTTCACCAGACGCAGCGCGTCATAGATCGCGGCATGGGTGTTGCGCGCAGCCACCGCATCGCCGATGCGGAACAGCTGGAACATGCCGTCCGGGTTGTCGTCGCGGGTCTGCGGGCGTCCCTCGATCAGCGCGTCGTAATCGACCGCGCCGCGGTTCGACGACAGCGGCTTCAGCTCGAAATACAGATCGTCCAGCGGCAGCGTGCCGTGATTGACCACGATCTGGTCGACGATGCGCTCCTGCCACACTCCGCCATAATCCGAGCCGATGAGGGCCCTGATCGCATTGCCCGCGCGCTCGGCGGATTCGAGCCGCCATGTCACGGTGAAGACGGCGTCGAACTTCTGCAGTGCGCGCATATAGGGCACGAGGTTCATGCCCATGACTTCCGGCGCGAAGACCCGGTCCGGCGTCATGATCTCGACCTTGCCGCCGGCCTGGGCGATCACCTCCGCCGCCTGAAGGCCGACATTGTCGCCGGCATCGTCGAACACCAGCACGTTGCGGCCCGGCTTCACGTCGCCCGAGATGATGTCCCAGGCGGACACCACGAGTTCGTTGCCGGTGGTGAGCACGTCGGTGTTCGGCAGGCCGCCGGTGGCGAGGATCACCACGTCGGGTTTTTCCGCCAGCACGGTGTCGGCTTCAGCCCAGCTATTGAAGTTGAGCGTAACGCCGGCCGCCTCGCACTGGGCGACGCGCCAGTCGATGATGCCGATCATCTCGCGGCGGCGCTTGCTCTGCGCGGTCAGCCGCACCTGTCCGCCAGCCTGCGGCGCGGCCTCGAACAGCACGACCTCATGGCCACGCGCGGCGCCAACGCGGGCCGCTTCCAGACCGCCCGGTCCCGCGCCGACGATGACGATCTTGCGGCGCTTGTCGGCCGGTGGGATTTCGTGCGGCATGGTGGTCTCACGGCCGGTCGCACCATTGTGGATGCAGAAGGCGGCACCGCCCTGATAAATGCGGTCGAGGCAGTAATTGGCACCAACGCAGGGGCGGATGTCGTCTTCCCGCCCGGCCAGGATCTTGCGCACGATGTGCGGATCGGTGAGGTGAGCGCGGGTCATGCCGACCATGTCGACCTTGCCAGAGGCGATGGCATGGCGGGCGGTCGGCACATCGGGAATGCGCGCCGCGTGGAAGGTCGGCCAGCGCGTCTCGGCGCGGATCTCGCCGGCGAAATCGAGATGCGGCGCGCTCGGCATGCCCTGGATCGGGATGACGTCGGTCAGCGCCGAATCGGTGTCGATATGGCCACGGATGATGTTGAGGAAGTCGACCATGCCGCTCGCCTTCAGTCGGCGCGAGACTTCCATGCCTTCCTCGCGGCCCATGCCATCCAGCATGTCCACCTCGTCGGCAGTGTAGCGCACGCCGACGATGAACTCGGCGCCGACCCGATCGCGGATCGCCTTCAGCATGTCGAAGGTGAAGCGCAGCCGGTTGTCGAGCGAGCCGCCATAGGGAGCGCCGAGATCATTGGTCGACGGAGACCAGAACTGCTGCGCCAGATGGCCATAGGCCTCGATCTCAATGCCATCCAATCCCGCTGCCTTCATGCGTTCGGCCGCATCGGCGAAGTCCTTGATGACGCGCTCGATGTCCCAATCCTCGATGCGCTTGGGAAAAGCGCGGTGCGCCGGCTCGCGGGCATGCGAGGGCGCGATGACCGGGAGCCAGTCGCCCTTGTCCCAGCGCGTACGGCGGCCGAGATGGGTGATCTGGATCATCACCGCCGTACCCTGCTCGTGGCAGGCGTCGGCGAGGTCGCGCATCCACGGCACCACTTCGTCCTTGTAGACCAGCACATTGCCGAAGGAGGGTGGGCTGTCCTTCGACACCGAGGCGGAGCCGGCGGTCATGGTCAGTGCGATGCCGCCCTTCGCCCGCTCCACATGATAGGCGCGGTAGCGCTCCTTCGGCATGCCGTCTTCGGCATAGGCAGGCTCATGCGACGTCGTCATGATGCGGTTGCGGAGCGTCAGATGCTTGAGCTGGAAGGGCTGCAGCAGAGGATCGTTCGACATGTCGGCCTGCGTCGCGGGGGAGATTGAGAACGAGCTTAGCTCTGTGTACACCTATGTCAATATTTCAAACATAAGCGTACATTTCATTGGTCAACGTCCGCCATGACGGGCAATGGTTGGGAGGCGCGCATGGCATGCACGACGCGGCGGATCGGCATTATCGGCGGTAGCGGCTGGCTCGGCGCGGCCTTTGCCCAGGCCATGCTCGACACGCGGTTCATCGCCGCGAGCCAGCTCACTCTGTCCAGCCGTACGGGCAGCGGTGGCATCGCCGGTGCGTCCTGGACGCGCGACAACCAGCGGCTTGTGAACCGTTCGGACGTCGTCCTCCTCTCCGTACGGCCGGAACAGTTCGGCGATGTCGTCATCGACGCGCGGGGCAAGCTGGTCATTTCCGTCATGGCCGGCGTGTCGCTGACGACGCTGGCGCGGCACACGGGCGCAGACCGACTGGTGCGGGCCATGCCTAACGCGGCGGCGACGATCGGCGCATGCTACACGCCCTGGTGCGCGACGCCCGCCGTCTCGGAGGCGGACAGGGCGCTGGTGCAGGGGCTGTTCGAGACCTGCGGACAGGCTGACGCGGTGCCCTCGGAAGCCGACATCGATTATTTCTGCGGCCTCACCGGCTCCGGCGCCGGCTTCCCCGCACTGCTGGCGAGCGCGATGATTTCCCACGCCGAAGCGCGGGGCCTGCCGCCGGCACTGATCCGCCGCGCCGTGCTGAGCGTCGTCACGGGCGCGAGCCGGCTGCTGGTCGATACCGATCCCGCGCAGATGATGCAGGCGCTGATCGACTATCGCGGCACCACGGCTGCGGCGCTGCAGGCCATGATCGATCGCGGGTTCGAAGGCGCCGTGCATGCGGGCCTCGACGCAGCCGACGCGCGCGCGACCGAGATGGCGCGGTCGTCAGCCAGGCGGCTCGATCCCTGAGAGCTGGGCAATACGCGCCAGCACGTCAGCGCGCAGACGGATACTCCGCGTAACATCGGTCGCCCGCTCGTCCCGCTTGCCGCGACCGGGCACGTGAACACCGAGACCCGCCAGCCGCTCCAGCTGGTGCCCGAGCCTTGCCGCCAGGCCGGCCGCATGACCGCGAGGCGCGATGGCGAGCACGAACTGGCCGACACCCGGCGAGCGATCTCCCGTTACAAAGCTCGGCGCGTCGAGCGACCAGTTCGCCCCGGTCAACCCGGCGGCGAGGATCTCGACCATCAGCGCGATATTGGCGCCGCGCGCGCCGCCGAAGGTTAGGAGGTGGCCCGCGAGGGCCGCCGCCGGGTCGGTCGTCGGCGCGCCAGCGGCATCCACCGCCCAGCCCTCGGCAATCGGCTCGCCGCGCGAGGCGGCCGCGCGGATATTGACGAAGGCGGTGGCGCTGGATGCCTGGTCGATCAGTAGCGCCGGACCTTCCTCGCCCGGTGCGGCAAAGGCGAACGGGTTGGTGCAGTAGACCGCGCGGGCGACGCCGGGCGGGCTCATCAGCGGCGAGCCATTGGTGGCTACCAGCGCCACCAGCCCCTTTTCCGCAAGGCGCAGGGCATAGTCGCCGAGTTCGCCCGTGGTGAAGCTGTTGCTCACGGCAAGGCTGGCGACACCCAGTTCAGAAGCGCGGGCGCACAGTGCCTCGAAGGCGACATCGAAGCCGAGTTGGGCGATGCCGCCTTTCACATCCACCTCGATCAGCGCCGGCGCAGGCGACGACACCACCGGCGCGGCGCGCCCGTCGATGCGTCCCGCCTTCAGGGATTCGACATAGTCCGTCAGATGCGCGAAGCCGACCGAGGCACGTCCGCGCAGCTCCGCGGCAACGGTCGCCTCGGCGAGCGAGCGCGCCATCGCCGGATGGGCGCCGACAGCCTCCAGCGCCCGCCGTGCGAAATCGCGGGCTACGTCGGGAGCGAGGTCGAGCATGTCGTCGGCCATGTCAGATCCCCAACGCGGCCTTGCGTCCCTCGAAAATGGCGTAAGGCGCCTGGCGGGGCGCGGCGCCATCGCCGATCTCGATGAACTCGACATCCGCCTCGCGCAGTTCGTGGGCGAGCCAGTCCGCGGCGACATTGGTCGTTGCCGTTACTAGGGTGTCGGCAGCGATGTGCTGGCGGCTGCCGTCGAGATGGGAGATGACGGTGGCGCCGTCGCCGTGCCATTCGAGAATGCTGGATTCGAGCACGAATTTCACGCCTAGCCGCGCCAATGTCCGGCGCAGCGGACCATCGGCAGCGGTGCGCTGCAATTCGCGCCCGACCATCGGGTCGGGCGTGACCAGCGTCACCTCATGCCCCTCCTCGGCGAGCTTCCACGCCGTGCCGCAGCCACGCCAGCCGCCGGCCTCGTCCAGCAGCAGCACCCGCTTGCCCGGCCGGGCCTGCCGCGCCATCACCGCCTCGATGGAATAGGCGTTGCCGCGGTCCCAGCCGGGCATGGTCTCGATATGCGGGAAAGCCTTCTGGAAGCCGGTGTCGGGCGGCACCGAGCCGGTGGCGAGAACGACGACATCGGCCTGTTCGGCGGTGACATCGCCAGCTTCCACATAGGTGTTGAGCCGCACCTCCACCTGCAGCTTGGTCAGTTGGCGCTCATACCAGTCGATCAGGTCGGTGATCTGCGCCCGGCGCGGCTGGAGACCGGCGAGGCGGAAATTGCCGCCGAGTTTGTCGGAAGCTTCCGCCAGCACCACCCGGTGGCCACGCTCGGCGGCCGCGCGGGCGGCTTCCAACCCGGCTGGACCGCCGCCGACGACCAGTACCTTGCGCGGGCGGGCGGCGGGAGTGAAGCGGTCGCCGCCCCATTCGAATTCACGGCCGGCGGACGGGTTCACGACGCAGCTGATCCAGTAGTCGCGCGAGCGCCGCCCCCAGCACATCTGGTTGCACGAAAGACAACCGCGAATGTCCTCCGGCCGGCCCTCGGCCGCCTTGTTGACGAGATGGGGATCGGCGATCTGCCCGCGCACGATGGAGACGAGGTCGGCGGCGCCCTCCCCCAGCACCGTCTCCGCATTGTCGGGCGTGCGGATATGGCTCTCGGCGGTGACCAGGGCGTGGCGCACGACCTTCTTCAACTCACGCGCCAGGTCGACGCCGAGCTTCTCCGGGTACTGGAAGGTCGGGATGATCTTGTAGAAATCGAAGTAGGAGCCGCTGCCGCAGGTCACATAGTCCATCAGTTGTGCGTCATCGTGCAGCTTGATGATCTCGGCGAGGTCGCGTCGTTGCAGGGCGACCTCGACATCCGGCTCGTCATTGACGGCAAGGCCGATGATGAAGTCCTCGCCGCACAAGGCGCGGATGCGTGTCATCACCTCGCGCGACATCCGGGTGCGGTTCTCCAGCGAGCCGCCCCATTTGTCCTCCCGCCGGTTCGACCACGGCGTCCAGAACTGGTCGATCATGCCGTGATAGGCGGCCCACACCTCGACGCCATCGAAGCCGGCGTCCTGCGCGCGGCGGGCGGCCTGAACAAAGCCGTCAATGGTCTCTTCGATCTCGTCCTCGCCCATGGCGTGCGAGCCGTCGCTGTCGTGGTAGCTCGGCTTGCCCGAGGGTGACCAGTGCGGATGGTAGGACAGGTCGGAATCGCCGTGGCTGCCGACATGGTAGAGCTGCTGGATGGCGACGGCACCATGCCCCTTGATGGCGGCGGTGATCGCCTTGAACGGCTCGACAATACTGTCGTCCGAAGGGCGGAAATTGCCGCGCGTCAGCACGGCTGCCGGATGCACTGGCACCGGTTCGACGACGATCATCGCCGCACCGCCACGCGCGCGCTCCTCGTAATAGCCGACATGGCGCGGCCCCGGCAGGCCGTCCTCCGCCATGTTCGCGGTATGCGCCCCGAAAACCACTCTGTTCCGCAGCGTTCTGCCGCGAAGTCGGATTGGTGCAAGCATCTTGGGGAAGCTACTCGCCATCGTGAACCGTCCCTCTGTTCGTCACGGCGTCCAACGCTCCGACGACACTCCGGCGTGTCATCGGGACGGGGCTATACATTGGTGTCAAGTTTATAAACTGTCACGTACATTTTGCGCTTGCGTGGCATTCTAAAGTTCGCTTAGCGTGGAGTGCTTGCCGCCTGGACGGGCACGCCCGCGATAGAGGCAGCCACCAACAAATGCTGCCCGGCCGGGACGCGGGGCAGGCATTTCGCGAGGCGCGATTCATGCTGACACGTCTTCGTCCGTCGCACGAAGCAGCGTTGAAACCGGGAGAGCCGATGAGCCTCAAATCCTCTTCGATCGCCGTCGAAGGTGTCGCGCCGAAGGAGCCGCTGCTGCGGCTCAATGGGGTGGGCAAGACGTTCGGCACCCATGTCGTGCTCGAAAACATCGACCTGAGCCTCGCCCCAGGCGAGGTTGTCGCGATCATCGGCCCCTCGGGTTCCGGCAAGTCGACACTGCTACGCTGCATCAACCAGCTCGAGCCGCCGACCAGCGGGCGGGTGACGATCCACAACACCACCATCGAGTCCGGTCACACGCCGACCCGGCGCGAGCTGATGGCGCTGCGCCGCTCCATCGGCATGGTGTTCCAGTCCTTCAACCTGTTCCCGCACCTCACCGTGCTGCGCAATGTCAGCCTGGCGCAGGAGCGGGTGATGAACCGGACGCGGGCGGAGGCCGACGCCGTCTCCATGCAGCTGCTTTCGCGCGTCGGCCTCGCCGACAAGGCGCAGCAATTTCCGAGCCGCTGCTCGGGCGGTCAGCAGCAGCGCATCGCCATTGCCCGCGCGCTGGCGCTGGATCCGGAAATCATGCTGTTCGACGAGCCGACCTCGGCGCTCGACCCCGAACTCGGCCTCGAAGTGCTGGCGGTCATGCGCGAACTGGCGGAAGGCGGCATGACGATGATCGTGGTGACGCACGAAATGCACTTCGCCGAGGACGTCTCCGATCGCGTCATCATCATGGCCGACGGCAAGATCGTCGAGCAGGGTCCCAGCCGCGACGTCATGCGCAATCCGAAGACTGAGCGCGCCCAGCGCTTCCTGCACGCGGTGAAAGACCGATGACGCAGGAAATCCTCCTCAACATCGCCATCGGCGTTCCCTGGACCATCGCACTCACGGCCATCTCGCTCATCGTCGGGATGCTGCTCGGCATCCCGCTCTGCGCCATGCGCCTGTCGAAACTCGGCGTGGTCCGGGCGGTCGCCAACACACTCATCCTGACGCTGCGGGCCATTCCGCCGATCGTCTGGCTGTTCGTGATCTTCTTCGGTCTCGATAACGGCTTCGTCTCGCTCACCCCGTTCCAGGCCGCCGCGATCGGCCTCGGGCTGATCACCGCCGCCAACATGGCCGAGATCTATCGCGGCGCGATGTCGGCCATCCATCCGGGGCAGTGGGAAGCAACGCATGCGCTCGGCATGTCAACCTGGCACCGGTTCTACGACGTCATCGCGCCGCAGCTCTTTCGCGTCGCGCTGCCTTCCGCGGCGAGCTACGCCATCGGCCTGCTGAAGGACTCGGCCATCGCCTCGACCATCGGCGTGCATGAGATCGCCTTCCAGGCCTCGCACGTCTCCCAGCGCACCTTCCGTGGGCTGGACGTCTATGCGGTCGCCGGCCTGCTCTACATCCTGCTCAGCCTGCCGATCGCCTGGGCCTCGCGCTGGGCCGACCTGCATCTGCGTTCGAGGGTTGCGCGATGAGCGATCTGTTCGACTTCTGGGCCGAGCACCTGCCGGCCATGCTGGACGGCCTCCTGGTCAGCGTGCAGGTCACCGGCGTGTCGCTGGCCATCGGCGTCCCGCTCGGCCTCGTGCTCGCGCTCATGGTGCAGTCGAAGTCGCGGCCGCTGCGGGGCATCGCGCTGACCGTGGTCGAGGTCGGGCGCGGCGCGCCGGCTCTGATCCTGCTGCAGTTCACCTATTTCGGACTGCCCAATGCCGGCCTGTCGCTCGACAGCTTCGCCTCGGCGGTGATCGCCCTGTCCTGGTGCACCGGCGCCTACACCAGCGAGATCATCCGCGCCGGCCTCGAGGCGGTGCCGCACGGCCAGAAGGAGGCGGCGGAGGCCATCGGCCTCAACCATGTCGACGCACTGCGTTATGTGATCCTCCCGCAGGCCCTGCGGGTTTCCGTGCCGGCGCTGCTGGGCTTCGCGATCCTGATGCTGCAGGCCTCCTCGCTGTGCTTCGCCATCGCACTGCCCGAGCTGGTGAGCCAAGCCTATCTGATCGGCTCCACCACCTTCCGCTACATGCCGATCCTGTTCCTTGCAGGGGTGCTCTACGCCGCTATCTGCATACCCGCGACCATCGCAGTCAGCGCTCTCGAGCGCAAACTGGGTGCCCATGCCTGAACCGCGTTCCGAAAACATTTTCCAGAGGGATAACAGGAATGACGACTCTACGCATACGCAGCCTCGTCGGGCTGGCCGCCCTGACCGTCGCCTTCACGGCCACAGCCGCCACCGCCCAGACCTGCACGCCGGCGCACAAGTTCCCCACGGTCGCCGAAGGCAAGCTGACCATCGCGATCTATGAATATCCGCCCTTCTCCACCGCGAGCTCGGACGGCAAGATCGGCGGCGTCGACAGCGAGATCGCCAAGAAGTTCGCCGCCGCCAACTGCCTGACCCTGGTGCCGGCGATCGTCGACCCGGCGGCCACCATCCAGTACGTTCTGTCCGGCAAGGCCGATCTCGCCGGCGGCGACTGGTACCGCACGGCCGAGCGCGCCAAGGTGCTCGGCCTGTCCTGGCCGACCTATCTCGACCAGATGGGCATCTATTCCAAGGCCGGCTACTCCAAGATCAAGGACCTGGAGGGCAAGAAGGTCGGCACCGTGTCGGGCTTCCTGTGGGTCGCCGAGCTGCAGAAGCTGCTGGGTTCCAACCTGAAGCTCTACCAGAACCCCGTCGCCCTCGCGCAGGACCTCGAAGCCGGCCGCGTCGATGTCGGCGTCGACAGCTTCGGCACTGGCGCTTACGCGCAGGCGAAGGGCGGCTATCCCGGCATCAAGATCAAGGTGGCCGAGCCCGACCCGCGCGTGCAGGCCTCGATCCAGGCGGCTCAGGCCAACCTGCTCTACACCAAGGCCAATACCGAGCTTGGCAAGGCGCTCGACGACGCTATCCAGCAGATGCACAAGAGCGGCGACCTCAAGGCCATCCTGAAGGCCAACGGCCTCGATCCGTCGGGCTCCGACGTCGGCGAGCCCCGCGTGGTGAACTGACATAACGAGATTACGCGGCCCGGATCGCCGGGCCGCGTTTATCCCGGCGCAGCGACCCGCTAAGAACGCCGGGCATCGTCCGCATCGATTCTCGTCGATACGGGCGGCGGCAGACGACGAATGCGCGGGACGCGCGGCCTTCGCCGGCCGGCCGCGGTAACGGGACGGAGTGCCTGGCTTGAACGAAACGGGATGGAGAGGCTCACCGGAGATCTGGCTGGAAACGGCCTATGCCAGCCTTGTCGAGGGCGGGGTCGAGGCCGTCCGTATCCAGCCGCTGGCGCGCAAGCTCAAGCTGTCACGCACCAGTTTCTACTGGTTCTTCAAGGACCGCGAAGAACTTCTTGCCGCACTTGTCGACCGCTGGCGGGCCAAGAACACCGAGAACCTGATCGGACGCAGCCGCGCCTATGCGGAAACGCTCGTCGAGGCCATGCTCAACGTCTTCGACTGCTGGCTCGACCGCGATTTGTTCGATGCCCAGTTCGAATTCGCCATCCGCAGCTGGGCGCTGCAATCACCTGAAATCGCTGAGGAAGTCAGCCGCGCCGACGAGGCGAGGCTTGCCGCGCTGGCTGACATGTTCACCCGTTTCGGCGTCGCCCCCCTGCCCGCCGACGTGCGCGCACGCGCCTCTTACCTCGTCCAGATCGGCTACATCTCGCTGAATACGAGCGAGGATCTCGCCACCCGCATGCAGCGGGTGCCCGACTATGTGACGATCTTCACCGGGCAGTCCCCGCAGCCGCGGGAGTTGGACCGCTTCTTCGCCCGCCACAACTATGTGCCCGGCGAACCCGCCGTCGCCATGCGCTGAGCCCTGGGCCGCCTCCAGCACCGCCGCCACTACGCGCGGGGCACGCTTGGCAACGAATTATGCTGCGGCGTGGCCCGTTTCCGATACAGCCGGCGCAGCTTCTTCTGGTTCATGACGATGCCCTGGCGCCTCAGCATGATGTGGATGCGCCGGTAGCCGAAGTGGCGGCGCTAGCCGGCCACGGCCCGCATGGCCCCCCGCAAGCTGGCGTCACCTGGACTTACGCTCCGATAGCGCACGCTGGTGCGATCGACGCCCAGCGCCTGAACCGCGAGGCTCGCATCGTCCGTCCCATAGTCGATGAACTCTACCTACATCTGAAGGACGATCAGGGCCTCAGGTCACCGCTTTTCGGCACATGCAAGGGGTCCGCTCTTGGCGCATATTGGCATGAATTCATTCACGTAACCCTACGGAAATCATGCGCAGAAAATAGCTCGATGCGCCTCCGGTCGGGTGGCACATGGGCGGCGCCTTTCGTGTTACGGTAGCGGCAGTATGGAGACGAGGTGTCGAGACCAAATACAATTTCAGATAAAACTCGGGAGACCCTTGATGCGAATGTTCGGAGCTGGTCGGGCGATCGTAGTTCTGTCAATCGCTCTTGGCGCAACACAGCCAGTTACGGCGACAAATTACCTTTGTAATCAGCAGTTTGCGCTCTGCACTTCCGCTCCCTGCGTTCCGCAGCCCGGCAATCCGAATATCTCGATCTGCGTCTGCGACATGCAGGAGGGGCCGAACCTCGCGACCGTCGCGTGCGACACGGTCAAGCCGAGCACCGATGCCACTGGTGTTCGCACGGTCTACTCGCAATTCGCGCTCACACAGTTCGAGCAGGGCAAGAAGGGTTTGAAATGCGAGAGTGGCACGCCCTGGTCGAACTGCCTCAACAAGATCTGCACGGTCGACCCCGCCAATCCCGCCAAGGCGATCTGCGCCTGCGACGTGGTGCGCGGCGGTGAATGGCAGACCGCCGGTGGCGATTGCGACGCGGCGACCTGTAAGACCGCCTACTGGTCAGGGGCCCTGCTGGCCGATTCCAAGAGCAACGCCGATTTCATGATGGAACAGCTCAAGATAGCGAAGTCTCCGGCTCAGGCGTGCACCGCTCCCAACTGACGATAATGGCCGGACGGAAACCTCCATTCCGACAAGACTGAGGAGCGGGCATGCGCAAGATAGCGCTCGAAGAGCATTTCACCACGCCCGAGCTTGCCGCCTACGTGGCAAGGCCGACGCAGAGCGACGCTATCTTCGCGGATGTGGAACGGCGTCTGGCCGATTTCGATCAGTTGCGGCTGGAGATGATGGAGCAAACCGGCATCGAGCTGATGGTGCTCTCCGTCACAACGCCAGGCGTGCAGGGCGTGCGCGATGCGGTGCAGGCCATCCGGCTCGCCAGCAGTGCCAATGACTTACTCGCTCGGGAGGTGCAGAAGCGGCCGGATCGCTATGCTGGCTTCGCCCATCTTCCCATGCAGGACGCTGGCGCCGCGGCCGCCGAGCTCGAGCGGGCCGTCAGTGAACTGGGCTTCCGCGGCGCGCTCATCAATGGCCAGACCAATGGGCACTATCTCGACGAGGACCAATATTTGCCCTTCTGGGAGCAAGTGCAGGAACTGGACGTCCCGATCTACCTACATCCGGGGGCCATGGCCGACCAGCCCGCGATGTTTGCGCATCGGCCCGAACTGGGCGGCCCGATCTGGGCCTGGACTGCGGAGACCGCCGCACATGCCTTGCGGCTTGTCTTCGGCGGTACGCTCACGCGCTTTCCCAAGGTGAAGATCATCCTCGGCCATATGGGCGAGACGCTGCCCTTTCTGCTCTGGCGCTTCGACAGCCGGAGGGAATTCGACCTCGGTGAAAAGCTCGCGCCGGATGCCCGCCCCTCGGCAATCATCAGGCGCAGCATCGCCATCACGACATCGGGCGTTTGCGATCCGGTGGCGCTCGCTGCGGCCATTCAGGCGCTGGGGGAGGACAATGTGATGTTCTCCGTCGACTATCCCTATGAGGACGCACAGGTCGCGTCCGACTTCATAGAGTCCGTGCCGATCGGCGAAGATGTGCGCGCCAAGGTCTGCCACGGCAACGCGGAACGGCTGCTCCGCCTGTAGGTGCCGGTGCCGACGGAAGCCCATCGTGAAAGAATTTCATTGTACTCAGGGAGGAATGCCCCGGAGGAAAGAAGTCAGCAGACGCGCGGCACCGAATGTCGCCTACTCGGCTCCGAACTTGCGACTGCTTCTGGCGCGACGCGGCAAGCGAGTTGGACCGCATGGCACACCGAGATATCGGTGCTCGCGCCTTTACGGACGGAAGGACCTACGGATTCGTGACGGTCAGCTTGCCGGAAAGAACCGCAGAGTGCCGGCCCGGCGCGTCGGCTTTCCGGTGTCGCTGGTGTGGTTGATGCCGTCCATGACCGGCACCTCGGGGAAATCGAACGGGCTTATGCCGTCGAGGCAGGCGACGTTGACCGCGTACAGGTGCTGGTCGGAGCGACGCTGATGGTGCGTGTAGATCCCGCAGTGCGAACAGAAGAAGTGCTGCGCTGTGCCGATATGAAAACGGTAGCTGGTCAGTGCCTCTCCCCCCTGCAGGATGTCGATCCCGCCTGTTTCGGCCATCGCGACCACTGCGCCGCGCATGCGGCAGTAGGAGCAGGAGCAGCGCCGGATCGACGTGAAGCCGTCGCTGAGTGCCACCCGGAAGCGCACCGCCCCACAATGGCACTGTCCAGATCGCGTGTTCGTATCGCTTGTCATGTCGTTCCCTGTCGATGTCTCCCGCAGCATGGGCTTGCGCCGCGTGACGGTCGCCGCTCACCGCCTCGCCAGCTTCGGTCCGAGGGCGAGGGCGAGCGGCAGATTGATCAGCGCCGCCGCGGCGGTCCCGAGCGTCGCGATGACGGCTCCCGCCTGGTCGCCGAGCACGCCGAACAGTATCGGCGTCAGCGCCCCGGAGCCGATCACGCCGGTATAGAAGATGGCGAAGGCCCGCTCGGTCCGGTCCGCCGGCGCCAGTTCCGGTACGGTACCGTAGAGCACCGACGACGTGCCGTTCAGGGTGAGTCCGAGCAGAGGCAGGAGAACGAGCAGAGGCCCCAGCGGAAGGATAGCGGCGAGCGCGATCATGAGGGCTGTGAGCCCCTCGGTGCACAATGTGACCCCGACGATGCCCCAGCGCTGGGCGAGCCAGCCGCAGACAAGCTTGCCCGCGGCGCCGCCGAGGAAGACGAGGGCAAGCGCCGCTCCGATCACCGGCTGCGAGGCGCCCTTCAGCTGCAGTAGGAACGGCAGGAAAGTGAGGAAGCCCATGCGCACGCCGGTGTCGATCACGCCGATCGCCAGCAGCAGCGGGAAGCCGTTTCCGCCGCGCGACAACGTGGAACGCCGGGCGGGCGGCGGCGGGGCGGGCGCGATCCGTGGCATGGCGACGGCGATCAGGCCGGCAACCATGATCCCCGCCAGCGCCAGCAGCCAGAGCGAGGGCCGCCACGGCGCGAATGACAGGCCGAAGGACAGCGCCGCCGGTAGCAGGGCCTTGCCGAGGTCGCCGCTGAAATTATAGGTGCCGAGCGGCCCGCGCGCCGCCGGCCCATAGGCGCGCGACACAGCGCTGGAAGCGATGGGATGCTGGACGCTGGAGCCCGCGCCGGCGAGGAACAGTGCCGCGCAGAGCCCCAGTGCGCCGCCGCTGAAGCCGGCCAGCCCATAGCCGGCCGCGGCGATCAACGTACCGAGGATGAGCACCGCTCGCCCGCCCATATGATCGGCGAGCCAGCTTGCGGGCACCTGGAGGGCGGCCATGGCGCCGGCATAGAGCCCGCGCAGCAGGGCAAGAGCGACATAGTCGAGTCCGAATTCGGCCCGCCAGATGGGAAGCAGCACATAGATCGCGTCGGTGTAGCCATCATGAAGCGCATGGGCGAGGCCGGAGAGGACCAGTGTGCGCTGGCGGGTTCGCGGCGCGCAGGGCTGCGCCGACGAGGTGGGGATGGAGGCGATGCTGGATGAATTTGTCACCTCACGACTGTGCACCTGCTAGAATGCGGGGCGCAAACGACTAATTCGCCCTTTTGATGTCAGAAAAACTCACATGTCCGCACCTTCGAAAGACCGGCCTCTGCCGCCCCTCAACGCCGTGCGAGCGTTCGAGGCGGCGGCGCGCCGGTCGAGCTTCAAGGACGCGGCGGCGGAACTCGGCGTCACCCATGGCGCGGTCAGCCGGCAGATAAAGCTGCTGGAGGAATGGCTCGGCCCGCCAGCCCTGTTCCGTCGGCGGAGCCACGGGGTCGCCCTCACGGCGGAAGGCCGGGCGCTCCTCGCCGAGATTCAGCCCGCGCTGGAGCGCATCGCGCGGGCCGCCGCGGCCCATGGCGGTAAGCCCAGCGGCACGGTGGTGCTGAGGGTCCATGCGCTCGCCACCTTCAGCCTGCGCTGGCTGGTGCCTAGGCTCGGCCGGCTACGCGAGGCGCATCCCGAAATCGAGATCGAACTGACGACCGGCAGCGAGCCGGTGGATGGGCTGGCCGGCGACTATGACCTGATCATTCGCGGCGGGCCGGATGCCTTTCACGGCTTCGAGGCGCGGCTACTGCTGCCGGAGAGGCGGCTCCCCGCCTGCAGCCCGGCGCTGCTGCGGCGCCAGCCGTTGGGGCAGGTGAGCGACCTCGCGCGGCACACGTTGCTGCATGTCGCCAGTATGCCGCGGCTTTGGCGCGACTGGCTGACGAAGGCCGGGCACGGCTCTCTGGAGCCGGCGGCCACGTTGATGCTCGACCACTTTTATCTTTCGATCCAGGCTGCGGTGGACGGGCTCGGCGTGGCGATGGCGCCGTCTACCCTCATCGCCGACGATGTGCGGGCGGGCCGGCTGGTGACGCCATTTCCGCACATCTGGCTACCGTCGCGCAGCTATTTCGCCTACATGCCGTTCGAGTCGCAGCTGCGCGCCACCAGCGATCGGGTCTGCGCCTGGATCGAGGGGGCCGACGAGGCGTCCACCTCGCAGATCGCCGAGCGGTAGTTTTAGCTACCGTTGTGGTCGCTCAAATGGCCGCTTGGGGTCATACCGGACGGGCTCCCCTTGGTGGAGGCTTGCCCGGCAGATCAGCGATCTTCTCCGTCGCGCTGCGGTCGCCGAGGACGAGCTTCAACGGCAGCAGGGCAAGAAAGCCGCGGGTGGCGGCGTTGTCGTCGAGTTCGACGACGGCAGCCTGGGCCTCGGTGGAAATTCTGATCTGCATGTGGCTTCCCGGTTCCATTGCTCCCGCCGTCGGCGGCGATGCGAGAACCGCTGAGGCAACGATCGACCATCGCCTCGTCGAGTGGGGGATCATGGAGTCACGCTTTCGCTAAGGAAGCATAGCCGGGCAACTTGTAGAGCCGGTCCCGGTTCGCCTCGATCTCGGGTGTGAAGACCTCGCTCATCCAGGCCCCCGCTTTGACGTCGAAAATCGCGACCGAAATCGACTCGTCTTCGCATCCGAGAACCGACACGACGACTCTCGCGAGCTCAGTGGCGAGCATGCGCTTCTGTTCTTCGGATCGCCCGGAGATCATCTTCAGTGCGACATGCGGCATTGGTTCTGCCTCCCGAGCGATACGACGACTGCTCCGCTCACGCCTTTCGGCCCTTGGTCATGTCGATGACAAAGCGATAGCGGACGTCCTTGGCCATCACCCGGTCCCAGGCGCGGTCGATCTGGTCGGGGGTGATCAGTTCGATGTCGGCCTTGATGTTGCGCGCCGCGCAGTAGTCGATGACCTCCTGCGTTTCGGCGATGCCACCGATCAACGAGCCGGCGAAGCTCTTGCGGCCGAAGGCCATCATCATGCCATTGATGCTTTCGAGCTGGCCGAGCGCACCGACGTTGATAAGCGTGCCGTCGAGCTTGAGAGCGGCGATCACCGGCATTATCGAATAGCTCTCTGGCACGGTGGAAATCGCCAGATCGAGTGTGCCGGCCAACCCTGAGACGGCATCGCCATCGCTGAGCAGAACTGCGTTCTTGGCCCCAAGACGCTTGGCGTCATCTATCTTGCCCGGTGATGTGGTGAACACCGTGACCTCGGCTCCGCGGGCGGCCGCCAGCTTGACTGCCATATGGCCAAGACCGCCGAGGCCGACAACGCCGACGTTCTGCCCACGGCCGAGCTTCCAATGCTGCATGGGCGAGTAGGTAGTGATGCCGGCGCACAGTAGCGGAGTGAAGGCAGCGAGATCGACGCCCGGCGGAATGCGGATGCCGAACTTCTCGGTGACGACGATGGCGTCGGAATAGCCGCCGTAGGTGACGCCGCCGCTGACCTTGTCGGCGGAGTAATAGGTGAAGGTCGTGCCCTTGAGGCAGTTCTGCTCGCGGTCGTTCAGGCAGTTCTCGCATTCGCCGCAGGAAGCCACCATGCAGCCGACGCCGGCGACGTCGCCGACCTTGAACTTGGTCACCTTGTCGCCGACGGCGACAACGCGACCGATGATCTCGTGGCCGGGCACCGTGGGATAGTTCGGCTTGCCCCAGTCCCCCCGCACGGTGTGAATGTCAGAATGGCAGATGCCGGCGAACAAGATGTCGATCTTGACGTCATTGGCGCCAACGGCGCGGCGGGCGATTTCAGTCTGCGCGAATTTTCCCGTGGCAGTGGAGGCAGCGAAGGCCTGCACCTTGCTCTGTCCCATGGCCGCTGCCGGGGCCGACTGCGCCACGGCAGCGGAGCCGGAAACCGCAACGAAAGGCGCGGCGGCACCGCCGAGGATGAGCCGACGACGATTGAGATCGCTTCCGGCATGATTCAGGCTGAGGTTTCCACACATCTCGCACATAGCATCGTCTCCGTGCTGGGGCTTGCACGACGTGCCACAGCCGGCCGCGCCGATATCCGAGCAATTTGAAAAATCAGAAGCCGATGGCACCGCTTCGAAGGCAATCCAGTGTCATCGGCACGTCCCTCACTTCGGCACGTACTGGGTGTCGCTGACGTGCTCCATCCAGGTTACGGCAGAGCCGTCGATCGCTTCCTGAATGGCGATATGGGTCATGGCCACATCCGGGGCGGCGCCGTGCCAATGTTTCTCGCCAGCCGGAAACCAGACCACGTCGCCGGGGCGGATTTCCTCGATCGGGCCACCCTCGCGCTGGACACGGCCGAAGCCGGAGGTGACGATCAGCGCCTGACCGGCGGGGTGGGTGTGCCAGGCGGTGCGGGCGCCGGGTTCGAAGGTGACGGTAGCGCCAGACGCCCGGCCAGGGGCTTCGGTGGCGAACAGCGGGTCGATCCGGACGGTGCCAGTGAACCAGTCCTCCGGGCCCTTCATCGAAGGTGCAGCGCCGACGCGCGAGATTTTCATGGTGGTTCCTGTCGAGGCAATCACTGGAATTGGTGAGCTTGTTCTGGGGCAAGGCAGGAGTGCGAGCTGAACCCTTCGCTCTCGCGCCTCGCCGCTGTTGCATCACCAGGGCTGCTTGGCCGGTCCGACGGTGAATTCGTTGACCGTCGTGTCCTCGGGCAGGTCGAACGCGAAGGCGACGACCTGGGCGATGCGGTCAGGCGCGATGCCGAAGGCGGTGTAAATGCCGGCCATGCCTTGCGCCGCCCCCTCGTCGGTGATCGTGGTCAGGAGTTCGGTATTGATGGCCGCCGGATAGAGCGTGACGGTACGGATGTTGGTGCCTTCCATCGCCGATTCCATGCGCAGGCACTCCATGAAGTCGCGGACGAACCACTTGGTACCGCCATAAACGGCAGTGCCCGGGTAGGCCTTGATGCCGGCGACCGAGGAGACGGCCAGGATGTGACCGGATTTCTGGGCGGTGAAGATCGGCATGACCGCGGCGACCCCGTTGAGAACGCCGTTGATGTTGACGTCCACCATCTGCTTCCACTCGGACGTCTTGAGGGCGGAGACATTAGACACCGGCATGATGCCGGCATTCAGCAGGATCGCATCGACCTTGCCAAAGCTGTCCTTGGCGAGTTTGACGATGGCGTCGTTGTCGTCCTGGCGCGTCACGTCCAATGCCTGATAGACCGCCTGGCCACCTGCCTTAGCGATGTTGTCGGCGATCGCCTTCAGCTTGTCCTCGCGCCGCGCGCCGAGCACGACCTTGGCGCCCTTGGCGGCGAGCAGCTTCGCCGTTGCCTCGCCAATGCCGGACGATGCGCCAGTGATGATCACGACCTTGTCTTTGATATTATTGGTCACTTTGTTTCTCCTGATTGACCTTGGCCCATACTCTCGGCCGGTCGGCCGGCGCCGCCGCAGATCACACCGCGTGCCGCAAATAAGCGCGATGCTCGCCGGAATTGATCATCACGGGGTCGGATTGACCTTCAAGCTAAGTCCGCTGCATCGAGCCGACAATTGCACGCAAGGCCATTGCAACCATGAATCAAAATCATAGATATTCCATTGCGGTCGCCAGAAAATTGCGCGAAATGGACTTTGGATGCGGGGACTATGAATGAAGCGCGACGAATTGAGCGATCTTTCCGTCTTCATGACGGTGGCCGACGACAGTAACTTCACCCGCGCCGCCGCGCGTCTTGGCATCTCGCAGTCGGCGGTGAGCCACACCATTCGCCGCCTTGAGGCGTCGATCGGACTGAAGCTGCTCAACCGCACCTCGCGTCACGTGACCACGACCGATGCGGGCGAGAAGCTGCTGGCGGCATTGCGCCCGGGTTTCGGGCAGATCGAGGCGCGGATCGAAGAGCTGCGGCTTCTGGGCGACACCCCCCGCGGGCTGGTGCGGCTGACCACAAGTCGTGCGGCCCTGCACGGCTTGCTCTGGCCTGTACTGTCGCAGATTGTGCGCGACTATCCGGAGGTGAAGATCGAACTCAGTACCGAAAGCCGCCTCACCGATATCGCCGAAGACCGCTTCGACGCCGGCGTGCGTCTTGGAGAGTTCGTTGGCCCCGACATGATCTCGATACGGATCGGACCGCCGATCCGGATGGCCGCCGTAGCCTCACCGAACTATTTCAGGTCACATGGCGTTCCCGAGCACCCGACCGATCTCGATGGGCACGCCTGTCTTGGCCTACGCTTCAACCCGCACGCTCTGCCTTACGAGTGGGAATTCGAGAAGGATGGCGAAGCGATCACCAGGAAGGTGTCTGGTCCCTTCATGTTCAATGAAAGCGACGTCTGCATCGAGGCCGCGAGGGAGGGCCACGGCATTGCCTTCGTGGTCGAGCCGGAGGTCGCCGCCGACATCGAGGACGGGACCCTACGCCGTGTATTGAACGACTGGTGCCCGCCATTTGAGGGATTCCATCTGTTCTATTCAGGCCGACGCCAAGTCACGTCGGCCTTGCGCCTCGTGATCGATCGGTTGCGTTACCGGCAGTCATAGAATCATCTACTGGAAAGGCGGTAGACGAGGTGAACCGCCCGAGATTACTGGACGCCTTCTTTCCTAAATTTGAGGCTAGGAAGCCCCGACGGGCCAAGCGAACTTCACCTAGGACTTTAAGCGCGGCACGGTCGTTCAGATGATGAGGTGGCCGTCGCCGAGAACTTCTTTCACCTGCTCAAGCGCGAACGCATCGGCCGTGGACATACCCTCTCTCCGGCATCTTGCTGCTGCACTCAAACGGGACTCGCCCCCATGAACCCGTCCACCACGGAAGGTAGGGCGCGACGGCGGTTTCAATCCATGCCACCGGGCGGTGATATCGCACGGGAATGCGCAAAAGCGGATTGGCGATTGTCCAAAGACATTTTTCGCCACTGGACCTCAATAAGAGAATTCAAAATTGATATGTAAAGGTAAAATCTGAAGCTGAGAAAGCTGCCCCTCTTGCGCGGGTCCGTTGGCTAAGCCACTACGTTGCATCAGTGGCTTATTTGAACGTGCCATCATGATCGGGGTGGGGAATTTGAGCCAGCGGCGCTCTTGCTTGGTCCGTTCGGGAAGTGCTGGAGTGGTACACCGGTCTGCCGCCGCTCTCCTCGCCAGCACGGCACTGGTTGTCCCCGCTTTGCCTGCCTTTGCCCAGGTCCTCCCCACCTCAGGAAGCGTTGCGTCTGGAAGCGCAGTCATTACGTCGCCGTCAGGCACCGGCGTTCTCGTCACCCAGTCCTCACCCAACGCCATTATCAACTGGGGCTCCTTCTCCATCGGCGCCGGCAACACCGTGCGCTTCGAGAACGGCTCCGGTGCCACGCTGAACCGCGTCACCGGCCTCTCTCCGTCGCAGATCAATGGTAGCCTTTCGGCATCCGGCAGCCTGTATCTGGTCAATCCCAACGGCATCACCGTCGGCCCGAGCGGGCGGATCACGACAGGCGGAAGCTTCGTCGCCTCCACGCATGACATTTCCGACGCGGCCTTCAATGCCGGAGGCGACCTGACTTTCCGGGGGGCGAGCACCGCCAGCGTCATCAATTACGGCTCCATCGGCGCGCTGGGCGGCGACGTCGCGCTGATCGCCCGCAGGGTCGAGAATGCCGGCACCATCACCGCACCCAACGGAACGGTAGCCCTGGCGGCCGGTTATGAGGTGCTGGTGCGCGATGCCGCGCTCTCGGACGGTAAGTTCGTCGTGAAGGTAGGCGGGGCCGATACCGAGGTGAAGACCTCGGGCATCATCAAGGCCGCCGAGGTGGAATTGAAGGCCAATGGCGGCAATGTCTATGCGCTGGCCGGCAACACCGAGAGCATCACCAAGGCCACAGGCGTCACCAGCAAGGGCGGGCGGGTCTTCCTGACCGCGGGCGACGGCGGCAGCGTCACCGTGAGCCAGAAGGTGGTGGCCCGGGCAGCCACGTCCAACGGCAAGGCGAAGGGCGGCGAGATCCGGGTCTCCGGCGGCAAGGTGAAGGTGTCGGGCACGCTGGACGCCAAGGGGGACGGCGATGCGGGCGGCGCCGTAACGGTGACCGGCAGCGACCTGACGCTGGCCAGCGGCGCGGTGGTGGACGTGAGCGGCGCATCAGCCGGCGGCACGGTGCGCATCGGCGGCGACGTCCAGGGCGGCGGCACGCTGGCCCACGCGCAGACGGTGGTGATCGAGGCGGGCAGCGTCATCAACGCCGATGCCACCAACACCGGCACGGGCGGCAGCGTGGTGGTCTGGTCGGACGGCGTCACCAATTTCGCCGGCACGATCTCGGCCAACGGCGGGGCGCTCGGCGGCGACGGCGGCTTCGTCGAGACGTCCGGCCACAAGCTGGGCTTCGGTGCCGGACTGCAGGTGACGACGACGGCGGCCAATGGCGCGACGGGCACCTGGCTGCTCGATCCCTACAACGTGACGATTTCCAACGCCGCCGACAGCTTTGTCTCGGTCGACACGATATCCTCGCCGAACACCGCCACGCCGTCCGGCGGCAGCGGGACCAACCTGAATGTCGCGCCCCTTCAGAGTGCGCTCGCCAGCAACAATATGGTCGTCCTGACCTCGGGAGCAGGCAGCGAGGCGGGAAACATCACCGTCGTTGATGCGGTGACCTGGTCTGCCAACACGACGCTGACGCTGAATGCGAATACCTCGACCGGGGGCATCTTCCTCAACGCGAACGTGACCGGAACGGGCAGCGGCAGCGGCCTTGTCCTCAACGCAGGGGCGGGCGGCATCAACCAGAGCGTGGCATCGCCCACCACTACCGCTTCCTCTATCACCGTGAACACGCTGAACGCCACGGCGACAAACGGCGGTTCGGTCGCCCTGACCAATTCTGTCAACGCGATCACGACGCTCGGTACGTCCAGCGCCTCGGGCTCGTTTGCGCTGACCAACGGGCAGGACCTGAACGTATCCGGCCCGATCACCAGCAACGGGACGCTGTCGCTCGTCACGACCACCGGCGATCTGAACATCACCGCTGCGCTCAGCGACAGCCAGGCAGGCGCGAGCTACACGCTGTCGGCGGCAAACGCGCTGAACATCAGCAAGGATCTGACGCTCAGCGGGTCCGGAGCGCAACTGAGCCTCAGCGCCGGAATCTCCTATTCGCTGCTCAGCGGCGCGCGCGTATCGCTGCCAGATAGCGGGGCATCGCTATCCATCAACGGTACGTCTTATACGCTTATTCACGATGTCACCGCCCTGCAAAGCATGAGCAGTTCGGGAAACTTTGCCCTCGGCAACGACATCGACGCCTCGGCCACCGCAAGCTGGAACGGCGGCGCGGGTTTCAACCCGATCGGAAGCAGCACGATCTTCTCCGGCACCTTTTCCGGCCTCGGCCACAATATTGATAGCCTGACCATCAATCGACCCGGGACGACCTTTATCGGCCTGTTTGCCCAGGCCGACGGCGCCACGCTGCGTGACATGACGCTCTCCAATGTCTCTGTGAGTGGCGGCGCCCGGGTGGGAGCGCTGGTGGGCCAGGTGAATAACTCCAGCCTGAGCAACATCCATGTCACCGGCAGCGTGACCGGATTCCAGGAAGCCGGCGGCATCGCCGGTTGGTTGTCTGATACCACATTATCGAACGCCTCCTCCGCCGCGTCCGTGACGGTGTCGTCCAATGGAGCCGGCGGCCTTGTGGGCTATGCGCTTTACACCGTCACGATCTCCGATTCCTACGCCACCGGAGCGGTGACGGCCGCCAGCAACGCCGGCGGCCTCGTGGGACAGGCCCTGGGCGGTCCGCTCACCCTGACCAAGGTCTATGCCAGCGGCAGTGTCACAGGGGCCAGCAGCGTCGGCGGCCTGATCGGCTTCATGGATCAGGGCCCGGCGGCACTGACCAACGCGTACTGGGATGCAAATTCGACCGGGCAGGCGGCGGCGGTCGGCACCTTATCCTCGTCGACCGTGACCGGCACGGCCGTGGATGTCTCCGGCGCCCCACGCACGCAGGCGACCTACGCTGGCCTCGATTTCACCAACACCTGGGTGATGATCGACGGCGACACCCGCCCGATGCTGCGCAACGAATATTCGACGGTGATCGCGACGCCGGCGGCGCTCCAGCTCATGGTGCTGGACCTCTCCGCCGGCTACACGCTGGGCGCCGACATCGACATGGCCAGCGCACAGGCCCTAGGGAGCAACGGCTATTATAGCGGCCTGTGGGGTGCCTCCGGCTTCGTGCCGGTCGGTACCCAGCTCCCCGTGGATTCCCGTTTCACCGGAACTTTCGATGGCCAGGGCCACACGATTTCGGGCCTGACCATCAATCGCGGCAGCTCGGAGGAGGTCGGTCTCTTCGGCTACACCTTCGGCGCCACGGTGACGAATGTCGCGCTCTCGGGTGGCAGCATCACCGGCGGTGCCTATGTGGGTTCGCTGATCGGCGTCATGGACAACAGCGCGGTCTCATCGGCCTCGTCGAGCGCGACGGTCTCAAGCCCGGGTGTCGTACATCCGACCGTCGGCGGCCTCATCGGACGTTTCATTGGCGGCACCATCAGCGATTCCTTCGCGACCGGCGATGTGACCGCCGCAGGGCAGTACGCTGGCGGTCTCGTCGGCGATATGTCCGGGGCAGCGACCATCACCCGCTCCTATGCCACCGGCAATGTCACCAGCACGAGCCTGGTGGGGGGATATGTGGGCGGTCTGGTCGGCAACGCCGGCACCTCCACCACCATCAGCCAGTCCTATGCGACGGGAACCGTCACGGGCGCTGACGGCCCGATCGGCGGTTTCGTGGGGTTCAACGACGGCGCGATCACCGATTCCTACGCGACCGGCCGCGTCAACGGCGCGGGGGTCACCTATGTGGGTGGGTTCGTCGGGCTGAACTTCACCAACGGCACCATTACAAACGCCTACTCCACCGGCTATGTCACGGGCGCCTCGGGCGTCGGAGGCTTTGCCGGAGTGAACAGCGGCCCGTTCTCGGCCTTCACAAACGTCTATTGGAACACGCAGACCAGCGGCCTCTCAGTGGGCGTCGGAGGCGGCTCCGGCAGCCCCACAGCCCGCACCACCGCCCAGCTCCAGGGGAGTCTGCCCGCCGGCTTCTCCTCCTCCATCTGGGGCACCGGCACCAACCTCTATCCTTATCTCGGCTGGCGCTATTCGACGACGCCCATCGCCGTCTCGGGCGTGGCCTACAGCGATGCGGGCACCACCGCGCTGGCGGGCGTCACGGTGACAGCCGTTTCCGGCGGCAGCGCCATCGGCAGCGGCAGCAGCGGGGCCAACGGCTATTACTACATCCTCGCCGCGGCCAGCGGGCTCTCCTCCAGCGGCGTCCTCACCTATCTGGATAACGGCACCGCCAAGGGCGCGGCCTTCTCGGACGTGGCGGGCACGAACGGCGTGCAGAACGTCACCATCTATGGCACGGCGGCCAACGTCATCACCGGCCAGTCCACGCTGACCGCAACCCGGACAAACTATCTCGCCACGCGCGGCAGCTATACCGACACCGACCTGTCCTTCCTCTCCTCCAGTTCCTTCACGCCGCTGACCACGACGGCGGGATATGGCGTCTATCTCAACACCTCCGGCAATTACACGCTCAACGCCAGTCTCGGCTCCTCCGGCCTCCTCACCATCGACAGCGGCGGGACGTTCGGCGTCAGCGGCGCGATCACACTCTCGGCGGGCGGCGCGCTCACCATCGCCGATGCCGTGTCCTGGTCGGATGCCTCCAGCCTGAGCCTGTCCACCACCGCGGGCGGCAACATCGGCCTGGGGGGCGCCGTCACAGGCACCATCGGCACGCTGATCGTGAACGCCAGCGGCACCGCCACCACTTCCAGCGCCATCGACATGGGCACGTTCAACCTCACCAGCGGCACCTGGAGACAGATCACGGCGACGCTTCCCTCGTTTGCCGCCAAAAATTTCGTGATCGGCAGCTCCGCCACCTTCCTGCGCGCCACCGGCGGCGATGGTTCGGCGGCGACGCCCTATCAGATCGAGGATCTCTACGGCCTCCAGGGCGTCGGCTCTGCGGGCCTGCTCTCCCAGAATTTCGTCCTGACCGCGGACATCAACGCAACGCCGTCCGTTATCTGGAACGCCAGCGCGGGCTTTGCCCCCATTGGCAGTTCCGCCACCACTTTCACCGGCAGTCTGGATGGCGGCGGGCACACCATCGGCGGCCTCACGATCCACCGCCCGGCGGGTGCGGCCGGCCTGTTCGACTACATCGGCGTCGGCGGGAGCGTCAGCAACCTCACGGTTGCGGGGGTGGTGACGGGTGTGGACGCAGGCATGATTGCCGCTTTCAACTCGGGCACGATCACGAATGTGACCGCCTATGGCAGTGTCGGCAATACGGGCGCCAGTACATACGGATCCATCGGCGGCGCCGTGGGTCAGAATTCGGGCACCATTACCGGTTCAACCTCTGCCGCCACCGTCTCGGCCACTGGCGTAGACGGCAGCTATGCCGGCGGCCTCGTTGGCTACAACTATTTGAGTAGCAGCATCATCGCCAACTCTTCCGCCTCGGGTACGGTGTCCGCTACAACTTCGGTCGGGAGTTCGGCGGGTGGTCTCGCAGGGTTGAATGCAGGCGTAATCAGCGGCTCCTTCGCGACCGGGAACGTCGCCAGCGGATATAATTCCGGCGGCCTGGTGGGTAATAACAATGGTGGCAGCGTCTCAAATTCTTTCGCGACCGGCTCGGTCTCCGGCTTTTACCAGGGTGGCCTTCTGGGCTTTCTGAGCGGCACGGTTACAGACACATACGCGACAGGTTCTGTTTCTGGCTCCAACGGCTATTATAGTGGAGGCCTTGTTGGATACAGCGACGGAACAATAAATAGCAGCTACGCCACCGGAGCCGCATCGACCGGCGTATATGTTGGTGGGTTGGTCGGCTATAACAATTTCGGCACCATCGTCGACAGCTTCTGGAACACAACGACCTCCGGGAACGCTCTGGGCGTCGCCGGCGGTCCTGATTCCGGTGCCGTGGGCCTGACCGCGACACAGATGACGAACCTTGCAACGTTCACCAACGTTGGTTGGAGCATCGACGACGCGGGCGGCACCTCCTCCGTCTGGCGCATCTATGATGGCTACACCATGCCGCTGCTGCGCAGCTTCATGGCCAGCCTGACGGTGACGGGCGGCAGCGGCTCCAAGACCTATGATGGCCTTGCCACCTCGGCCGATGTGGGCACTCTGGTCTACAGCCCATCGGGATACGATACGTCGCTGGTCTCGGGGACCGCCGGCTACACCGCCTCCAGTGCCGATGCAGGCAGCTATACCGGCGCCGACCTCTCCCTTTCCGGGCTTTATTCCAGCCAGTTCGGCTATGACATCAGCTTCGTCTCGGGCTCCCTGACCGTCGCCCAGGCCGGACTGACGGTGACGGCGAACGATGCCGGCAAGACCTATGATGGCGCCGCCTATTCCGGTGGCAACGGCGTCACCTACTCCGGCTTCGTCGGCAGTGACACATCCTCCAGCCTCGGCGGTACCCTCGCCTATGGCGGCACCTCGCAGGGGGCAGTGAATGCCGGCACCTATTCCATAACGGCCTCCGGCCTGACCTCCACCAACTACGGCATCACCTATGCGGCCGGCACGCTCACGGTCGGCACGGCGGCGCTGACGGTGACCGCGAACGATGCCGGCAAGACCTATGATGGCGCCGCCTATTCCGGCGGCAACGGCGTCACCTACTCCGGCCTCGTCGGCAGCGACACATCCTCCAGCCTCGGGGGCACCCTCGCCTATGGCGGCACCTCGCAGGGCGCGGTGAATGCCGGCACCTATTCCATAACAGCCTCCGGCCTCACCTCCGGCAACTACGACATCACCTATGCACCCGGCACGCTCACGGTGGGGACGGCGGCGCTGACGATTACGGCCAACAACGCCAGCAAGGTCTATGACGCCACCGCCTATTCCGGCGGCAACGGTGTGTCCTATAGCGGCTTCGTCGGCAGTGACTCGTCCTCCAGCCTCGGGGGCACCCTCGCCTATGGCGGCACCTCGCAGGGGGCAGTGAATGCGGGCAGCTATTCAATAACGGCGTCCGGCCTCACCTCCGGCAACTATGACATCACCTATGCCCCGGGAACGCTCACCCTCTCCCCCGCTGCGCTGACTGTGACGGCGGACGCCGCCACCATGCTCTATGGCAACGGGCTGCCGACCTTCACCTATGTCGCCACCGGCACGCTTTACAGCGGCGATACCCTCACAGGCGCGCTCGCCAGCCTCGCCTCTTCCACGTCGAACGTCGGCGCTTACGCCATCACGCAGGGCACGCTCGCGGCCTCGTCCAACTATGCGATCACCTATGTGAGCGCGAATATCGCCGTCACGCCACGGTCCTTGAGTGTGGCAGCCGCCGGGCAGTCCATGGTGTATGGCGACAGCGCGCCTACCCTCACCTACACGGTGGGCGGCGCCGGCCTCGTCAACGGTGACACCCTCTCGGGCGCCCTTGCCACAACGGCCTCGTCCAACTCGAATGTCGGCGTTTACGTAATCACGCAGGGCACGCTCGCGGCCTCGTCCAACTATACGCTCAGCTATACCGGCGCGGAGATCGTCGTCTCGCCGCGCCCGCTCATCGTGACGGCCGACAATGCGAGCCGCCCGGCCAACGTCGCCAATCCGGCCTTTACCTACACCATCGGCGGGCTCGGGCTTGCCAATGGCGACCTGTTGACCGGCGCGCTCACCAGCGATGCCACCATCAGCTCACTGCCGGGACGTTATGCCATTCTGCAGGGCACCCTCACTGCCAGCTCCAACTATGCCCTCACCTATGTTCCCGGGGAACTAACCGTCATCGGCTCCACGCAGAACACCGATTTCGTCGAGACCAGCGTGCCGGACCAGGTGGTGGTGACGCTGGAGACGGATGGTCTCATCGCCGTCATCGACCGGCTCGAGACCCCTTCCGAAAACACGCCAGCCCCGCGCCTCACCGCCTGCGGCGGTTCCTCGACCGCAGGAAAATGCGTCTTCCTGCCCATGGCTGCCAACCTGCCGGCTACCCCGCATCTGCGTTTCGGGGGGTTGTGAGGCATGACACGCACCTCTTCCATCATGGGCCTCCCTACGCCGCTGCGCGCGCTGCCCGTCACCCTCGCCGCCCTGCTCGTGGCTCCGCCCGCCGGGGCCCAGACGATCGCCCCGGTGGAGCGGAACCTGCCGCCGGTCATCTCCGGTCAGGGCCGACTGCTGGTCGGCCCGCAGGATCTGGCCGGCAGCCCGGATGACAGCCCGCTCGGGGTCGCCCTCTCCGGCATCAGCCTCATCGGCACGCGGGAGACCGTCGCCACACGGCCCGGACGCGGCATCAGCATCGGCGCCGTGGGCGAGATCGACCGCGCCGCCCTCACCCGCGCGCTAACGCCCTTCCTCGGCCAGCCGCTGTCACGCAAGCGCATCTCGGACATCCAGGCCGCCATCGCGTTGGCCTATCGCGCCGCCGGCTATCCCTTCGTCTCCGTTACCCTTCCCCCGCAGGAAGTCACCGGCGGCGTACTGACCCTACGGGTGGTGGAATTCCGCACCGGCGCGGTGCAGGTCTCCGGCGCGGAACCGGGCGCGCAGGCGGACATCGCCAGCCGCGTGCGAACTGCCCCAGGCCAGCGCATCGCGGTGGATGCCCTCGAGGAAGACCTCGACTGGCTCAACCGCTCGCCCTACCGCTCGGTCAATGGCGTGTTCTCGCCGGGTGACGACCTCGGCCTCAGCACGCTCACCCTTGAGGTGACGCCGCTGAAGCCGTGGCAGGTGTTTGGCGGCTGGTCCAACACCGGCACGCACACCACCGGCTTCGACCGCTATTTCGCGGGCATTGGCGCCGCCCTGCCGGGCCTGCCCGACAGCTTCGTGTCCTACCAGCTCACCGGCAGCGACAATTTCTGGAGCGATCCCGGCTCCGTCGGCAGCGGGCCGCAGCAGCCCAGCTATTACAGCCAGGCCGGCCGCCTCGTGCTCTCCACAGGCGCTCGCCAAAACCTCGAAATCGTCCCCAGCTATGTGGCCACCCGGCAGAACGCCCTTGGCGACGCGTTCGCCTATGACAACGAGACGCTGGAAATCCCGGTCTATTACCGCACCGCGCTCTCCAACCTCGTGCCCGGCCTGTATGCCGGCGATCTCATCCTCGGCGCCTCGGCCAAGACGGTCTCGCGCACCAGCTACTTCACCGGTGAGAATCTGGGCGGCGCCAGCGCCGACCTGTTCGAGCTGATCGCCGGCTGGTCGGTATCGCGCTCGGACCCCTACGGCACCACCGGGCTCGATCTGAAGCTCATCGGCAATCCCGGCGCGGTGCTCGGCGGCAACAGCGATGCGCTCTGGACCACCTATAGCGGCGGGCGCGTCACCGACGTAACCTATGTCTATGGCACCGGCGCGCTCAACCGCGTCACCCGATTGCCGATAGGGTTCAGCTGGATCAGCAACCTCTCTGGCACGGCGGCGGGGCAGCCCCTGCCGGATACGGAGCAGCTGAGCCTTGGCGGTCTCTTTGCCACGCGCGGCTACACGCTGGACGATGCCACCGTGGACACCGGCGTCGTCTGGCGAAACGAGCTGCGCACGCCCACCTTCGGCCTGCTTTCGGCACACGGTGTCCCTCGCGCCAGCGACCAACTCTCGCCCTACGCCTTCCTGGATATGTCGTGGGGCCGCACCTACGCCTATGAGAGCCTGGTCGGCCCCGTGCCGCAGACTGATTATGGGCTGGCCGCTGTCGGCCTTGGCGCCGACTATGTGCTGAACCGCGCCATCACCGCGACGCTGGTGGGCGGCGTCGCCCTCACCGACGCCATCTACACGCAGGCCGGCGACATCACCTTCCAGGCCCGCGTCTATGTGAGCTATTGAAACTGCGGGTAGATACCGGTCGCCAGGCTGCGGCCTCATAGCGACAGGATCCAGACGCGAATTGCTGCGAGATCGAGGGCTGCCAGGTTGTTGTCCGGTCGGCGATCGCAGCGCGTGGCTGGGTGGCGCATCTGGGTGATGCGGCTGAAGAAGCGTTTAATCTGGTTTCTCTGGCGATAAAGCCGGGGGGCAGACTCACAATGGGCTCGAACGAACTTCACGCTGGATTGGCGAGGAGGGGCAAGGTCACGGAGGTCTCTGAAAGGCCCCTCGAGAGGCGGCTAAGGGGCAAGACCGCCACAAGTTTCACTCGTCGCGGTCTTCTTCGAACAACTGCGTTCCCACCGTCTTCCCGTCACCTTTTAGATCTTGGCCCTCGGCTTGAGATTTTTCAGTTCCTTATCAGTGAGTTCGCTCATAAATCCGCATCCGGTCGGGGGGGGGCGAACGGCTACTATCAACAGGCGCTGTTGGTACCGGAAGCCCGTTTCTCGACCATCCTGCGCCATACCAACATCGCTACCAACACAGTGGCTCGGCTGGGGTGACATGCAGCGATACGGGATAGGAAGAATTATCCTTACCAATCAGAGGGATCGTGCGATATGTGGCACGGAGCGGGACGGTCTGAAACGACCTTAATTCACTCCCACTCGATCGTCCCCGGCGGCTTCGACGTCACGTCGTAGACCACGCGATTGACGCCCTTTACCTCGTTGACGATGCGGGTCGCCACGCGGCCGAGGAAGGCCATGTCGAAGGGATAGAAATCCGCCGTCATGCCGTCCACGGAGGTCACGGCGCGCAGGCCCACCACATAGTCATAGGTGCGGTAGTCGCCCATCACGCCCACCGTCTTCACCGGCAGGATCACGGCGAAGGCCTGCCAGATCTCGTCATAGAGGCCGCCGCGGCGGATCTCCTCGAGATAGATCTCGTCGGCGAGGCGCAGGATATCCAGCTTCTCGCGGGTAATCTCGCCGGGGCAGCGTATGGCGAGGCCCGGGCCGGGGAACGGGTGGCGGCCGACGAAGACGTCGGGCAGGCCGAGCTCGCGACCGAGCGCGCGCACCTCGTCCTTGAACAGTTCGCGCAGCGGCTCGACGAGCTTCATGTTCATGCGCTCGGGCAGGCCGCCGACATTGTGGTGGCTCTTGATCGTCACCGAGGGACCGCCGGTGAAGCTCACGCTCTCGATCACGTCGGGATAGAGCGTGCCCTGGGCGAGGAAGCCCGCGCCGCCAATCTTCTTGGCCTCAGCCTCGAACACGTCGATGAACAGCTTGCCGATGGTCTTGCGCTTCACCTCGGGGTCGGTGACGCCTTCCAGCGCGCCGAGGAACATCTCGGAGGCGTCCACATGCACCAGCGGGATGTTGTAATAGTCGCGGAACAGGGTGACGACCTTCTCCGCCTCGCCGAGCCGCAACAGCCCGTGGTCGACGAAGACGCAGGTCAGCTGGTCGCCGATCGCCTCATGGATCAGCACCGCCGCGACGGAGGAATCCACGCCCCCCGACAGACCGCAGATCACCTTGCCGTCGCCCACCTGCTCGCGGATGCGGCGGATGGACTCCTCGCGATAGGCCTTCATGCCCCAGTCGCCGCGCGCGCCGGAAATCTTGCGCACGAAGTTGCGGATCAGCGCCGCGCCATGGGGCGTGTGCACCACCTCCGGGTGGAACATAGTGGTGTAAATTCGCCGCCCCTCGTTCACCGCGATGGCGAAGGGCGCATTCTCCGAGGTCGCGACCACCTCGAAGCCTTCCGGCAGGCGCGTCACCCGGTCGCCATGGCTCATCCAGACGGGATAGCGGCTGCCAACTTCCCACACGCCCTCATAGAGCGCGCTGGGCTTGTTCACCGTCACCTCGGCGCGGCCGAATTCCGCGGCATGGCCGCCCTCGACCTCGCCGCCGAGTTGCAGCGCGCAGGTCTGCTGCCCATAGCAGATGGCGAAGATCGGCACGCCGGCGTCGAAGGCTTCCTGCGGCGCGCGCGGGCTGTTTTCGTCCATCACCGAGGCCGGACCGCCGGAGAAGATGATGCCGACGGGCTTGAGCCGCCGTACCGCCTCGGCCGCGCTCTGATAGGGCACGATCTCGGAATAGACCCCCTCCTCGCGGACGCGGCGGGCGATGAGCTGCGTCACCTGCGAGCCGAAGTCGATGATGAGGATGGTGTCGTGATGGGCGGGGGCGTCGGTTTCGGTCATGTGCGGCTCTATCGTCTGACGGGCGGCGATCTCGGTGGCGTTCATATAGGGATCAGGCTTCGCGCACCATCAGGGCGACGAAGAAGCCGTCGGTATGGGTGCGGCGCGGCGTCAGCAAGAGGCCCTCGGGGCGCTCCAGCGCGGCCTCGCGCAGGGCAATGCCGCGCTCGCCGAGCGCCAGCACGGCCTCGGCGGGCGGAATAGGGCGGAAGGCCGGGTGGCGCGTCACGAAGGCGCGAATCTGGTCGACATTCTCCTCGTCGAGCAGCGAACAGGTGATATAGGCGAGGCGCCCGCCGGGCTTCACGAAGCGGGCGGCGGCGTCGAGAATCTCCGCCTGCTCCTTCACCCGCTCGGCCAACGCGCCGGGGCGCATGCGCCATTTGGCGTCCGGGTTGCGGCGCCAGGTGCCGGTGCCGGTGCAGGGCGCGTCGACGAGGACGAGGTCCATGCGGCCTTCGAGGTCGTCCAGCACCTCGGCGCGGGCAGCGCCCTTACCCCGGGGGGAACGGACCTGGACGTTATGCGCGCCGGCGCGCTGCACGCGCTCATGGATCGGTGCGAGGCGGCGCAGATCGTCGTCATAGGCATAGAGCTGACCGGCGCCATCCATCAGCGCCGCGAGCGCGAGGGTCTTGCCGCCGCCACCGGCGCACAGATCCAGTACCTGACCGCCGCGCGGCGGGGCAGCGAGGATGGCGGCGAGCTGCGAACCCTCGTCCTGGACCTCGACCAGCCCCTTGAGATAGGCCGGCTCGACCGTGACCGGAGGCGCCTTGCCGTCGGCGGAAAGCGCGATGCGCAGCGCCAGCGGCGACCACTGCCCCGGCACGGGGTCGAGATGGGAAAGCTGCTGCGTCGCCTTGTCGACCGCGCCTTTCAGCGTGTTGACGCGCAGGTCCAACGGCGCGCGCTCAGCCAGCGCCATACCCTCCTCCGCCCGTGCCTCGCCGAATACCGACGCCAGCGAGGCGTCGAGCCAGTCGGGGTAGTCGCCGCGCACATGGGCGGGTGCGTCATCGAGCGAGGCGGCATCCAGCTGTGCGCGCTCATCTTCGCTCAGCGGCTCGGGGGCAAAGCGCGCGCCGTCGCACAGCGCGGCGATTGCCTCGACGTCGAGGCCGCGTGCGAGCCGCAGCGTGCCGAGCACAAGCGCGCGCGGGGTTTCCCCGCCCATGATCCACCCGGCGGAGGCGCGGCGGCGCAGAGCGTCATAGACCAGCGAGGACAGCGCGGCGCGGTCGCCGGAACCGGCGAAGCGGTGGCTGCGACCCCAGTCCCTCAGCACGTCGGCCGCAGGGCGGCGCTCGGTCAGGATGGAGCCCATCACCTCGATGGCGGCGGAAAGCCGGGCGGCGGGAGTCATGCGAACCTCGTCACGGCATTGCCGGCGAAAGGAGAATGCCCAGCGCGAATATCACCCACATCACGAACAGCACCAGCACACCGACCAGAAAGGACGGAAAGCGCAGGCGGATGTCGTTGCTGGTCACATGGACGAGCGCGTGGGCGATGCGGCTGAGCGTGAAGACCCAGGCGAGCAGCACGAACAACCCATCCGCCTGCCGCGTCACCAGAGCCAGGATCATGACCGTGTAGAACAGCACGGGCAGTTCGAACTGGTTGCGGAAGCAGTTGCCCGCTTGCCGCACCGTCGCCGGCCATCCCGTCTCGTCGATCACCACCCTGTCGTGCTCCACCGCGCAGGCCCGGATCGCCGCGGCCCGCACAATCCCAAGCCGGAGCAGCACCGCGAAGGTGAGCCCGACCTGGACGAAGACGGGAAGCAGAATAGCAGCGACGGACACGGTGCGGAGTTTCTCCTGGAAACCGGATCGGGAAGGAGAATGGGGGCCGTCAGGCCCCGTTCGGATAGTTCGGGCTCTCGCGGGTGATGATCACGTCATGGACGTGGCTCTCGCGCAGCGAGGCGCCGGAGATGCGCACGAACTGCGCCTTCTCGCGGAACTCCGCCAGCGTGCCGCCGCCGACATAGCCCATCGCCGCGCGCAGGCCGCCAGCGAGCTGGTGCAACACGCCGCCGACCGGCCCCTTATAGGCAACTTGCCCCTCGATGCCTTCCGGCACGAGCTTCAGCGTGTCCTTCACCTCGGCCTGGAAATAGCGGTCGGCCGAGCCGCGCGCCATGGCGCCCACCGAGCCCATGCCGCGATACGACTTATAGGAGCGGCCCTGATAGAGGTAGACCTCACCGGGGCTCTCATCCGTACCGGCCAGCAGCGAACCGATCATGGCGCAGTCGGCACCGGCGGCCAGCGCCTTGGCGAGATCGCCGGAATACTTGATGCCGCCATCGGCGATCACCGGCGTGTCGTTCTTGCGGGCCACCTCGACCGCATCGAGGATAGCAGTGAGCTGGGGCACGCCGACGCCCGCGACGATGCGGGTGGTGCAGATGGAGCCCGGCCCGATGCCGACCTTCACCGCGTCTGCGCCGGCATCGATCAGCGCCTGAGCACCTTCGCCGGTGGCGATGTTGCCGGCGAGGATCTGCACTTTGTTGGAGAGCTGCTTGATGCGGCTGACCTGGTCGAGCACCTTGCGCGAATGGCCATGCGCTGTGTCGACGACGACGAGGTCGACGCCCGCATCCACCAGCAGCTCGGCGCGGCGGAAGCCGTCGTCGCCGACGCTGGTCGCCGCGGCGACGCGCAGGCGGCCCTGCTCGTCCTTGGCCGCGTTGGGGTTGGTGACGGCCTTTTCCATGTCCTTGACGGTGATAAGGCCGACGCAGCGGCCCTCGTCGTCCACCACCAGCAGCTTCTCGATGCGGAACTGGTGCAGCAGCCGCTTGGCTTCGGCCTGCTCGACACCCTCGCGAACGGTGACGAGCCGTTCCTTGGTCATCAGCTCGGAGACGAGCTGGCCGGGGTTGGTGGCAAAGCGCACGTCGCGGTTGGTGAGGATGCCGACCAGCTTGCCGCCGCGCCCGTTGGAGCCGCGCTCGACCACCGGAATGCCGGAGATGCCGTGGTTCTTCATCAGCGCCAGCGCATCGGCCAGCGTCTGATCAGGATGAATGGTGACGGGGTTCACGATCATCCCCGACTCGAACTTCTTCACCATCCGCACATGCTCGGCCTGTACTTCCGGGTCGAGATTGCGGTGGATGACGCCGAGGCCGCCGGCCTGCGCCATGGCGATGGCGAGCCGCCATTCGGTGACGGTGTCCATCGCCGAGGAAATGATCGGAATGTTCAGCGAGATCGACCGGGTCACACGCGAGCCGATATCCACCTGACCCGGCATGACGTCGGACAGGCCCGGCTTGAGGAGCACGTCGTCGAAGGTAAGCGCTTCCCGCGCGAGGCCGTCGTATACCGACATCGCCAACTCCCGAATGAGGGCATGCAACGCGCAGCGAACGCGTCAGCCCGATGGATGGGTGACCGAGGCGAGGCGGTTTGCATGGACACCGCACGCCTTCGAGTTGGCGAGGGCTCATACCATGGTGCGGTGTGCTTTCCTAGGCATCTTGGTCTGTGTCGGACGCAATACCGCTGTGCATTCGCAAAAGCCCGTCTCACCCTATCGTGATTGCCCGATGCCGTGGCGGAACCTCTCGTCCGCCTGTGTCGAGCGAGATATATAGCGCCCAGCTCGATTATCCCGTCCCCGCTGGAAGTCCCGTGCGCATCGAACGTCTGGTTCCCCTCATCGTCGCCTGTGCGCTGTTCATGGAACAGCTTGATTCGACGGTGATCGCGACGTCGCTGCCCGCCATCGCCGCCGACCTTCACGAAGACCCGATCTCGCTGAAGCTGGCGCTGACGTCCTATCTGCTCAGCCTTGCCGTCTTCATCCCCGCCAGCGGCTGGTTCGCCGATCGATTCGGCTCACGCACCGTGTTCCGCGCGGCCATCGTGATCTTCACCCTCGGCTCGTTGTTATGCGGGCTCGCGACATCTCTGCCGGACTTCGTCATCTACCGCATCATCCAGGGCATGGGCGGCGCGATGATGGTGCCGGTCGGCCGGCTGGTGATCCTGCGCACCGTACCCAAGGAAGATCTCGTCTCGGCACTGGCCTGGCTGACCGTGCCGGCACTGCTCGGGCCGGTCATCGGTCCGCCGCTGGGCGGCTTCATCACTACCTATTTCGACTGGCGCTACATCTTCTTCCTGAACATCCCGATCGGATTGGCCGGCGTCGTGCTGGCGACGCGCTTCATTCCGGACATACGCGAGGACGACCTCCCGCCCTTCGACTTCCATGGCATGGTTCTGTCGGCGGTCGGCCTCGCCGGACTCGTCTTCGGCTTCGCGCTGCTCGGCCAGCACGCGGTGCAGCCCTGGATCGCGCTTGTCGTGATCACCGTCGGAGCGGTGTCGATGTTCTTCTATGTGCGGCACGCGCGTCATACCGACAGGCCGATCCTGGATCTCTCGCTGCTGAAGATCCCGACCTTCTTCGCCGGCGTGGTGGGCGCCTCGCTGTTCCGCACCGGCATCGGCGCCCTGCCCTTTCTGCTGCCGCTGATGCTGCAGCTCGGTTTCGGCCTCTCGCCCTTCGCCTCCGGTATGATCACCTTTGCCTCGGCAGCGGGCGCGATGACCATGAAATTCACCGCCGCGCCGATCATCCGCGCCTTCGGCTTCCGCCGCGTGCTGATCGTCAATTGCGTCATCGCCTCGGCCTGCATCGGCATGATCGCCTTCTTCCGACCCGACATGCCGCATCTGTTCCTGATCATCGCGCTGCTGTTCGGCGGTTTCTTCCGCTCGTTGCAGTTCACCAGCACCAACGCGCTCTCCTATGCCGACATCTCCAGCGAACAGATGAGTCGTGCCACCAGCTTCGCCAGCGTCGCACAACAGGTCTCGATCTCGACCGGCGTCGCCGTCGCGGCGCTCGTGCTCGACACCCTGCGCAGCGCGCGCGGCGACGGCACGATCCACCTGTTCGACTTCAGCGTAGCCTTCACCGTCGTGGGGCTGATCGCCGTTTGCTCGGTGTTCTTCTTCCTGCGGTTGCCGAAGGATGCCGGCGCCGCGCTGGCCCGCCGGCGGGAAAAGCCGGCGGCACCCTCCGAGGCCCCCAGCGAGATGGGCAGCGCCGCCTGAGAACGGCGACGCCCGCTTAGCCGCCGCGGCCGCGAAAGCCTGTCGCCACCACGTAGAGCTCGGCTGAATCGGCCCGGCTTGCCTGCGGCTTCACATGGCGCACCGTGGCGAAGTCGCGTTTCAATTCCGCGAGCAGCGTGCCTTCCGTGCCGCCCTGGAACACCTTGGCGATGAAGGAGCCGCCGGGCGCCAGCACCTGCCGGGCGAAATCGATGGCGAGCTCGACCAGACCGACGATGCGCAGATGGTCGGTCGCCTTGTGGCCCGTCGTGTTCGCCGCCATGTCGGACATGACGATATCCGCCTCGCCGCCGAGCATTTCCATCAGGCGCTCGGGAGCATCCTCCTTCAGGAAGTCCATCTGGGCGAATTCGACGCCGGTGACCGGATCGATCTCCAACAGGTCGATGGCGACGATCTTGCCGCGTCCCTCTTCCGCCTTGGTGCGCTTCGCGGCAACTTGGCTCCAGCCGCCGGGCGCGGCGCCGAGGTCGACCACGCGGACGCCGGGCTTGAGTAGATTCAGCTTGTCGTCGATCTCGATCAGCTTGAAGGCGGCGCGCGAGCGCCATCCCTCGCGCTTGGCACGGGCGACATAGGGGTCGTTCAGCTGGCGCTGCAGCCACTTCTGTGAGGAGGAGGAGAGCGAGCGGGCCTTCTTCAACCGAACCTTGAGCGGGCGCGCCTCGCCGCCCTTGCGGGCTTCCGGCTTGTCGATCACCTGTCGACCCTCGTCTCGGGCACCGCCCGTTGGCGCCACACGCCGTCGGCTCGCATCAGTTCCACCAATATGCCCTCGCGCAATCCACGGTCGGCGACGCGCAGCCGATCGCAAGGGAAAGCGCGCCGCACCGATTCAAGTATGGCGCAGCCGGCCAGCACAAGATCGGCGCGCTCGGCGCCTATACAGGGATTCGCCGCACGTTCGGAGAACGGCATGGCGATCAGCCGGTCCACCACGACGCGAACCTGCTCCGCCCCGAGCCAGGTGCCGTCGACCTGCGAGCGGTCATAGCGCGGCAGGTCGAGATGCACGCCGGCGATGGTGGTGACCGTGCCGGAGGTGCCGAGCAGATGCAGCCGCCCGCAATTGTGCGGGCCGACCGCCTTCACGAACCCTTCGAGATGCGGGGTGAACTCGTTGACCATCGCCTCGAAATCGTCGCGCGTGACCTTCACGCCGCCATGGCGTTCCGCCACGGTCACGACGCCGAGCGGCACCGAGACCCAGGCGCGGATGACCGCGCTAGGTGGGCCACCGTCGCAGGTCTCGACGCGGTCGAGCCACACGACTTCCGTCGAGCCGCCACCGATATCGAACAGCACGGCGCCATCCGAATAGGGGTCGACCAGCGGCGTGCAGCCGGCCGCGGCGAGGCGCGCCTCGGTCTCGCGCTCGACGATCTCGAGCTTCAGACCCGTCTCGTCCTCGACGCGTTGGATAAAATCGGCGCCGTTCACCGCCGAGCGGCAGGCCTCGGTCGCGATCAGGCGGGCGCCGGCGATGCGTCGATTGCGGATCTTGCTGGCGCAGACGCCCAGCGCATCGACCGCGCGGGTCATCGCCGCCTCGCCGAGCCGGCCGGAGCAGATGAGCCCCTCACCGAGCCGCACGATGCGCGAGAAGGCATCGACGACGCGAAAGCCATTCGCGGTGGGCCGGGCGATCAGCAACCGGCAATTATTGGTACCAAGATCGAGCGCGGCATAGCAGCCCTCGCCGGAGTGCGAGCGGGCATCGGTGCTGTCGGCAGACGATGACGACGCAGACTCGCGACGGCCCCGCCACTGGCGATGGCGCGCGCCTGTCTGTGGCCGATCCTCGCGCGGCGACCTTTCGGCTGCCGGCTGGTCCGCCCAGGTCTGGGTCTCGTCGACCATGTGAGATTCCCCGGCCGAAGCCGTCGACCCCCGGCCGCATGTCGCGACGCGAAAGCCGAATTGTTCAACATTTCATTGGAAATGTAACATCGGGACGCGCCGACGCAATCGACTTCATGACAGCCCTGCGGTGAGAGCGCCTCTCGTCAGGCCACGGCATGGTGGAGCAGCTGAACGCCGTACGCCGGAAACATCAGCCACAGCGCCTCATCCCAGCCGCAGAAGCGATCCGTTTCGAAGCGCTTGCGCCGGACGAAAGCATGCATCGCGGTGAACAGCGCCAGCATGGACAGCATGGCCGACAGCATCATGGGCGTCGGCTCGCGGCTCACCGCGGTCGGCACGAGCGCCAGCGCGATCCTCCACCGAAACCGCCAGAAGGTGCGGTGTGATTCCATATCGGTCCAGGGGGTCAAGAGGCGGCTCCCGGCGGGTGAAGACCCTTCCCATGCCGCGAGGGCGCGTAAGTTCTCCATGCGGTTCTCGCACCCTCCGCATAAGGGCCGCGACGAAACGGGGGCGCCCTTATGCCGGCTTTACGAAGCCGGCCGCATCTTCCCATCGTTCCCTGAGACGGACCGACCTAGCTTTCCACCGCGGCGCACGATCCCGCGCCGTCCAACCCTCTTGGAAAGCATGAGCACTCTGAGATCCAGGACCGTCGCCGGCAAGATCATCGCGGGGATGGCCCCGATCGCCAACCGCATGCGCTTCGCCGTCGGCAAGGACCCGTTCGGACGTTGGGTCGCGCTGGAGGAACATGGCTGGGCCGGCGGCTTCTTCCGGTCGCGCGACGACGCGATCCGCTATGCCCAGCGCGAATGCGGCGGCCAGCCCGATGCGGTGCGCCTGGTACGGCGCCGGCTGCTGCTGCCGTTCTGACGCCAGAAACCCTGCATTTATCGAGAGACCGACATGCTCAGCGGCGTCTTCGTTCCGCTTGTCACCCCCTTTCTCGGAACGGGGCTCGACGAGGATTCCTTCGCCCATCACATTGAAATGCAGCTGGCGGCGGGCGTCAGCGGCCTGATCACCGGCGGCATCGTCGGCGAGGGGCCGACGCTGACCCCGGCCGAGAGCACGCGCCTCATCCGCCTCGCGGTGGAAACGGCGGCGGGGCGCGTGCCCATCATCGCGATGACCGGCACGAACGGCACGGCGACCACCATCGCCGCCACCTGCGCCGCGCATGAGGCGGGCGCATCGGCTGCGCTGCTTGTCACGCCCTACTACAACAAGCCGACACAGGCCGGGCTGTTCGCGCATTTCGAGGCCATCGCCCGCGCCGTCGACCTGCCGCTGATCCTCGGCAACGCGCCCCGGCGCACCAATGTGGCGCTGGCACCGGAGACGATCAATCGGCTCGGGCAATTGCCGTCGATCTTCGCGCTGGTGGACGAAAGCGAGGACGCCGGCCACCAGCGAGCGCTGGCCGATGCCTGCGCCGAGCGCCTGTGGCGCGTCGCGCCGGACTGCAGGACGCCGTTCCTGCCCGGCCTGCGTCCTCCTCGCGCCTGCATCTGCGCCGCCGCCAACATCGCCCCCCGTCTGTGCGTCGAGATCTGGCGGCAGCGTCTTGCCGGCCCTGCCGCATTGCTGCGGAACGGCGTTGCGTCGCTGGACATCCTCCAGCACGCGCTTGACCTCGAACCGGAGCCAGCCGGCGTAAAATACGCCGTCTCGCTGCTCACTCCCACCTTTGGCCCGGCACTACGCCTGCCGTTGACCGAACCCGGCCCGGCCTCGGCCGCTGCCATCCGTGTCGCCGTCGCCGCGCTGGCGCGGCTGCCGCTGCACCAGACGAGCCTTGCCTCATGAAGACGATCTTTCCCGGCCCCCACCCCTATTCGCGCCGCGCTCGTCGCCCTGCCACGCGCTATGCCCGCAGCCACGCGCTGATGACGCGGATCGCCGTCATGCTGAGCCTCGTTTTCGCGCTCGGCATGGTCATCAGCCGTGTCAGCCGGCCCGAGACCGTGCCGCCATCGCAGCCCGGCGTTCAGTCGCCGGTGCGGTAGCCGACGCCCGGCTCGGTGATGATGATCGCGGGATTGGTGGCGTCGGCCTCCAGCTTCGCCCTGAGCTGGCCGATATAGACCCGCAGGTACTGGGTGTCGTGCTCGTTGGCCGGCCCCCAAACCTCGCGCAATATGTGCCGGTGGGTCAGGACCTTGCCCGGATGGCGGGCGAGGAAGGCCAGAAGCTCGAACTCCTTCGGCGTCAGGCGAATCTCCTCGGCCGCGCGCATCACCCTGTGGCGCGGAATATCGATCTCGATATTGCCGATGCGCAGCACCGGCGTCTCGCCCTTCTCCTGCATGCGATGGCGCAGCGCGGCGCGCAGCCGCGCCATCAGTTCGCCCATACCGAAGGGCTTGTTGACGAAATCGTCGGCGCCAAGGTCCAGCGCCTCGATCTTCTCGATTTCGCGGTCGCGCGCGGACAGCACCACGATCGGCACATCCGACCAGGCGCGCAACGAGCGGATCACCTCCTTGCCGTCCATGTCCGGCAGGCCAAGATCGAGGATCACCACGTCCGGCCGCCGGTTGACGACGAGACTGATCGCCTGCGCGCCCGTATCGGCGCGCAGCGGCTCATAGCCGTTCGCGGTCAGCGCCGGCGCCATGAATCGGTGGATCGCCGGCTCGTCGTCGACCACGAGGACGGTCATGGGCCTCATGTCGCGGCCTCCGTGTCCGGGGTCGGTTCCAGCGGCAGGCGCAGGGCAATGCGGGTGCCGTTGCGCTGTCCCGGCGCCGGGCTGCGCGCCGACACGGTACCGCCGTGGGCCTCGACGACTCCCTTGGTGATGGCAAGGCCGAGACCCGAGCCGTCGCCACCATCGCCGGCGGTGCGTGCGGCACGCACGAACTTCTCGAACACATGCGGCAGCGTCTCGGCCGGAATGCCCGGCCCATCATCGGTGACGGCGATGACGAGCTGTCCGTCGATCACCGTGGCCGAAAGCCCGACCCGCGCATTGGTGCCGGCATAGCGCACGGCATTGCCGACGACATTGCCGAGCGCCTGGTCCATCAGGTTCGGGTCCGCGCGCAACAGCGGCAGGTCCGGCGCGGCGGTGACGACGAAACGCTGCGGCGCCCCGCGCTTGCGTGCTGCCGAGACGGCTCGGTTCATCAATTCCACCACGTCGATCCAGTCCTTGCGCAGATCCAGCCCACCGGCCTCCAGCCGGGTCATCGACAGGAGGTTGCGCACCATCTGGTCGAGATTCTCGGCCTCGTCGCGCATCTGCAGCAGGAGGTCGCGCCGCGCCGGCTCGGGAATGTCAGCGCCATAGTCGATGAGGCTGGTCGCCGCGCCAAGGATCGAGGCGAGCGGCGTGCGGAAATCGTGGCTTATCGAGGCGAGCAGTATGTTCCTCACCCGCTCGGTCTCCGCCGCCGTACGCGCATGCGTGACCTCGGCCGAGAGGCGCGTGCGCACCAGTGCCGCCGCCGTCTGCTCCGCCAGCGTGCCGAGAATGCGCTCGCTTTCCGTGTCGAGGACCGGCTCGCCCGCACTGCGTTCGATGCCGACGACGCCGATCGGCGCGCCGGCCTCAGTGCCCGTCAGCGGGCGGAAGAACCAAGGCACGCTCGGCAGCGTCCCGGTTCCCGCTCCGGCCGGCTCGCGATGCTCATAGGCCCACGCCGCGGCGGTCATCGAGCCGGTGTCGAGCCTGTCCTCGGGCGGCCAGGCGGCGGCAATCGTGAGCTCGCCGTGCTCGGCCATGAGGATCACGCTGGCCCGCCCGAAGGCGGCATGCAGTTCCACCGCCGCCGCCTCGGCGACCGACGCGCCGTCCGCCTGCGCGGAGAGCTTGCGGGTGAACTCATAGAGCCGGCGCGTCGCGCGCATGCGCTGCGCAGCGATGCGGGTCTGTTCCCTGCCGCGCCCCGCCAGCGCCGAGATGAGCACCGCGACGATGAGGAACACCAGCAGCGCCAGCAATTCATGCGGGCGCGCGACGGTGAATGTCTCGACCGGATCGATGAAGAAGAAATTGTAGGACAGGAACGACAGCGCCGAGGCGATGATCGCCGGCCAGACGCCATAGAGCAACGCCGGCAGCAGCACCGCCAGCAAATACAGCATCGAGACGTTCGGCAGCGCCACGAAGCGCGTGAGAAACAAACCGATCACCGTCGCGACACCGACAGCCAGCGGGGCGGCGACATAGCCGGCCACCGGACCGAAGGGCGGCAAGCGCAGCCAGCCGCGCCGGGTGCGGTCGGGCGCTTCGGCGGTGACGACATGGATGGCGACGCCGTTCGCTCCCTTCACCAGCGCGTCGGCCAGCGAACCGCGCAGCAGCCCCTGCAAGCTCCGGTGGCGCGCCTTGCCGATGATGATCTGGGTGACATTCTCGAAGCGGGCGAAGCGCAGCAACTCGGTCGGCACATCGGCAGCGACGAGCGGACGAACCTCGGCACCGAGGCTCTCGGCAAGGCGCAGCCCCGCCTCCAGCCGCAGACGATCGCGCGCCGCCATCACATGGCCGGGCCGCTCGACGGTAACGGCGAACCATGCCGCATCCATCAGGTCGGCGAGGCGCTTGGCCTCGCGCACCACGGGCTCGGCCGCCATGTCCGGCCCGACGCAGACCAGCAGGCGCTCGCCCGCGGCCCATGGCCCCTGGATCGCCGAGCCGCGCATGCGCGCGACAAGGTCGCTGTCGACCCGCGCGGCGACCTGGCGCAGGGCGAGTTCGCGCAGCGCCGTGAGGTTCGACGGCTTGAAGAAGCTCTGCACCGCGCGCGAGGCGGTGTCCTCGACATAGACCTTGCCGTCGGCGAGGCGCTTGATCAGCTCGTCCGACGGCAGGTCGACGAGGATGATCTCGTCCGCCTTCTTCAGTGCGGAATCCGGCACGATCTCGCGCACCCTGACGCCACTGATGCGCTGGATGACGTCGTTCAGGCTCTCGACATGCTGGATATTGAGCGTGGTCCACACGTCGATGCCGGCGGCGAGCAGTTCCTGCACGTCCTGCCAGCGCTTGGGATGACGGCTGCCCTCGACATTGGAGTGTGCATATTCATCGACCAGCAGCAAAGCGGGGCGCCGGGTGAGCGCCGCCTCCAGATCGAACTCCGGCACCAGCCGGCCCTTATAGGGGATGCCCTTGCGCGGCAGCTCCTCGATGCCGTCGACCAGTGCCAACGTCTCGGCGCGGCCATGGGTCTCGACGATGCCGATAACGACGTCGCCGCCCGCGGCCTTGAAGGCGCGGGCGGCGGAAAGCATCGCGAAGGTCTTGCCGACCCCCGGCGCGGCGCCGAGGAAGATGCGCAGCTTGCCGCGCGTCTCCCGCTCGGCCGCGGCGAGCAGGGCATCGGGATCGGCGCGCAGCGGTTCCTCGGCACTCATCGGCAGTCCTGCTCAGGAGGGCGGCAGCGCCGGACCTGCTGCGTCGAGCGCGAGGTTGAGGGCAAGCACATTGACACGCGGATCGCCGAAGACGCCTAGCTGGGGTTTCTCTATGTGATCCTCGACAAGGTCGCGTACAAGCGCCTCGTTGACACCGCGGGCCTTGGCGACGCGAGCCACCTGCGCCAGCGCGTTGGCCGGCGAGACATGTGGGTCGAGCCCACTGCCCGAGGTGGTAGCGGCATCGGCGGGAACCACGGCCGGGAAGCCCGCCGCACGGAGCGCATCGGCATCAGCCTTCAACCGGTCGGCCAGCTTGGCGCTGGTCGGGCCGAGATTGGTGCCGGAGGACGCCGCCGCGTCATAGCCGGTGCCGGCGGCCGAGGGACGCGGATGGAAATAGCGGTCCTCGGCGAAGGTCTGGCCGATCAGCGAGGAACCGATGACCTTGCCGTCGCGCTCGATCAGCGAGCCGCGCGCCTGCGCGGGGAACAGCGCCTGCGCGACCTCGACCATTCCGAGCGGATAGGCGAGGCCGGTGAGGCCGGTGAGGGCGATGAGGAGCGTCAGCGCCGGGCGAAGATGGGTGAACATGAATGTCTCCTCAGGCGAGGCCGATTGCGGCGATGACGACGTCGATCAGCTTGATGCCGACGAAGGGCAGCACGATGCCGCCGCCGCCATAGATGGCGAGGTTGCGGGCGAGCACCGTGCCGGCCTCCTGCGCGCGGTACTTCACGCCGCGCAGGGCGAGCGGGATCAGCGCGATGATGATCAGCGCGTTGAAGATGACCGCCGAGAGAATGGCGCTCTGCGGCGAGTGCAGCCCCATCACGTTGAGCAGGCCGAGTTCGGGGATCGCGGCGATGAACAGCGCCGGGATGATGGCGAAGTACTTCGCCACGTCGTTGGCGATGGAGAAGGTGGTCAGCGCACCGCGCGTCATCAGCAACTGCTTGCCGATGCCGACGATCTCGATGAGCTTGGTCGGATCGCTGTCGAGATCCACCATGTTGCCGGCCTCGCGGGCGGCCTGGGTGCCGGACTGCATGGCGACGCCGACATCGGCCTGGGCCAGCGCGGGCGCGTCATTGGTACCGTCGCCGCACATCGCCACCAGCCGGCCGTGACGCTGCTCGGTGCGGATATAGGCGAGCTTGTCCTGCGGCGTGGCCTCGGCGATGAAATCGTCGACGCCGGCCTCGGAGGCGATGGCGGCGGCGGTGATCGGGTTGTCGCCCGTCACCATCACCGTGCGGATGCCCATGCGGCGAAGTTCGGCGAAGCGTTCCTTGATGTCCGGCTTCACCACGTCCTTCAGGTGGATGACGCCGAGCAGACGGCCATTCTCCGCGAGCCCCAGCGGCGTGCCGCCGGAACGGGCGATGCGCTCCACCGCCGCGTCGAAGGCGACGATGCCGGTGCTGGCGCCCGGATCGACCGAGTGGACGAAACGCTTCACCGCATCCACCGCGCCCTTGCGGATGCGCCGCCCGGCGACGTCGACGCCGGAGAGACGGGTCGCCGCGGAGAAGGCGACGAAGGTCGCGCCCTCAAGTGCCGCCGTCTCGGTCGTGATGCCGTATTTCTCGCGGGCGAGGGCGAGGATGGAGCGGCCCTCGGCGGTATCGTCGGCAAGGCTCGCCTGCACGGCGACCAGCGCCGCCTCATGCTCGTTGATGCCGGGCACCGGGATGATCTCGGACGCCATGCGGTTGCCGAAGGTGATGGTGCCGGTCTTGTCGAGCAGCAGCGTATCGACGTCGCCCGCCGCCTCCACCGCGCGGCCCGACATGGCGAGCACATTGTGGCGGATGAGACGGTCCATGCCGGCGATGCCGATGGCCGAGAGCAGGCCGCCAATGGTGGTCGGGATCAGCGTGACCAGCAGCGCGACCAGGATCGGCACCGGCACGTCGGCGGCGGAGTAGCGGCCGAGCCCGGCGAGAGAAATGACGGCGATGAGGAAGATCAGCGTCATGCCGACCAGCAGGACGGAAAGCGCCAGTTCGTTCGGCGTCTTCTGCCGCTCGGCGCCTTCCACCAGCGCGATCATGCGGTCGAGGAAGGAAGAGCCGGGCGCCGCGGTGATCCGCACCACGAGCCAGTCGGAGATAACCGTCGTGCCGCCGGTGACGGCCGATCGGTCGCCGCCGCTCTCGCGGATCACCGGCGCGGATTCGCCGGTGATCGCCGCCTCGTTGACCGAGGCGATGCCCTCGACGATCTCGCCATCGCCGGGGATGAGGTCGCCAGCATCGACCAGCACATGATCGCCGACCTTGAGGTCGAGCGCGGAGATGCGGTCGAAGGCGTCGCGCCTGGCGGGATCGCGCAGGCGTCTCGCGACGGTGTCGGTGCGGGCCTTGCGCAGGCTGTCCGCCTGTGCCCTGCCCCGCCCCTCGGCAATGGCCTCGGCGAAATTGGCGAACAGCACGGTGAACCACAGCCAGGCCATGATCTGGCCGGTGAAGCCGAGCGGATTGCCGACCAGGAAGTCGCGCACGAACAGCACGGTGACGAGCGCCGCGACGACCTCGGTGACGAAGATCACCGGGTTGCGCATCAGCGCCACCGGGTTGAGCTTCACGAAGGCGTCCCGTATCGCCCGGCCGATCAGCTCGGGCGAGGCGAAGGCGGAGCCGGACTTCGCGTGAGTGTGGGTGGACATGGAATGTCTCCGAAACGGCGGGGTTCAGAAGGTCTTGCCGGCCAGCATCTGCACCTGCTCGGCGATGGGGCCGAGGGCGAGAGCCGGGAAGAACTGCAGACCGCCGAGGATGAGGATGACGCCGACCAGCAGGCCGACGAACAGCAGCCCATGCGTCGGGAAGGTGCCGGAGGAGGCGGTGAGCCGGGTCTTGGCGCTGAGCGAGCCGGCGATCGCCATCATCGGCACGATATAGGCGAAGCGTCCCAGCAGCATGGCGAGGCCGAGCGTGGTGTTCCACCAGGGCGAATTGGCCGAGAGACCGCCAAAGGCCGAGCCGTTGTTACCCGCCGCCGAGGAATAGGCGTACAGGATCTCCGACAGCCCATGCGGACCGACATTGCCGAGACCGGCCAGCGCGTCCGGCAGCACGGCCGCCACGGCCGAGAAGCCGAGGATGGCGGTGGGCAGGATCAGCACGGCGAGAATCGCCATCTTCACCTCCTGCGCCTCGATCTTCTTGCCGAGATATTCCGGCGTGCGCCCGACCATGAGGCCGGCCACGAAGACCGCGATGATCGCCATCACCAGCAGGCCGTAGAGCCCCGAGCCGACACCGCCCGGCAGAATCTCGCCGAGCTGGATGAGGAACATCGGCATCATCCCGCCAAGCGGCGTGAAGGAATCGTGCATCGCGTTCACCGCGCCGTCCGACAGGCCGGTGGTGACGGCAGCGAACATGGACGAGGCGGCGAGGCCGAAGCGGACCTCCTTGCCCTCCATGTTGCCTCCCGTCGGATCGAGGCCAGCGGCGACCAGGGAGGGCGTGCCGGCGGCTTCCGCCCAGTAGGCGACGGCGATGCCGGCAACGAGAATGACGGCAACCGTCGCGATCAGCGCGCGTGCCTGCCGACGATCGCCGACGAGACGGCCGAAGGCGAAGACCAGCGCCGTGGAGATGACCAGCATCTGCCAGATCTCGAGCGCGTTGGAGAGCGCGGTCGGGTTCTCGAAAGGATGGGCGGCGTTGACGTTGAAGAAGCCGCCGCCATTGGTGCCGAGCTGCTTGATCGCCATCTGCGAGGCGACCGGGCCCATGGCGATGGTCTGCTGCGCGCCCTCGACCGTGGTCGCGGCCACGGTGGCGTCCATGGTCTGCGGCACGCCCATTCCCACCTGCACCAGGGCGGTGAGGATGGCGAGCGGCAGCAGCACATAGAGCACCGAGCGCGTCACATCGACGAAGAAATTGCCGACCGTCGACGCATTGGAGCGGGCGAAGGCACGCACCAGGGCCACGGCCAGCGCAAGGCCGGTCGCGGCGGACAGGAAGTTCTGCACCGTGAGGCCGGCCATCTGGCTGAACAGGCTCATGGTGGTCTCGCCGCCATAGGACTGCCAGTTGGTGTTGGACACGAAGCTCACCGCCGTGTTGAAGGCGAGATCCGGGCTGACGCCGGCAAAGCCAAGCGGATTATAGGGCAGCAGGCCCTGTAGCCGCAGGATCGTGTAGAGCAGCACCACGCCGGCCGCATTGAAGGCCAGCATGGCAAGCGTATAGGCGAGCGCGCCCTGCTCGCGGCTGGGGTCGACACCGGCGAGGCGGTAGAGACCCCGCTCCACCGGGCCGAGCAACGATGAGAGGAAGGTCGGCTCGCCGGCATAGATGCGCGCCATGTAGCCGCCGAGCGGCACGGCCGCGACGACGACGAGCGCGAGAATAATGGCTATCTGAAGCCAGCCGAGAACGGTCATGGCATTGTTCTTTCTGAGAGAAGCGAAAAGGCGAGGCGCGGTCAGAACTTCTCGGGTCGCAGCAGCGCGGTCACGAGATAGACGGCGAGCGCCAGCGACACGGCAGCGCCGAGGACAAGATCGAACATGGCCTATCCCTTCGACACGGCGCGGGCATAGGCCGACATGGCGATGAAGAAGCCGACGGCTACGGCCAGATAGAGAACATCAAGCATTGCAGCTCTCCCTTTTGGAGCTGCGCGATGATCTAGGCGCCGCACGATAAGCGTTCGATCCGGAATGCGGCACAGGGACATAAAGGAAGCATAAAGCCCGCCGCTTGCCGCGCGGAAGGGCGGCCATGGCAGCACGAGGGCACGGCGCAGGACCATGCCGGCACGGCCATCCGCGTAATCACGGCGTTTGAAGTTTGACCATGAGGTGGCTGGGGGACCAGGATTCGAACCTGGACTAACGGAGTCAGAGAGTTTGAAGACGCCTTACGTTTCCTTACCTCTCGACCTCCATGTCGCGTCTATGTCGCGTTGACCGCTAGAAGACGGCTCTCGGCATCGGCCAAAGCCTGGGCTTCGTCCGCCGCCGGGAACAGGTGCCCATAGGTGTCGAACGTCACCTGAATGCTGGAATGGCCCATGCGCGCCTGGACCGCTTTCGGCGACAGCTCGAGGCCGCCGTCCACCTTCCGATTGATGCACCACGACGCGAACCAATGCCGCAGGGCGTGGAGTCCTGTGTACTTGGCGACCATGACCGGCTGCCCTTCCTCATCCCGCTTGCTCGTCGGCACCGCCACGCCGGCTTTGATCAGCGCCGGCCACAGGCCGCGCTTGATGATGTTCTGGTGCCACTCGACCTTCCCCTCCCCGTTCGGGAACACGAGGTCGAGCTCGCCTTTCGGGCATGCCAGGCGCCATTCCTTCAGCGTGTTCACCACCATGGGCGTCAACGGGATTGTCCGCTGCCCGGCATCCGACTTCGGCATGCCGATGACGTGGTACTTGTCCGCGCGCTGCCGGACGTGGATCTGCGCCTTATCGAGGTCGACATCCGCCCATGTCAGGCCGCGGAGCTCGGAAGCGCGCATGCCGGTGAAGATGGCCGTGACGAGGAACGGCCGGTAGCGGCCTTCAGCCGCCACCAAGATCGCCCTGATCTCCGCCATGGTCGGAATGTCCACTCCGTAGCGGAGGCGCGCCTTCTGGCGCTTCTCCGGCTTTGCGCCACCCTTGCGGCGCTTGGACATCTCGGAAACGGCATTGCGCACGACTAGGCCGCGCTCCTGCGCGTCGCATAGGATGCTGCCGAGGCTCACGGTCACGCGCTTGATCATCGCCGGCGATCGGCCTTGCTCGCGCAATTGCTCCTGGAACGCCCGAACAACCGGCACCGTGATCTTGCTAAGCTTCGTCTCGCCGATCAGCGGCGCGATATGGAGCCGGAGATGCTGGCCATACTGATCGAGCGTCGACCGCTCCAGCCCAGCCGCGTCACAGCTCTTGAGCCAGAGTTCGCCAGCCTCCTTCACCGCCACCGTGGCGCGATCGGCGACATGGACCCCTTCGCGGATCTCGACGTTGGCCGTAGCAGCGAAGGCGTCGGCCTCTTTCTTCTTGGCAAAGGTCTTCAGCCGGCGAGCGCCTTTGGCGTCAACGTAGTCGACGACCCAGGCGGTTTTTTCCTCGCCCTTTGCCGTGGTCCAAGTTCGCTTGCGGACGGACATTTCAGCCCTTTGCCGCTTTAGGCAATTCCTGACCAGATTTTGCAGGCTGCTTGTTCATCTGCCTTAGGGCAGCTACCTGCTGAGAAATTTCTGCTGTCGCGCTCTGAAGTCCATCCACTGCCTGTTTCACAATGGCGCGGATCGCCTCTGTCCGGACGTCGAAAACCGGTTCGTCGAACGTGCCCTGAAGACGCAACACAATCTCACCATTCATTGAACGGCCCGAATCGGTGGCGGCCGTCGCCAATCGATCACGCAGAAGGGCCGGCAGTCGCAGTGTGATGCGCACCTCCTCGTCCGCCGCTGACATCGTCCATACCTCTCCAAATTGCCGACCAGCTCCAATAGCACCAAATCGACACCACGTCTTGACACCATTTTGGTGCGACACCAATATGGTGTCGATTTTGTTAACGGAGCACGCGAAAATGACAACCGTAGAGAACACCGACGACACCCTTCCTCCCCTCGACGTTCGGCACGGCATCAAGGCGCTCGCGGGCTATATCCGGAAGACGGAGCGGCAAACCTACTACTTGGTGACCACGGGCAAGATTCCGGCGCGCCAGATCGGCGGCCGCTGGTCATGGAGCCCCTCGAAAGTCCGCGAAGCTCTGCTTGGGGAGGCCGGCCGATGAAACTGGAGTTCATCTCCGAAACCCACGCCCGCGTTACCGATGACGGCCTGCAGGTGACTACCAGCGAGACGATCCGGGCATCTCGGCCGGACGCGGCGCCAGGCACCATCGACGTTTGCATCTCGATTCAGGGGGTGGAGCAGCCTTGGCCGACCTTCATGCGCCGCCTCGGCTTTTGGACAGTTCATCTCGCAGAGGCCGAAGCTTTGATCGAGCGCAGCCGCGCGGCAACTGGGAGGGTCGCGCAATGACGACGAGCATCGTCAACCGCAACAATATGCGAGCGCTTCGTCTGGTGACAGCGACCAAGGCGCTCGAGGACATCTACCACGAGCACATGACCGGCCCCTGCCTGACCTTTAAAGGGGAGGCTCATTGCGGCTTGCCTGAGGCGCAGGCGAATTTGCTGTGGTTGCTGCTCGACACAGCGGCGAGAGAAGCTCGCGAGCTACAAGCCGAGCTCGAGGCGGCGCCGGAGGACGCGGAGTGAGCGCCCTCTCAGAACGCCTGAGCGCCGCCTTCACCGAGTTCGAAGCCCTCCGGCAAGCACCGGACTTCGATGAAACGACATTCAGTCGGTACGACGCCGACGCTTTCGCGGAGCGCCATGGCCTGGACGGCGACGAGCTATTCGCCATCGTGAAGCACACCCGGCCGAAGGCATCGGCGGACCGGTTCAAATGGCTGGAGGCCGTGAACGCTCGCCGCGACATCGGCGTGCGCGGCCTCAGGACAGCCGTGGCGCTTTTCAGCTTTGCTGACGACACCGGCTTTCCCTTCCCGTCTCAACAGGCTTTAGCTCGTCGCGCAGGCTATCGCGACGACGCCGAAATCCGCCGTGGCCTGGCGTCACTTGTAGCGATCGGAGCGCTGCGTAAGGTGAGAGTGACAAACCTCCCGCCAGAGCTTGCAGCGAAGGCGCTGGGGCCCCGGAAGGCTGGCGGATCGGGTCGGAGCAAGCGGGGAACGGCCTATGCCCTGGTGCCGCCGGCGGAATGGCCTCGAAACGCTCAAACAGGGACGCCATGTCCCTCCCGATACAGGGACACGGTGTCCCTCCTTAACCACCAGGATAAACCTCCACCTGCTTCGCAGGATTCTTCCCATTCTGGGAAGGAGGGAAGGACTGGGAGCGTCGCTCCTAGCGGAACGGTTCTTCTTGGTGTGAGGAAGATAGGTTCAGAAGGCCCTATCTCGGTCCAAGACCCCACGCGCGAGGAGGCCCGCAATGACGCAGCGTGAGACGGCCTGCCAGGTGATCCCCTTCCCCGCAGCAAAACGGACCGGGCGCATTCAGCGCGTCGCAGGCTTCCTGAGCACACAGCGCGGTCGCGGTGGGGAAGCTTACTGGCAGCGCATCACTGACGACATGCATCGCCAGATGACGAAAGCCGGGATCGACCCGGATACGATCGCTCGGGAACTTGAGGAGTTCCGCCGCGCCGTCGCTGGCGCCATGGTCCAGGGAGGCGCTGCATGAGCATGCACTTCACTGTCGCTCGCTACGACATGCCCGTCATCCACCTCGAGGGTGGAGGCGTCAGGCAGGTCTACGACTTCGAGGGCGGAGCGCCCGACGCTTATGTGGTGTGGCGCGGAAAGATCATATGGGGGCTCGCCACGACCTACGGCGCCGCCCTGGCGATGGCTGAAGACTTCGCCCGCCAGAACGCCACCTATGTGGACGATCTGGTGCTCGAGACGATGCCCCCCGAGCGCCGCGCGCGGTGGCCGTGATCGCGGCGTGTCGGCCATCAAGAGCTTGATGCTGTCCAGAACGTGCCCATGCCGCTTTCCGAACACCAGAGCGACGTCCCGGCTCGTCGAGCGGCGCTCGCCGAGCGAGGGAACCATTCGGCAGTCGTGAGGCATGGAACGAGATAGAGGCAGTTGGCGGCGCTGACGGGAGGCGTACGGCCGCTCCCTACCGGCTCTCCGCCCCACCCTCAGCCTCAAGCCTCGCATCGTTTTCGGCAATCCAAGCCTCAAGCTTATCAGTCAGGCCAACCCATACTGTGGAGTGCTCGTACTCAAAGCAATCCATGTTGATGTCCATCAGCTTCAAATGATCGCGTGTGTGTTCCTTCCAGCGATCTCGCAATTCAGTGCAATGTGCGGAACGATCAAGTTTTGAATATCCGAGCAACATGCCATCCATGTTGGGGTGAGCCGATTCGGAAAGATCTGAGTAAATTCTTGCGATTCCTGAATAAACTTTGTCAACGTGCGCTATGATTGTCATAATATTTATAGCTGCAATCTCGCCCGAATTGCTGCGAGAACCTAGGAGTAATCTTGAGGTCTTGTCCGAAAAATCCTTGAATGATATTCTTTCGTCTAATGTGTCTTTAATAATTATGTTTAAATAGTACAATATGGCGGACGTTTCTATGGCGCTCCGTAACAATATTCTGGCGCCAAGCCCTCTGCAGTTTTTGTATAATTCATGTGATTGAGTCATTAGATCTAGGAATCGCCAGAATATTACTTCCCGGAGAACCACAGAACGGAATGGGGCCTTCCACTTGTACGCTACCGGATTGCGGGCAAGTAGGCCGGCGACTTCAATGCGGTCCTCTAACAGCCCGTTGACGAAGTCGCATTCGCCTGATTCCGTCTGAACATCGCGATTCGGACGGGGGCGTGTGAGATGGCGATGCGGCGGGAGACCGGGTCTCAGGGTGATCTGGTCGTGACATGGGCTG